>JBBQVO010000036.1:0-22426 GCA_038211505.1 Dehalococcoidia bacterium | reverse complement strand
GTGTAGAGGAACACTTTCACAGGGAATGCGACCTGCGTTTTTTCGAGCTGGCCGACCTTCTGCAGCGTCTCGGCAGTGGCATCGAGCACGGCGCGCGCCTGCGATTCGCTGCCGGAGTGGTAGTGCAGGGTGATGTTATCGCGCTGCAGTTCGCTGAAGGTGAAGCGCGTGTCCTCCTGCACGTACAGCGCATCCCGCGTCGAGAGCTTGTCTCCGCCCGCGTCTTCGATCTCCCAGTGATAGGTGATCTCGGCGCCGGGGATGATGAAGATGCCAGCGCCGCTCGTCAGCGCGAAGGTGCAGCTGATCGTGCCGCTGCCGGTGCACTGCGTGACGGCGGATGCGCCGGTGCCATCGGGCGCGAGGTGATACTGCAGGCGCACTTCCTTCGCGGCGGACGGCGCAGTGAACGAGAGCATGAACGTCACGCCACGCGGAAAGTCGTTGCGCGGCGTATCAGACACAATCACGATCGGCTGTTGCGCATGAGCGATCGGGCCCAACGGCAGCGCGGCCGCGATTAGCGCGAATGCGGCGCAGGCGAGAGCGAGCGCGATCCGCCGACGGACGTCAGACATTATTCTCTCCTACCGTCGTCGTAAGATACGCCTTGATCGCCTCATCGAGATTGCCGTCGAGCACGCCGTTCACGTCGCTGGTCTCGTAGCCGGTGCGATGATCCTTCACCATCTTGTACGGGTGGAGCACGTAGCTGCGGATCTGGTTGCTCCAGCCGGCGCTGACGTGCTCGCCCTTGATCCGCGCCTGCTCCTCGGCGTGCTTCTGCAACTCCATCTCGATCAGCCGCGCTTCCAGCACGCGCATCGCCGACTCGCGGTTGCGGCCTTGCGATCGCTCGTTCTGGCAGGTCACGACGATGCCCGTCGGCAGGTGCGTGATGCGGATGGCGGTCGAGTTCTTCTGGACGTTCTGGCCGCCATGGCCGCTGGCGCGAAAGACATCGACGCGCAGATCGTCGGGATTGATCGTCACTTCGGCGGCGCTGTCGGCCTCCGGCAGCACTTCGATCAGCGCGAATGATGTGTGGCGACGGTTCTCCGAGTCGAACGGTGACAGGCGGACAAGGCGGTGGACGCCGCGCTCGCTCTTCAAGTAGCCGTAGGCGTGCGCGCCGGTGATCTCGATCGTGGCGCTTTTGATGCCGGCCTCTTCGCCGGGCATCTCGTCGATGACTTCGGCGGGGAACCGGCGCTCTTCGCACCATCGCAGGTACATGCGCAGCAGCATCTGTGCCCAGTCCTGCGACTCCGTGCCGCCGGCCCCGGCGTGGATCGCCAGGATGGCGTTTCGATCATCGTACGGGCCGGAGAATGTCAGCTCGAACTCGAGTTCGCCGAGCTGCTGTTCGATGCCGGATGTCTCGTGCTCGACGTCGGCCGCCGTCGCGTCGTCGCTCTCGGCTTCGGCCAGATCGATGAGCTCGATCAGGTCGGCGACCTTTGTCTCGAGGCCGCGCCACGTCGTCGCGCGATCGCGCAACGCGGACATGCGGCGCATCACGGTCTGGGCCGATTGCGGATCGTCCCAGAAGCCCGGCGCGGTCGATGTGGCTTCCAGCGTGGCGGCTTCAGCTTCTAATTTGGGGATGTCAAAGACGCGCCATGACATGGGCGATGCGATCGCGAAGTGCGAGCAGTCGGTCGCGGAGTTCCTGCATATCCGGCGTGCGTCCTTTCATGCGCCCGAAGGCGAGATTTCGCGAACATCGTAGCGCATCGCCCGCGCTCGACGCAGCAACTCAGGCCGGCTTCGACGCGACGATGATGTAGTGCATCTCTGTGAGGACGATGCCGTCATCCGTCCGCAGCGCATCGTCGAGCGCCAGCAGCGTGTCGATCTCGGCGACCGGATCGAGATCGCCGACGTACCACGGCGCCGTCAGTAGCATGTAGACGAGATCGCCGAGCGTGGCGAACGCGACACGCTCCTGGTGCCAGCGCGCGTCGTCGATCACGAGTCCGGCGGCGACGAAGCCGCGCTGGTATTCGTGAAAGTGATCCGGGAACGTCGTCTTGCGCGGGAAGAAGCGCCGTAGCTCCGGCCACTCATCGTGGCCGACCTGCTGCGTGATCACGAAGCCGCCGGAGGTCGCGACGCGTGCGCACTCGGCCGGATCGAGTGCTTCGTGGCGATCGAGCACGAGATCGAACGAAGCGTCGCGAAACGGTAGGCGCGTGCTGTCGGCGCCGAGCACATCGATACCAAGTGGACGCAGACGATCGGTGGCGACGCGGACGTTCACGTCCCACTCTTCGGTCGCGACAAGGCGCGCATTGAGGCCTGCCGTGATCTCGGCGAACCGCTCGCCGCCGCCCGTACCGAGATCGACGATCGAGCGCGCCCGCGATGCGTGGTCGCGGGCGATCGCGACGTAATCCCACGGCGCCCGCGGGTCGAGATGGCGCACGTTCACGTCCGTGAAGGTCCAGCCGGAAAAGCCGCGCGCGCGCTCGATGTAGGGCCTGAGTTGTGAAACCGCCAGAGCGCGGTGGCGCATCATGATCTGCACTCCTCGATCAACGCGAGCGCGGCGTCTTCGCCGCCCCAGTCAACGACTGGCTTGCCGAGGGCGACACACCACGCCCAGATCCGTTCGCGCCAACTCACCACCTCGTCATCCGGCGGCCGCACGCGATCGATCGGGAACGCCAGCAGCTTGTCGTCGCCGTCGGTCCGACGCAGGACGTCGATCGCTTGCACGAGCACGCGCTCGCCGCGTTGGCGCGGACGATCATCGATCAACATGATATCGAGCAGCTCGCCATCGGCCGGGTTCATGATCTCCGACGAGCAGCCATAGTGCGACGGCATCGGATCGAGATCGTGACGGTAGACGATCGAGTCGTCCTCGCGCACCCACTCCCAGCGGCCGCGCTCGCCGGCGCGCTGTTCGATGACCATCTCCAGCGTCGCCGCCACCATCCGGCGCTTCGCCTCGCCCGCCAGGCGATCGGCGAGCCGAGTTGGCTCTGGCACGCGGTATTTCGACGCGCAGGCGAGCGCCCAGCGGTCCGCCGTCGCGAGACTGACGCGATGGCCGATCGAGACGTAGATCGAGCGCACGCCCTGCCGCGTCCGGAGCATCGAGCCGATGACCTCGCCGTCATCGACGAGATCAGCGCGTGACCCGCTGGGGCCGGCGACGATGTCCGCGGCGCCGAACAGCCGCGACTTCGCGACGCCGATCGTCGGCAGGTCGAGCGTGAGGCCGAGATGGCAGGCGAAGCCAAAGCGCCGCGGATGCGCGTATCCGTGGCCGTCGACCATCAACAGATCGGGCGAGTGCCGGAGCCGCTCGAACGCTGGCAGCAGCAGCGGCGTCTCGCGAAACGAGAGCAGTCCTGGGACGTACGGAAACGTCACCGGCGACTCCACGGCGAGCCGCTCCACCACGTCGAGCGACGGGTAGTCAAGCACGACGATCGCGCCGATCGCTCGTCCGTTCGGCTTATCGAACGCAACGTCCGAGCCGGCGATCAACTTCACGTCGCACTCGTCGGCGTCATCGTTGCCTACGACGCGGCTCGCGAGTTCGCGCTGCAGCCGCACCGCCTCCGACGGCGAGAGATCCCACGGATGCATCGGCGGCGGCAACTCCATGTCGAGATTCTAATAGCGATCCGCCGCGCCGCACACGCGTCTTGTCACGCGCGGCCTTGCCCCGTACGATGCAGCGACGTGAAATTCCCCTCAACACTGCTGATCGCCGGATCGTGCCTGCTGTTCGCTGCCTGCGGCGTGTCGTACGGCAAAGCGAAGCAGGGCAACGAGTTCTTCAAATCACTGACCGTGACTGGCGACCACCAAGCCACGGTGTCGTTGACCGCGCTCGTCACGTACGAAACGAATTACCCGAAGGAGCTCGGCATCACCTGCGAGCTCCGGCAGGGCAAGGAGCTCATCAAGCCGATCGGGCACGATACGGCGCCTGCCCTCCCCGGCGCCGGCGCAAAGGCGACGCCATTCCCGGGTAGCTTCTCCTACGATTTCATCGTAGATACGCCGGGCGCCTACAAAGCCGAGTGCTTCACACCGGCGGATGAGGACAACTTCATCATCAAAGAGTTCACGGTCGCCGGCCCGCCGGCAGTGCAGCCTACGCCGCTTCCGATCGGCGGCCCCATCGTGCAATGACGCATCCGATTCGCGGACGCTAGATCATGCCCTCACGCAGCCATTCGCCCGCGCGCTCGCCAATCATGATCGATGTCAGATGAATGTTGGCGCGCGGACACGCCGGCATCACCGATGCATCAGCGACGAACAATTGCTCGAACCCACGGACATGCAGATGCTGATCGACGACGCCTGATGGATCGCTCGCCGGCGCCATCTTTGCCGTGCAGCTGGGATGAAAGCCGCTCGCCGCGACGGCCGCGCACCACCGTCCGAGCGCGGAGTCATCGTCGATGATCTCCTTCGACGGCGACAGCAGGCCGGCCTTGAGATGCGCGAACCCGTCGTGTTCGCCGACGCTCAGCGCCATCCGCACGCCTTCGACGAGCCGACGCACGTCATCCGGATGCTCGCAGAATCGATTCTCGATGCGCGGCGCGGCGTGAACGTCGGATGATGTGAGCGAGACGCGCCCGCGTGAACGCTGACGTTCGACGACGCTGACGATCGAGTAGACCATGCGCCCGTCGTCCGTCGCGATCTGCGACGCCGGCATGAGCTGCATGTCGTTGCGCTCACCGCCGACGCCGGAGGCGTAGCGATGCGTCACCTGAACGATCGGAGCGTGGATGTCGAGCATGCCCTCGCGCGCGAGAAACGTCGTCCCGAGCATTGGATGGTCATCGAGATTTTCGCCGACTCCGGGCAGGTCGGCGCGGACATCTATGCCGTGCTCGCGGAGATGTGCCTCCGATCCGATGCCCGAACGCATCAGGATCGCGGGCGACGCGATCGCACCGGCCGCCAGCACGATGCGCTCTCCCTCGACGATCTGCGTCGTCCCGCCAGACTCCACCTCGACGCCGACCGCGCGTTCGCCGTCGAAGACGATGCGGCGGGTCGTGCAGTCGCCGCGGATCGTCAGGTTGAGGCGGTGGCGCGCGGGTTCGAGATAGCAGATCGCCACGCTCATGCGCAGGGGGCCGCGCTTGTTCATCGGGTGCGCGCCAGTGCCTGTTGAGTCGGGCGCGTTGTTGTCGAAAGTCTCCGGGTACCCGAGGGCGCGCATCGTGCGGACGAAGGCGGCCTGCACCGGCGCCAGCTCGTCTTCGCGATAGCGGCGGATCGGCACGGGGCCGCCGCGGCCGTGATAGTCGTCGTCGAAGTCGAGATCGCTCTCGAGTCGCCGGAAATACGGCAGCACCTTCGCCCACGACCACTCGTCGTTGCCGAGCGCCGCCCATTCGTCGTAATCCTCGGGCACGCCGCGCAGCGCGATGGCGGTGTTCACGGCCGACGATCCGCCAACGACGCGGCCGCGCGGAAACGCCGTCAGCCGCCTGCTCGCGTTCGACTCCGACTGGAACTTCCAGTCGTGGGCCGTGTACGAATTGACGTTGCCGTTCAGCAGATCGTCCGGCATCTGCGCCGTCGTCGGGTAGTACGGCCCGGCTTCAAGCAGCAGCACGTTGCGACGCGGATCTTCCGACACGCGTGCAGCGATCGTCGCGCCCGCGGCACCGGCGCCGATGACGATCACGTCGTACCTCATGCGCGTCCGTCGTTCGTCGACTCGAATCGCAGCGGGGCGCGCGACACATGCACGCCGTGAGCGGTCAGCCGCACAATGTTGATGGTCTTCGCCAGCTCCGGCGATCCGGAGTAGTAGGCGACGCCGTGGCCATCGCCGGCCGGCTGCGGCACGTCCCAGTGCCCCAGCGCGATGTAGTCCGCGTCGGCCGACGCGATGTCGTCGTCCTCGATCTTCCAGCCGCGATGATCGTCGCGGGCGTCCCGCACCCAGTGCCCGTGCGCGACGGCGACGTGCCACGGCATCGTTCGCGGCCGCCGCGCGTCAAGCGGCCGCATGTCGACGTACGCGAGATGCGGCACGCCGGACACCTGGAGCGCCAACGGCGCAAGATCGATCGACTCGCCGGCGGTGATGCCTATGATGTGGATGTTCGCCGCGTCGAACGCGCCGTCGCGGCGGTACACCGCATCGGGCGTCGCGGGATCATGATTGCCCGGCAGGATGATGATCTCGAGCGGCGAAGCCGCCGCGAGCATCGCGCCGGCGCCGGCGATCACGTCCGCCGGCGCGCGATGGCTATCGAAGACGTCGCCCGCCAGCACCAGCGTCTGCGCGTTCGCCGCGGCCGAGGCATCGAGCACCGCTCGCAACGTCGAGAGCGGGCCGCCCGCGTGCGAGCGCCCGCCAAGATGCAGATCCGACGTGTGCGCAACGATCAGATCCGGCCGATCGCCGTATTCGTGTCGGTTTCGATGCTGATGCATGACCACGCATCATTCTCGCGCGCCGGGAGGCGGCGTGAAAGCAGCGGGCTTGATTAGCCGTCATTCCGTGTGCGATCGCGATCCGATATCCTGCGCCTCGCGTCACCAATGATGCACCACGGGCGCCGAAGCGTAGACGGAGCGGACATGACCGACCTCTTTTCAGTGAACGGGAAGGTGACGATCGTCACCGGCGGCTCGCGCGGCATTGGCCTGATGATCGCGCGCGGATTCGTCGAGGCCGGCGCGAAGGTCTACATCTCGTCGCGAAAGGCCGACGCATGCGACGCCGTCGCAAAGGATCTTTCGACTCTGGGAACATGCATCTCAGTTCCGGCTGATCTCGGCACGGAACAGGGCTGCCGTTTTCTTGCCGACCAGATCGCCGCGCGCGAAGATCACGTCGACGTGCTCATCAACAACGCCGGCGCGAACTGGGGCGCGCCACTCGATGAATACGGCGACGCGGCGTTCGACAAGGTGCTTGCCGTCAATCTCAAGGGCGTCTTTCACCTGACGCGCTTCCTCGTGCCGCTCTTGGAGAATGCGGCGAGCGACGACGATCCGGCGCGTGTCATTAACATCGGATCGATCGACGGGTTGCAGGCGCCCATGCTCGAGACGTACGCGTACTCGTCGAGCAAAGCGGCCGTGCACCACCTGACGCGCACGCTGGCGCATCGTCTCGCCGCGAAGCGGATCACCGTCAACGCGATCGCGCCCGGCCCGTTCGAGAGCAAGATGATGGCTGCAACGCTGGAGCGTTTCGGCGACTCGATCCGGGCGTCGTGCCCTCTGGGTCGGATCGGCCGGCCGGAGGACATGGCCGGCACCGCCATCTATCTCGCATCGCGCGCCGGCGCGTACGTCACCGGCAGTGTGCTTGCCGTCGACGGCGGCATCTCTACGCGGCATCAGTGAGCGGGGCGTCGCTGCGCAGCGGTCGACGCTTCGTCTACGGGCCGGCTTCCGGCCTGTAGTACCTCGCGTGGGCTAAAACGCCCGCTACATGGCGCCATTCCTGTGAGTGCGAGCGCACGCAGCGTGTGCGCTCGCTCACATCAGGGCGCTACGCGGCGCCCGCGCTCACCGCGATCGTGCTTCCCGCCGGCGATTTCGTCACGTCGATCCGCGTTTCGATGCGCGCCGCGAGCTCCGGCACATGCGTGATGATCCCGACCATACGCTCCTCCGATCGCAGCCCCTCGAGCGCGTCAATCACCGTGCCGAGCGTCTCCGGATCGAGCGTCCCGAAGCCTTCATCGAGGAAGAGGCTCTCCAGCGACGTCGCGGCGGCGCTGCGCAGCTCGGGCAGCCGCTCGGCGAGCGCCAGCGCCAGCGCCAGCGACGCGACGAACGTCTCGCCGCCGCTTAGCGTCTTCGCCGATCGCCGCTGATCCGCCTGCCAGTGGTCGACGACCTCGAACTCGCCGCCAGCTACCTCGATGCCGAAGCGCTCGTACAGCGTGCGCAGGTGCACCGTCGCGGCCGCGGCGAGCGTCATCATCGCCTCTTCGATCACGAACTCCTGGAACTGATCCGCGCGCAGCAGCGTCCCGAGCTCGCGGTACAGCGCCGCCGACGCGGTCGCTGCATCGAGCTCGGTGCGCAGCGTCGCGGCGCGCTCGATCGCCTGCTCCATGCGCACGATTTCTGATTCGAGGAACGCGAGGCGCGCCGTCAGCCGATCCGCCTGCGCGTGACACTCGCTGCGCGTGGATTCGAGGAGTGGCCGCGGGTCGCGCTTCTCGGCGATCAGGTCATTGACGTCGTCCCACCGCCACTCGCGCGCCAGCGCCACGAGTTGCTGCTTTCCCGCGTCGGCGTCCTTGCCGGCCGCGGCCGATTGCGCGTCGAGCGCCGCCGCCGTCGCCTTCGACTCGGCGATCGTCTGCGCCGCGGCATTCACGCGCGGCTCCAGATCGGCGATGATCTTGCGCAGCCGCTCGCTCTCGCGCGTCAGCTTGTCCGACTTTACCGCCGCATCTTCTTGCGCCCGAAAGGCTGTCGCGATCTCTGGCGCGTCAGCGGTCATGCCTTTCGGCAGCAACTTGCGGATCGCCGCGCGCGCCTCTTCGATCTCGCTGTCGATCCGCACGACGGCGACCGCCGCCGCTTCCAGCCGCTGCGATTCGCGGTCGGCCGCGAGCGCGCACTTCTTCGCCGCTTCTGACGCAGCGCGCTCCTCGCTCTTCGCCTTCGTCACTGCGCGCTCCGCCGGTTTGATGTCGTGCGCGCCATCCTTCGCGAGCTTGCCGACCACGCCGCCGCACACCGGACACGCGTCGCCCGCCTTCAACCCGCTCCGCACGTCGGCCGCCACGTTCGCCCGCCGCACCTCCTCCAGATGCCGCTCGGCTTCGACTATCGCCTTCGCTGCGTCGAGGCATTGCTGCTCCGCCAGCGCGTGCGCGGCCTGTGCTTTCGCGAGGGCGCCATCGTCCGCTGCCGCAGTCTTCGCCGCATTAAGCAGCGCCTGCTGCTTCGCTTGCGCATCGACCTGCGTCATCGCGGCGCGGAGATCCTGGTGCAGCTTGCGGTCGTACGCGATCGCGCCGAGCGTCTCTTCGTTCGCGCGCTGATCGATCTTCAGCTTCGCGAGCTGTCCGGCGCCGGCCTTCGAGAGTTCCTGGAGCTCAACGACGCGCGTGAGGGCCGCGTCTCGATCTTTCTCTTGCGACTTCTGGCGCGCCCGCGCGTCACGCACGGCGCCGGAGAGTTCGACGCCTGACGCCAGCGCGTCGCGCCGTTTCTTCGTGTATTCGAGATCGGGCGCGATCTTCTCGCGCTCGTCGCGCATCGCCGCCAGCGCCTCCGGCGTTACGTCGATGTAGTCTTCCGAGAGTCGGCGCTCGATCGATGTCGCCTCGTTCGCGTGGCGCGTGGCGCGCGCGTTCGCCGCCGTCATGATCGCCTGGTAGATCGCGATATCGAGCAGCTCGACGAGCACGGCCCGCCGCTCGCTCTTGTCGCCCGAGAGAAACTCCGCGAACCGCCCCTGCGGCAGCAGTACGCAGCGGGTGAAGCTCCTGAAATCGAGTCCGACGGCGCGTTCGATCGCCGCATCGACCTCGCGTACGCGATCCTCGTTCGGCGCCCAGTCGCTCGTGTTGAAGTCGAAGCGTTCGAGCTGCACGGGCGATGCCGCTCGCGTCACGCGCTCGCGACCGTCGCGCGCCGTCTTGCGTGTGCGGTTGATGCTGCGCGCGACGCGATAGCGCGCGCCGCTCGCCTCAAACTCCAGCGCCACACTCATCTGATCGCGATTGTGCGACATCAGTTGCTGCGTCTCGGCGTGACGCGGCACGCGCCCGTACAGCGCGTAGCAGATCGCGTCGATCAGCGTCGTCTTGCCGGCGCCCGTCGGCCCGCTGATGACGAAGACGTCCATCGCGGTGAAGTCGATCTCGACAGTATCGGCGAAGCAGCCGAATCCTTCGATGCGCAGATTACGCGGGCGCAAATTCCGCCTCCTCGTACAGCTCGTTGAAGGCAGCGAGCAGCGCTGCCGGCGCCTCGCCTCCACGCCGCTCCGCGTAGAAGCGAGTGAACAACTCGTGCGGCGCCAGCCCGCGCCGCTCCGCCGCCGTCGAAGATGCGGCGAGCTCGCCGATCATCTCCGTCGACACTTCGACGGCGTTGGGCATGAGGACACGCACGCGATCGTAGAGCGCGACGACGTGCGCATCGAGCTGCACGATGACGCGCAGATAGTCGTCTGCATGCGCGCCCGCGTGCTGATCGAGATCGGCGAGCGGCAACCGTAGTGTCCGCAGCTGCTTGCCACCGGTCATCGCGATGCGCTCGACCTGCGCCGGCAGCTTCGGGTGGGCGTCGACGATGTTGACGTACTTCTCCTGCCCGCCCTCGCCGAAGTCAAGCTGCAGCAGCGAGCCGGCGTAGTGTCGCTCGCCCGGCCCGGCGATCTTCTGCGAACGATGCACGTGCCCAAGCGCGACGTACTGCGCCGTCGACGGTAGCGACGCCGACTGTACGGCGAAGTTCGATCCGATGTGCAGCTTGCGCTCGCCACCCTCCGCCGGGATCTCGGCGCCTTCGAGCAGCATGTGCCCCATGAAGATGTTGATCGTCGCCGGCGAGAACGCCTCGCACACGTGTGCGATCGCCTGTTCGAGGCGGCCGCTGTATTGTTTCATCGCTTCCTCCGGCCCGTCGAAGAGCGTGCTGTAGTCGATGGCCAGGCGCTCCGGCACCCAGGGCAGCGCGGCGATCGTCGCCGTCTCCGAGCCATCCCGCGACGGCAGCATGATCGTCGAATCTTCCATGCGCAGCGGTACGCTGCCGACGGCGTGGATGCCGGCGAGCTGCAGCACGCCCGACAGCGCGTCCATGTGCGGCGCGGCGTCGTGATTGCCGGCGATCATCGCGACGCGAATGCCGGCGCCGAGCAGCTGCGCCAGCGCTTCGTACAGCAGCTTCTCCGCGTCGTGCGGCGGCGAGAACGCGTCGAACGTATCGCCGGCGATCAGCACCGCATCGACGCGCTCGCGGATCGCGATGTCGACGACTTCCAGCACGACGCGCGCGAACTCATCCTGCCGCGACTTGCCCTTGATCGTTCGGCCGAGATGCCAGTCGCTCGTGTGCAGAAAGCGCATCTACTTCAGCACCCCGCGCAAACCGCCGCCGTTGTCGCCGCTCTTGTCGACTTCTTCTTTGCGCGTCGCCCATGCCGGAAATGGAAATTGCACGAGCAACGGCACCGGGATCTCCGGCTGATGCAGGAACATCGTGCCCGGCTTGAGGATCGACGCGCGCATCTTCGCGGCATCCGTGAGAAATCCGTACTCGCCGCGCGCCGCCTCCGCCGTATCGAGACGCCCGGCGACGCGGAACGAGGCGTTCGCCGTCACCCGCCGCTCGATCTCGCTCGCGGTCTGCTGCGCGCCGATGAGGATCACGCCGAGACTCCGGCCGCGTTCGGCGATGTCGAGGATCACTTCCTTGATCGGGCTCCAGCCCTCACGCGGCGCGTACTTATTCAGCTCGTCGAGCACGAGAAAGACGAGCGGCAGCCGGCCTTCGCTCTCCTTCTGCTCGACCAACTTCCGCACGACGACGCCGACGACGAAGCGTTTGGCGCGATCCGGCAGATCGTGGATATCGATGACGTTGACGATCTTGCTCGAGCCGCCGGCTTTGCCGTCGAGCACGCGGATCGTGTGCTTGTCGGCGTCCTTCGGCGGCAGGGCGCGCACGAGATGCCCGGCCGTGCCGACGGCATCGAACAGGCGGCGGATGAACGCGTGCTGCGTGCCGAGGGCAATACGACCGTTGGCGCAGACATCTTCGAGGTTGTCGCTGATCACGTCCGCCAGATCGCCGAAGCTGCGCACGGTCACAATCTCCTTCGTGCCGCCGGGGATGACGCTGACGAAGCCGTGGTCGTCCGGATCGCAGACAACGCCCTTGTCGGCGAGCCAGTCTTCGACGAGGCGGATTACGAACGACAGCTGGCTCGTCTCGTTGTCACCGTCCGCGAACAAGAAGCGAAGCATCCGCTCGCGGCAGAACTCGACGAGCGACCACGCGTAGGCCGTCACGCCTTCGCTGCGCGTCGACGACGATGGCATCATTGAGTCAGCGCCCTTCGCCACCGGCGACCAGATGCCGACGCTCTGAAAAGGGCCGATTGGCAACGACATCGACTCGTACTGGTCGCGCGCGGTGGCGTCGAGCTTGGCGTTCGGCTTGTCGAGCCAGAGCAGATCCTCGCCCTTGACGTTGAAGATGATCGCCTTCGTGTTCGCCGCGTGCTGGCCGAGCACGTCCGAATGCAGCAGCGAATACAGCAGGAAGAGCGCGTAGCTCGTCTTCGTCGCGACGCCGCTGATGCCGCTGATGTTCATGTGCGCGCCGCGCGTGCCGTCGAGAAACTCGAGGTTTCCGAACATTACCTGGCCGTCACGCGAGAAGCCGGCGCCGAAGGCGGTCTTCTCCTTTCGCATCTTGTCGAAGTACAGCGCCTCGTCTCGCTGAGCTTCGTCACTCTTGTAGACCGCCGTGCCCGGGAACGGCGCGACGAAGATCTCCGGCTCCACGCGCGTCACGGCGATCTTCGCGGCGTTGGCGATGTTCACCGGCAGCGTCTGCTCGTTCGCCGCCTGCGCATCCGAATCGAACCGCGCACCCTCGTACTTCGAGCGCACCGTCTCGACGACGCCGTGGATCTGCACCTGCTTCCCGTCAGGCAGCGTGATCGGTACCGTCACGACGTCGTCGAGCTGCAGGTAGCTGTGCGGGTACACCCACACCCAGAACTCCAGCGCGAACGCGTCCTCCGTGCCGATGACGAGGCCGATCGGCTCGCGGTCGTGTGTTACGGCTCCCATGCCGGTGTCTCCTTCCTGAACGCCGCGAACAGCAGCCGTCGCAGCAACTCCAGATCGCCCAGCCGATGCCGTAGCTCGCGCTCCAACTGCCCGACCGGCAGGAGGTTCTGCGGCGCCCGCGCGTCACGGAACGTCGTTGATGCGTACGCGGGCAGCATCGCCGCCGTCAGATCGGCCGCGCGGATCGCGTCCTCGCGCGGCGTGTCATCTTCCATCTCCATGAGCGCCAGGCCCGACAGCGCGAGATCGGAGTCACCGGGCGTCCGCAGGCAGACGAACCACGAGTAGTACGCGCGATCCGACCGCCGCCGCACGAACACCGGCGATCGCTCGCCCGTCTTGAGGCGCGTCAGCAGCGACACACGCTCGTCGTCGGAGATCGGCAGGATGTGCGGCGTCTTAATCAGGCCGACGGCGCCGTCGCCGGTGTTCGGCGGCAGCCGTCCGTCGACGACGATCAGCTCCGCGCCGTCGGCGATCAGCTGGCGCACGACCTGCGCCTCAAGCTGCGCCCGCCGATCCTTCAACGTGCTGTCGAGGCTCTCGGCGTCGGCCTCGGCATGATGCGCCGGCGTGTACTCGACGCAGCCGTTCGCCGCTTCGAGCCGGATCGTCTCCGGCCGCGCGCCCGCGGCGACGATGACGTTTCGACGGACGCGCTCGTGACAGAGCGGCGTCTTGCGCCCAGGGCACATCGCCCCCGCCGCGTACGACACGAGCAGCCCGGGCAGTGGCATCCCCTCGCCTTCCGCGGCGATGCGCGCGTCCCGGCGCTCGACGCCATCGACGAAGGCGAGCTGCGGCGGCCGCTCGGGCGCCGGCGGCTGTATGGGCGCCCAGACGTCCATCTCGATGTCGTGATCGATCATGCCGGCGTCGTCGGCGGCGAACGTCGCCTCGCCGACGGAGTCGTACGTCGTTGGCCGCGGATCGATCTTCAGCAGTCGCACGCCCACCCCTTCCATCGATGCCGTCGACGATGCCGCCATGCTACCACGCAGGTAGAACAAATCTTCTAGACGTAACGGTGGCACCCTGCCCAGCGCATTCCATCCGCACTCGGAAGAGGCTACGCTGCGTGTAGAGAGCGAGAGCGCAGAGGAGCAGTCATGCCACTCGACCAGCCCACCGACGAAGATCGCAGTCAAGCGTCCGAGAAGAACATCACGAAGATGCGCAAGTACGCCGAGCACTTCGCCGAGAAGAGCGGCACCTACCTGCACCCGCATCCGGAGATCACGGAGTTCCTCGTCATCGGGCTGGCGAAGCACATGGACGACCTCGGCCGCCCGCTCTGCCCCTGCAACTTTTACGAGGACAAAGCCGCCGAGGCCAAGCGCAACGAGTGGATCTGCGCCTGCGAGGAAATGCAGAAGTACAAGTACTGTCACTGCCTGCTCTTCGTCGACAAGGAAGGCATGCCGATCACCGAGCACCTCCCTGCGGATCACGAAGGCCGCGAGATCTACGGCATCGTCAAAGACCCGATCCCCGAAAAGGGCCGCGCCCTCGGCCGCCTCGAAGAAAAACAGGGCCGCAAGATCGACAAGAGCGTCCGCGGCGACGCGCCGGCGTAGGTTGGCGCGCGAATCCGGCGATTGCTTCGCGTACGATAGTCGCCCCGGCTGTCCCCGGTTCGTTGAACTGATGCTCGTTCTTGACTACTGCGATTGCGTGACGGCGGGCGCTGGCTGGGGTTTTGAATGCAGACTGAACAATTCGTTCGGGCTGATGCGCATCGCCAGCATCGCGATCATGCCCAGGCCGATGTTGAAGACGGTGCTGAAGACGTGCGTGCCGACGGCGTAGGCGAGCGCACGATCGTCGGCGACGCCGTAGAGCGCGAGCACGCGCAGCAGCGCCAGCTCGTACGTGCCGACGTTGCCGAAGGTGATCGGGAACGTCGTGATGATCGCCACCGCCACCGTCACGGCGATGTAGGCGCTGAACGGCACATCGAGCCCGAACGCCTGCCCGTACGACCAGAGGATGCCGATATCGACGAGCCAGCCGAATACGTTGAGCACGACGGCGAGCGCCAGCAGCCGCGGCTGCCGCACCAGCTCGAAGCCATCATGCATGCGCGGCCAGAGATGCTCGACAGCGTTGTACGCGCGACGCGGCAGCGGGTTGAAGATGCGCCACGCCGGAAACTCGCGCGGCAACACGTGACTGAGCACAGAGATCGCGGCGAACGCCAGGCACGTGCCGATCGCCAGTAAGACCAACAACCGCTTCGACCCGAAGCCGGCGCCCGGCAGCGTGAAGCTGACGCCGATGAAGAGCACCATGATCGCGGCGTTGACGAGGCTCTCCGCGCCGCGACCGGCGATCAGTCCCGAGCGCGACAGTCCGTAGCGGTTGGCGACGATCTGCACCTTCGCGACGTCGCCCGCCGCCGCCGGTATGACGGCGTTGACGAGGGTTCCGATCAACAGCGCGCCAAAGAGCCCGCCGAACGGAGCGCGCCCGACCTTCGTGAGCGTCATCTGCCACTCCCACGTGTGCACGATGCGCGACATCACGTAGACGACGACGCCGAACGCCACCCAGGCGTAGTTGGCGTGGCGAAACGTCGCGGCGACTTCGCCGACGTCGATCTGCCAGATCGCGACAGCGAGGAGCACCGTCGCGATGACGATCTGAAATGTCCAGGGGTTGCGGAGCATGCGCCAGATCAGCGGGCGCGAATGAGCTGGCGGTGGGGGTTCGGGCGCGTTCGCGATCAAGCCGGCGCGCTGCCTTCCTGCGTACGTCTATCGTTGAGGCAGGATAGCGGACACAAGCTGAACGCAGACCAGATCAGGCGAGCACGCGGCCGCCAATGACGATCGCCAGCCCGACCGCCGTCACCGTCGCGAACTCGAAGACGACGGCCGGCTCCAGATGATGCGTCAAGTAGTGGGAGATGACTCCCGTCGTCAGATAGAAGACGAGCAGGATGAAGACGCCCGCCAGGAACCCCTCGAGCGGGATGAAATACAGCACCCAGCGCGCCTCCGCGGCGATGATCCCGATCACGGCAGCGAACACCAGCGCCCGAATCGGATCCGCCTCAGCCTCGCGGAAAATCTCGATCGAGAGCAGCATGCTGACGAGCCCGACCGCGAAGGCCGCCGGCAACAGGTCGACATCGAAGCCGTAGACGACGGCGTAGAATCCGAACGCCGTCAGGTACGTGATGACGTTCAGCACGAAGCGCGCCGCCGGGAACGCCGGGTCGTCGGCTTCTACCGATACGTGCTCGGCGTAGAGCGTCGCACCCATCAGCACGCCGGCCCCGACGACGGCCGGCGCGGCCCAGTAGCCCAGCACGACGTCCTGCAAGAACAGCCCCGCCGAGAGGGAGAAGAGCACGGGCACGAAGAGGTACGGCGACGTATCGGCAATCGTGTGAAACGCGCCGCCCGGGTGCGCGCGGATGACGCCGTCCGCGCCCAGCGCGACGAGCGCGGTCAACGCCAGCAGGATCCAGGGCTGCACGGGGTTGACCTCGATGAAGAGCGCCAGCCCGATCATGTACAGCGACGCGAAGAGCGGTATGCGCCCGATCCGCGAGCCGCCGCGCAGCCGGTACGCCGGCGGGCGATCACGATGCGGCGCGGTGCGTTCGAGTATGGGAGATGTTGCCATATGAGAGCGCCTCGGTGACAGCCAAACGCCCCGAACACGGGGCGCGCATCTGTCCCATCGGACGAGCGATCTTAGTCCGGCTGCCGCGATCCTGTCAAATGTTGCACCGATCGTGAAGCTAGCCGGAGTTCGCAACGGATGTCATTCTGAGCGCAGCGAAGAATCTTGTTCGGGCGTGTGCAAGGATTCGGCCTGGAGGTCAACGCTCGGTGACGTACAAACCAGATTCTTCGCTGCGCTCAGAATGACATTTACTTTGAATGACAGGCGCAAGCGCGCCGTGCGTCATTACCCTCCCACGCCGCGCCGCGCGCTCGTCGCAGCGCGCCGATCCGACGCACGCGCCCCGTTCCGCGACGACGCCGATCCACTCGTAGTCGCCTTCGGAGCCTTCTTGGCGGCCGCGGACTTCGTGCCATTCTTCGACACGGACGATGCGATCGCAACAGGCGGGCTCTTCGTGCGCTTCTCCTTCATCCACGCCGCGGGTTCTTCGTCGTAGATCTCGGCGCCGTTCGACCACCACATCCGCTCGCGGCAATCCGCCGGCACCTCAAGCAGATCGAAGATCGTATCCCAGCGCCGGATGTGCTCGGCAATCATCTCCGGCGACGTATCGGAACCGAAGATCAGCTTCTCGTATCCGATCTCGCCGCCGATCAGATGGCGCTCGATCGCGTGCCGCTCGATCGTCGTGCCACCGCTGAAGTCGAAGTAGACGTTGTGGCGCCAGCGCGCGACGGACGCCGCTTCGTCGTAGTTGCCGGTGCCGCCGAGATGCGCGCCGATCAGCCGCAGCGACGGGAAGTTGTTGGCGATCGTATCGAGATGAAACGGCCGCATGCGCATCGCCGACATGTTGCGCGGCTGCGAGAACGGCGTCATGCGCTTCAACGACGCCAGCGCATCCGGATCGCGCCGCGGGTGCGTGATCGCGTAGTCGATGCCGCCGCCGATCACGCCCATGTGGAGCAGGATCGGCCAGCCGAACTTCTGCGCCGCTTCGTAGATCGGGAAGTAGTCCTCGCAGTCGTAGTCACGGCGCACGCCGATCATCTTCAGCCCGCGATACCCCATGTCGCGCAGTTCGCCCATCCGCTCGACGGTTGTCGTCTCCGGGTCGATCATCGCTGTCGGGATGAAGAGATCCGGATGGCGCTGCGCGTGCTTGATCGACTGCTCGTGCGAGATGCCGAAGCGGCCGCCGCAGAGAAAGTTCGCCTTGGTCACGCCGGCCGCGACCGCCTTCTGATACAGATTTTCGACGAGCGGCTTCGGGTCGCTGTCCGGCTTCTCCCAGTTCCGAGGAAAGTGCATGTGGATATCGAAGATCTTGCGCACGCGCGTCTCCATTCGTTGATCTGGCAATGTGTGGAATCAGCGTAGCGAGCGCGCGTCCGACGCGCATCTCTGCGCATCGCGGCCACTCACGCCCCTTCGATGAGGCCTGGCTTGCCGGCTTCTTTGAAGGCGCGCCGCTCTTTCGCGGTCGACATCGGCTTGTTGAGGTTGTACTTCTTGACGAGGTTGTCAAAGGAGAGATCCGGGCTCGAGGCGTCGATCATCTTGTCGTACTTCGGGTCGAGCGCATCGAGCTGCGACTGCAACGAGAGATGGAAGGCGAAGCGGCTGATCATCCGCGTCATCTTCTGGCTGCCGCAGTCCGGGCACGCGGCGACGTACGAGGCATCGGGCACGCGGCGCGTGATCACCTCGACGAAGGTCTTGCAGCCGTGACAGGCGTATTCGTAGATGGGCATCGTGCGTCCTCGTCTGCCGGCGGCGGCGATTGCTCGTTACGTGTACAGACTAGCACTGTCGGTGATTCACAGTCGACATTGCAGGAGTCCTGGCCGGGTGTCGTGTCATTCTGAGCGAAGCGAAGAAATCTAGCCAGGTCGCGACCGCACACTGACATTCAAGGATGAGCATCGTTCGCGGCCCAACTAGATTCTTCGCTTCGCTCAGAATGACAGTTTGCCGCGCCCCGTGGCAGCGGTGCCGTTCCACGTCGGCAAGACTGGTTGGGTGACCCAGATCTGACCAAGCCCTCCGCGCAATCTGTGGTTGCACGACGCGGCTACGCGCGACGGTCGAGCACGTATTCGGCGATGTCCTCGAGCGAAGAGCGCGCGTCGTTCGACGGTAGCGTGCGCAGCGCCGCGAGGGCCCGGCCGCGGAAGTCGCGCGCGACATCGTAGGCCTCGTTGAGGATGTCTGAGTTCAGCACCATGTGCACCGCCTGCGCGACGTGCTCCGTCTTCGGTTTGCGGCCACGGAACGCTTTCTTGATTGGGTTGTCCTTCGGGTAGCGCTCCATCAGGATCAGCGACGGCAATGTCAGCGTGCCGGACATCAGGTCGCTGCCGATCGGCTTCCCCATCTCCTGCTCATCGCCCGCGAAGTCCAGGATGTCGTCGACGATCTGGAACGCCATGCCGACGTTCAGCCCGAATGTCCGCAACGCTTCGCGTTCGTCGTCGCTGCAACGCGCCACCATCGCCCCACCTTCGGCTGATGTCGCGAACAGCGACGCCGTCTTGCCTTCGATGCGCCCGAAATATTTGATCGTGTCCTGACCGTAGTCGTACGCGCTCATGTCCTGATGCAGCTCGCCGCCCGCGATCGCCATGATCGTATGCGCGAACAGCCGCACCACCGCCGTGTTCTCGGTGCGCGAGATCAGCTCCGCCGAGTGCGCGAACATGTAGTCGCCGAGCATCACCGACGCCGAATTGTTGAATAGTTCGTTCGCCGTCGCCCGTCCGCGGCGCGATGGCGATGCGTCGATCACGTCATCGTGCACCAGCGTCGCCGTGTGCAGTAGCTCGATCGACGCCGCCAGCGGCACATGCAGATCGATGTTGTAGTCGCCGAACTTCCCCGCCAGCAGCGCGATCGCCGGCCGCACGCGCTTGCCGCCGCCGGTCAGCACATGCCCAAGCATCTTCGACAGCGCGGGGAAGTTCTCGACGTGCTTGATGCGGTCGAGCGTGTCCTCGACGAGTCGCAGATCCTCCTGCACCGGCCCGTAGATCGAAGCGACCTTCACGGCGCGCTCCTCTCGCCGGCAGCATCAGGAAGGCCAAACAGACGCATCGCAGTCCGCGTCGTCGTATCGGCGACGTCTTCCGCCGGCATGCCCTTCAGCTCGGCGATCTTCGCCGCCGATTCGCCGACGTACGCAGGTTCGTTGCGCTTTCCGCGATAGCGCTGCGGCGCTCCGTGCGGGCTGTCCGTCTCGATCAGGAGATACTCCAGCGGCGTCACACGCGCCACCTCGGCGAGCTGCGTCGCTTTCGGATGCGTCACCGACGTATGAACCGAGATCACGAAGCCGAGATCGATGTAGCGCTGCGCCGTCGGCGCGTCGCTGCTGAAGTAGTGCATGACGCCGAGCGGGCGCCCGTCCGGCAACTTCCCGCCCATCTCGCGCGACCATTCCGTCAACAACGGCATCATCCCGTCCTCGGCCTCACGCGTGTGCACCGCTACTGGCTTCCCGACCCGCGTCGCGGTCAACAACTGTCTACGCATAACTTCGATCTGGCGATCACGCGGCGACAGATTCCGGTAGAAATCAAGCCCGATCTCGCCGACCGCGACCACGCGCGGATCGCGCGCCATCTCCTCAAGTTCGTCCAGATCGCTCTCCGTCGCCTCCGCGGCGTCGTGCGGGTGAACGCCGGCCGCCGACAACACACCTGCATGCTCCCGCGCCAGCGCCAGAGCGCGACGGCTGCTGGTCGCATCGACGCCCAACACGAGCATGAACTCCACACCCGCCGCGAGCGCGCGCTCCATGCTATCAGCACGATCGGCGGCGAACTCCCGCTCCTGGATATGGCAATGAGTGTCGAAGAGACGCATCGTTACGCCGAGAGGCGCGCGTTCCCTTCGTCATCCAGCGCCTCGATCTTTCTGAACAGGGGCTCCGGCTGACCCAGCGGCGTCCCCGCCTCCGGCCGCCGTGCCTCCCACAACGAATCCTCGATGGCGTCGTCGAATCCGAGGTACTCGTGTACCTTCTGACTCGAGAACGGCAGGAACGGATAGAGCGCCACTTTCAGCGCGTTTATAGCACAGAGCGCTGTGTAGAGGGATGTGGCGGTGCGCTCCGGATCGCTCTTCGCCGTCTTCCACGGCTCCATGTCACTCAGATACGCATTCGCCGTCTGCGCCAGCGTCATCGCCGACATCAACGCCGCCTTCAGGCGCACGGCTTCGATCTGCGCTCCGACCTCCGCGACCATCGCCCGCGCGTCGGCGATCAGCGCCTCATCGCGGGGCGCAAGCGGCCCCGGTTGCGGCACCTTGCCGTCGAAGTTCTTGTGCGTCATCGCCAGCACGCGGTTGACGAGATTGCCCCACGTCGCGACGAGTTCGTCGTTGTTGCGGCGGATCAGCTCCGCCTCCGTCATGTCCGTATCCGACTGCTCCGGCATGTTGGCCGCCAGCCCGTATCGGATCGCATCCGGCTGATAGCGATCGAGGTACGTCGTCAGCCCCTCGCCAACGCCTTGCGACTTCGACGCTTTCTCTCCCTTGAAGGTCACGTACTGATTCGCCGGCACATCCGTCGGCAGGTTGAGGCCGCGATACCCCATGAGGATCGCCGGCCAGATGATCGTGTGGAATGGGATGTTGTCCTTGCCGATGAAGTAGTACGTCAGCGCGTTCGGATCCTCCCACCAGTGCTTCCAGGCGTCGGGCGTGCCCTGCCGCTCGGCCCACTCCTTCGACGCCGAGAGATACCCCATCACCGCCTCGAACCAGACGTAGATGCGCTTGCCCGGCCCGAGATCCTCGACCGGCAGCCGCACGCCCCACTCGAGATCGCGGGTGATAGCCCGATCGTGCAGCCCCTCCTCGACGAACCCGACGCTGAAGTTCACGACGTGTTTTCGCCAGCCGACGCGCGCCCGCAGCCACTCCAGCAGCGGCTCCTGGAATGCGCTCAGTTTGAAGAAGTAGTGCTCGGTATCGCGCATCTCCGGCGTCGCGCCGGTCAGCTTGCTGCGCGGGTTGATCAGCTGATCGGGGTCGAGCGTCCGCCCGCAGTTGTCGCACTGATCGCCGCGCGCGTTCTCGTAGCCGCAGTGCGGGCAGGTTCCCTCGACGTAGCGATCCGGCAGGAACCGCTGCGCCTGCGGATCGTAAAATTGCGGCGTCGTCGCCTTGTAGAGATAGCCGTTCTCGAGCAGCGTGTTGAAGATGTCGTGCGTGACGCGGGCGTGATTTTCGGTGCCAGTCGACGTGAAGAGATCGAACGAGATCCCGAGGTCGCGCCAGTAGCGCAGAAACTCCGGATGAAACTCGTCGACGACCTCCTGTGGTGTGCGCGATTCGTTGTCCGCCCGCACCGTCACGGGCGTCCCGTGCTGGTCGCTCCCCGACACCATCAGCACGTCGTCGCCGATCATCCGGTGATAGCGCGCGAAGATATCGGCCGGCAGATAGGCGCCGGCGATATGCCCGAGGTGCAACGGCCCGTTGGCGTACGGCCACGCCACCGCCACCAACACCCGCCGCGCCGTCCGTGTTTCAATATTCAAAGCGCGGTCAGTTTATCGGATGGCGCGCGGCACTCATGGATGCGTGCACCGAGCGGGCAGAAGATGAACCGTTTGCGCCGTCAGAGCCTTTAGCTCGGCTCGATGAGCTGATACGTGTTCATGAAGTCGTCCTGAATCACCGTCGCCTGCTGCGTCGGCGTCAGCACGCGCAGGACGCCGTCGGTGGTGCGGTGGCGATACGTCCAGCCAGCCGGCACCGTCAGCTTGCTCGCCAGAGCCGGCAGATCCGCCTCGCTGAGGCCTGCGTTTTTCTGCTGGCTGTACGATTGCATCATGAAGACGCGGCCGTCGTTCGCGACGAGCTCGTAGACCTCCACGCCCTTCGCGTATTCGAACACGGTGTCGCGCGCGACGCGATGTTCCGAGTACGGCGCGGTGTTCGGTGGAATCGGGCCGAGATCGACGGTCGCGGCGAGGAACATCTGGATC
>JBBQVO010000035.1:0-22839 GCA_038211505.1 Dehalococcoidia bacterium | reverse complement strand
CCACGTCCTGGGACTCTACTAGCGCGCAGACTAACACGGTGAGGAATCATGCGTACAAAGCGCAGTCAACCCGACGTGTTGTATTCGGCCAGCGACCGGAGCTCTTCGTCCGTGATCGCGATCCGGACCACTCCCTGGAGCATTTCGACCACTTCCACGATGTACCGAACTGGCAGCACGACTTCGTGACCAAAGAAGTGGCCACGGCGGATGACGAGCGCCTGGATCTTGAGCGTCTCCTCGTTGAAGAGGACGCGCTCCACCTCACCGATCTTCTGATGCGGCTTCATCCGCCACACAGGCGATCCCTCTTTGATATCCACCTCGTCGGGCTCCTTGGCCATGTGGTCGGCAAAGACATATGGGCCAATTCCTCCTGGCAGCGAATTCACGATGGCCGCGAGCCTCGATGGATTTAGTTTGGTGTACACCGTGTCGTACTTGATCGACAGGTCGCGAAACTCTTCCGCCGTCATTGTGATATGGACCGCGTCGTCGACGGGATCCTCAAGCACGGCCAACGGGATCACTCGCTCGTGTGGGGTACCCCAGCCGCCCGCCCAGATGGACTCGCCGCTATGGAGCAACCCGGGATCCACGACGAGGTGCGTGATCTCAAGGGATGCTTCCTTCACTACTACCCGGCTCAGCTTGCCCAGCCTGTGACCGTCGATGCTGACGACGTCGGCTCCCTCCCGTACATCCTCGAGCTTCATGGCGTCCTCCGCCGACAGCTTACAGGGATGTGTGCGGCGACGGCGGGCCGACGGATTCCCGCCCGGCTGGGATATGTATCCACCCGTGTAGAATCCTCGAATGACGACGAACTTCCACTCCACGCTTCTTGCTGAGAACGCCCAGCATGCACTGCTTAATTTGGCAGTGCTTGTGGCCGTCCTTGTACCGAGCGTGGCGCTGGGCCTCGCCATCCGCCGCGCAAGGCAACAGAAAGCAGCCCGCGACTCTGACCCCAATGCCCCAATGCCTCGCTGGGTGGCACTGGCGGCGGGCGGTTTGCAGCTGGCGGACTTCCGCACTCGCCTGGCCGCATTAACGATTGATGTCGTGACGGTGATTGTCGTCTGGGCGATCCTGCGCGCCGGCATTGGCAGCGTCATGACGCGCGAGGTCATTGACGGCACATTCCTGGTTGCCTACTACTCTCTTGGTAATGGGTTCGGAGGTGCACTCGGAGCCCGTGTCATGCATGTCAAACTCGTGTTGGCCAATGGATCCAGACCGGGACTAATACGAGGCACCGTCAGACATTTAATGTCTTACCCGAGTGGCCTCCTAATCTTTGGATATCTCTCGCAGATCTGGGACGAAAGTGGTCAGACTTGGCACGACAAGCTTTCGGGGACATATGTAGTGCGGCGGCCTATGCGGAAGAGCCGAAACGCAGCCCTCGCCGCCGCGGAGGTGCCCACGTCGCACGGCGAACTCCAAACATACGCAGCGCCCACCGCTGCGCAGGGCCTTACGTCTCACGCAGAAACGGAAGACACGCACTCGCATCCGGCTCCGCCACGCGGCGAGCATGAGCCCGGCTGTACGCGAAAGCACTCGACCAGACAGCGGTGCACAACGGTCGGCCGCTAGGCTCGTAACGCAGCCGGGCCGGCCCATGTTCTTACTTTCCTCTTAGGCGCATCTCAGGGGGCGCTCAGTTCCCTCGCGCATTCTGTCCCTGGACGAGCGAAAACCAGGGAGTAAAAACGACATGGCTAAGAACAGCAAGAACCAGAACCGATATCGCACGATACGCTCAGTGATCCTCACGGGCAGCCTGCTGAGTGTTCTACCACTCTTCGGTCTAATGAAGAGTGGGGCAGGAAATGCGACCGCCGGCGTAGAGTTGGCGACGATCGCGCAACCGGTTGCGGTCGGCGCAAGCCCGACGCAAACTACGAGCAGTCTGAGTGCGCCCACCGCGGCCGCGTCCACGAACTCGCAAGCGGCGGCCGTAGTGGCCAGTGCGACACCCATGTCGTCGACAGCCAACACCTCGTCGGCCACGACGTACACAAGGACGAAGGCGTCTTGACGACAACCGCCGAGGACTTACTGGAGGGCTCAACGCCCTCGCCCTTGCAGATACTGGCGCCGCTCGCGGCGCTCGTATTTGTGATCGGCGTGGTGTGGTCAGGCGCTGACTCGCAAACAGTGTGGTACGTCATTCGCGCGACGGGCGTCATCGCCTATGTGTTGCTCGCGATGTCGGTTGTGCTCGGACTGCTGATTACCGGGCGGGTGGTTGCTTCCGGCCGTCCGCGCTTCGATGTGTACGAGATCCATACGTTCACGTCGCTGCTCGCGCTGGCGTTCGGCATGGCCCATGCGCTGTCCCTGCTGCTTGATAACTTCGTGACGTTTTCGCCGGTGCAGATCTTCGTCCCGTTCACGTCTGACTACCGCCCCGTTTCGGTTGCCCTCGGCATCATCGGCATCTACCTCACCGCGGCCGTGTACGGCAGCTTCTGGCTCCGACGTCGGATCGGCTACAAGCGCTGGCGCACATTCCACTACGCGACGTTTGCGGCGTTCGTGCTCCTCACGGTTCATGCGATCCTCTCGGGGGCCGACGCGCACACGCTCTGGATGATCGCCATCATGATCGCTTCTTGCTTGATCGTGACCGGCTTGACGATCTACCGCGCGGCCTCGCTGAAGCCGGCATCGCGACGGCCGGCGTAACGTGCGCGACCCGGACGACCCCGTACGCGGGATACCGCTCCGTCTTGTCGATCGCGAACTGCGAGCGATGAACACCGATATCGCGCTCGTTGCTGCCGGCCCTGACGCCGAGCGCTGCCTCGCGCGAGCGGCCGCATGGCTACCGAAGTTTGAGCGTCGAGTCAGCCGCTTTCTCGACGACAGCGAGCTGAGTCGGCTCAACGCGTCAGCGGGGCGAGCGTTCTTCGCCTCGCCGTCGCTGTTTCCACTGGTCGATCTGGCGCTCGAGTTCGCGCGTCGCTCGGGTGGCATCTTCGATCCGACCATCTTGCGCCGGCTTGAGGGCGCCGGATACGACCGCTCGTTCGAGCTCGTCGCTTCTGACGCGAAGCGTCCGGCGCGACGTGAGATCCCGGCCGCAACCTGGCGCGACGTGGCGCTCGATCGCGCCACGCGTGCGATCACGTTGCCGCCGGGAGTGGGCATCGACCTCGGCGGAATCGGAAAAGGGTTTGCGGTCGATCGGGTTGCGGCCATCCTCGGCACGCCAAGCCTGGTCAACTGTGGCGGTGACGTGTTCGCCGCGGGACGGCCGCCTGGCGAGGACAGCTGGCGCGTGGGCGTCGCCGATCCGCGTGCTCCGGAAGAGGACCTCATGGTCCTCACCGTGGAAGATCGCGGCATCGCAACGTCGAGCACCATGAACCGGCGTTGGAGCGTTGGCGGGAAGACGCAGCACCATTTGATCGATCCGCGCACGGGCGAACCCTCGGAAAGTGACGCGATCCAGGTGACGATCGCGGCGCCCAGCGCGGTCGAGGCGGACTACCATGCCAAGGTGGCGCTGCTGAAAGGCGCCGAAGCAGGCATGGAGTACGTGAACACGCAGCCATCGATCGAGGGTCTCGCCGTACGCCGTGATGGCGCGATGTTCCAGAGCGCGAACTTCGGCCAGTATTGGAGCCGCTAGCCGCGCGCGTTCGCAGGCGCAGCCTTCGCCGCATCGGGAGCCGGCGCGTCGAACTTCACGGGCTGGAGCGAGAACGCGGCAACCGTTCCGCCGCCGGGTGCCGGTTCGACCCAGGCTCGACCGTCGTGCGCTTCGACGATTTGTTTGACGATCGCCAACCCAAGACCTGACCCGGGCTTTCCGCGCGCGGCATCCGAACGGTAGAAGCGGTCGAAGACGTGCGGCCGGTCGCGTTCCTCGATGCCGGGACCGTGGTCGCGCACCTTGAAGACTCCACCAGCGACTGTGACTTCGATGGACGCCCCCGGCGCGTTCCATTTCACGGCGTTCTCGACGAGGTTCCCGGCGGCGCGCTCGAGGAGATTGTAGTTGCCCACGACGAGCGTCGGTTCGGCTGTCACCTGGATGGACTGTCCGCTGCGCCGCATCGCCCGTTCGGCGACGGAGGACGCGAGTTGATCGAGCCGCACGTCCTCGAACGACGCGGCATCCGGTCGTTTTTCAGACGCGAGGTCGACGAGCTCCCCGACAATCTTCGTGAGCTCTTCGAGCTCCGTGCGCACGTGGCGCAGGAGGTCGCTGCGCTCGTCCGCGGAGAGTTCGTCGGCCTTGATGAGGAACTCGATATTCGTGCGGACGCTTGTCAGCGGAGTGCGGAGCTCATGGCTCGCGTCCGCCACGAGCTGGCGCTGCTGCATCCGCGATTCGTGGAGCGCGGCGAGCATCTCGTTGAAACTCGCCGCCAGCCTCCCGATTTCGTCGTTACTACGGACGTCGATCGGGGCATCGAATTCCTGCGTGGCGGTGACGTGTTCCGTGGCGGCGGTCAGCCGGGCGATGGGCCGGAGCGTGCGTTGCGCAACGATGAACCCCAGCACGGCGGCGAACACAACGCCCACGCCGCCTACCGCAAGCAGGATGCGCCTGAGGCCGGAGAGCGATGCATCGACATCGGCCAGTGACCTGGCAACCTGGACCGCCTCTCCGTTCTGCCCGGGGTTCGTCGCCACGCGCAGATGTAGACCGTCAGACGTTGTGACGTCGTGCAGAAAGCGGCCGCGCTGGCCGTTTGCGACCGCGATGTCGTCCGATCCGATCGGAATCTGCGTCTGCTGGTTCGACGGGGCACGGACAATCGCGCCGGACGCGTTGAACACCTGGAAGAAGGTATCGCTGTTTGCGAATGGATCGCCGGTCACTTGGCCGCCGCCGCCGCCGCTACCGCCGCCACCACCGCCGCCGTGATCGTCATCGGGACCATTCCGCGAGGGAAGCCCCGGCGCGTCGCCGACGGCGTCAGAGCGGACCTGCAGGGAGCTGTCGATCTGCGATCGGAGCCGACCCTGCGCGGCGAAGTAGGCGACGAGCGAAACCGTGACGATCGCCGCCGCGACGAGCAGAGACGTAAGAACCGCGAGTTGCGTGCGCAAGCTCATGGGGCGCGGGCGACGTATCCGACGCCGCGGACGGTATGGATGAGGCGGGGCATCTCATCGATCTCGGTCTTGCGGCGCAGGTAGCCGATGTACACGTCGAGCGAGTTCGAATTGACGCCGAAGTCATACCCCCACACGCGCTCGAAAATCAGGTCGCGGGTGAGGACCTGATTCGGATTGCGCAGGAAGAGCTCGAGCAACTGGTATTCGGTGCGGGTGAGGTCGATCGGCTTTCCGGCGCGCGTGACTTCGCGGGCGCCCGGCTGCAGCGTGAGATCGCCGAGCGAGAGGAGGGTCTCGGCCTCCGGGGCGGCGCGCCGCATGAGGGCGCGCAGGCGGGCGAGGAGCTCCTCGAGATCGAACGGCTTGACGAGGTAGTCGTCGGCGCCGGCGTCGAGGCCGGCGACACGGTCTCCAAGGCTGTGACGAGCTGTGAGGACGAGAATAGGCACGCGATTTCCGTACGCGCGGAGGCGGCGGCAGACGGAGAGGCCGTCGAGCTTCGGCATCGACACGTCGAGGATCAGTGCGTCGGGCGACTCTCGTGCGGCTGTCTCCAGCGCGATCTCGCCGTCGGGGGCGAGGCTGACCGCGTAGCCTTCGCGGCTCAACGCTCGGCGGAGTGATTCCGATATGCCGGGATCGTCGTCGACGACGAGGATACGCATCGACTCAAGGATAGCAGCGTCACTCGCCGCTCTCGGGAACGGCTGCCGGCGTTGCATCACGGCGACTTCGCTGGTCATCACCAACCCACGTTAACACTCGTTTCTAAGAGCTGACTGAGAAGGAACCGGGACGTGATCGCGTCGCCGATGCGGCCTTCGCCGGAGTGCGTGACTTGGGGGTGCTGCCATAGCCCGGTTGGAGTGGATGAGTGAGTGCTCACTCATGTAAGATGACCGGGTGGCAACACGTGCAACCGCGCTTCCTCCCGATGAACGACGGGCAGCCATCGTCGCTGCCACGTTGCCGTTGCTACTGGAGCGCGGCGCCAGTGTCTCGACGCGTCAGATCGCCGAGGCGGCTGGAATAGCTGAAGGAACGATATTTGGCGTCTTTCGAGACAAGGACGCAGTCGTCGACGCGGTCCTGGCGGCAGCGTTGGACCCTGAGCCCACGGAGCGTGAGCTCGCGGCCATCGATCGGTCGCTGCCGTTCGAGAGTCAGCTCATCGATGCGGTTCGCATCATCCAGCGGCGCATGCATAACATCTGGCGGCTGCTATCCAGCATCGGCGAAACCAGCGCACCGCGAACGCCTCCTGCCGACCTTGTTGGTCTGGCTGACATCTTCACGGCCGGCTGTGAACAACTGCGCACTGATCCCCTGACGTCCGCTCGACTGCTTCGCGCCCTCACCGTCGCCGTTACCAGCCCGATGATCTTTGCGGGCAATCCCCTGACCCCCGACGAGATCGTGACCTTACTTCTCGATGGCATCCGCGTCGGGGAACCACGGGAGTGTGGCGCGTGATCCAGCTTCTGCGCACGCATCTAAAGGCATATCGCTACTGGCTGCTCGCAGTCCTCGTTCTGCAGGGCGTTCAGGCCACGGCTTCGCTTCTCCTGCCGTCGCTCAATGCCGACATCATCGACAAGGGCGTGTTCGCCGGCGACACCGGGTACATCTGGCGGATCGGCGCGATGATGCTGGTGGTCAGCGGCGTGCAGGTGGTGTTCTCCGTGGGCGCCGTCTACTGCGCATCCAAGGCGTCGATGGGATTCGGGCGCGACGTGCGCGCGGCGCTCTTCCAACGGGTGGTCGCGTTTTCGGCCAAAGAGGTGAATCTCTTCGGCGCTCCGTCACTGATCACTCGCATCACGAACGACGTGCAACAGGTGCAGATGGTCGTGCTCATGACGTGCACGATGGTCGTGGCGGCGCCGATGATCGTCATTTTCGGGGTGTTCATGGCGATGCGGCAGGACCGCGGATTGTCCTGGCTGCTTGCCGTCAGCCTGCCGCTGCTGGTGATCTTCATGGGCGTCGTCGTGTCGCGCATGGTGCCGCAGTTCCGGCTCATGCAGGAGCGCCTCGACAACATGAGCGGTGTGCTTCGCGGGCAGATTGTGGGCATGCGCGTCGTGCGGGCGTTCGTCCGTGAGCCCGTCGAGACCGCACGGTTCCACACAGTGAACCAGGAGCTGACGGACACCTCGCTCAAAGCCGGGCGCCTCATGGCGCTGATGTTTCCCACCATGATGTTCTCGATGAACGCATCGAGCATCGCGGTCATCTGGTTTGGCGGGCGGCGCATTGACAACGGCGACATGTCCGTCGGCTCACTCGTCGCGTTCATTACGTATCTGGCGTTGATCATGTCGGCCGTGATGATGGCGACGATGGTGTCGATGATGGCGCCGCGAGCCGCTGTCTCGGCTGAGCGCATCCAGGAGGTGCTCGACACCTTCAGCTCGGTCACACCGCCCGACGTTCCAGTGATGAAGTTGGCTGAGCGCGGAAGGCTCGAACTGCGCGACGTCGGATTCCGCTATCCCGGCGCCGAGCACGCCGTCCTCCAGCACATCTCGCTCACGTCGCTGCCGGGTCAAACGACGGCGATCATTGGCAGCACCGGATCGGGCAAGACGAGTCTGATGAATCTGGCCGCGCGTCTCTTCGACGTCACGTCGGGCACCGTGCTCTTTGACGGCGTCGATATCCGCGATCTCGATCCTGAGATCGTGTCGCAACGCATCGGCATCGTCCCTCAGAAGCCGTACCTCTTCTCGGGCACCGTCGCGAGCAACCTGCGCTACGGCAAACCGGACGCAACCGATGATGAACTGTGGAAGGCGCTGGCCGTTGCTCAGGCGGCCGAGTTCGTCGAGGCGATGCCGGGCGGCCTGAACGCCGAGATCTCTCAAGGAGGAGTAAGCGTGTCGGGCGGGCAGCGCCAACGGCTCGCGATGGCACGAGCACTCGTCCGCAAGCCGGAGATCTACCTCTTCGACGACTCGTTCTCGGCGCTTGACCTGGCCACCGATGCAAGATTGCGCGCCGCGCTCGTCCCGTACGCCCGGGACGCCACCGTGATGATCGTGGCTCAGCGGTTCTCCACCATCATGTCCGCCGACCAGATCCTCGTGCTCGAAGACGGCGAGGCGGTGGGGCTGGGAACGCACGAACAACTGCTCAAGACGTGTCCGACCTACGCCGAGATCGTCGAGTCGCAGATCGGACAGGGAGTGCCGGCATGAACGCTCCCGACAAAAAAGCCGAGGCCATGAGGCCGCCGCCGCCAGGTGGCCAGCCGGGCGCGCGCTTCGGCTCCTTCGGCATGCCGGCTGAGAAACCGAAGGACTTTGGCAGCACGACGCGACGCCTGCTCCGACGCCTGCAGGGTGAGCGCTGGGCGGCGACCGCGGCGATTGTCATGACGCTCCTCAGCGTGAGCATGTCCGTGCTATTGCCCAAGATCCTGGGGAGCGCCACCGATGTTGTCGTGCAGTCCGTGTTCAAGGGCAGCGCGCTCGACTTCGGTCACCTGGGCCGCATATTGGGCTTCGCCTGCGCGCTGATCGCCGGTGCATGGGCGTTGCAATACGGGATGTCGTTCATCCTCGCCGGCGTGGTGCAGCGAACGATGTACCGATTGCGGGCAGACGTCGAGGACAAGCTCAACCGGTTGCCGCTCAGCTATGTCGATCGGACGCCGCGTGGCGATCTGCTCAGCCGGGTGACGAACGACATCGACAACATCGCGCAGAGCCTGCAGCAGACGCTGTCCCAAATGCTGACGCAAGTGCTGACGCTGATTGGCACCGTCGCGCTGATGATCTGGGTCTCCTGGCTGCTCTCGCTCGTCGCCGTCGTCACCATCCCGTTGTCGATGTTCATGATGAGCGCGATCGCAAAACGCTCCCGGACGCGGTTCACGGCGCAGTGGATGCACACAGGCAACCTCAACGCCCAGGTCGAAGAGACGTTTACGGGCCACGCCATCGTCAAAGGATTCGGCCGGCAACGGGACGTCGAGGAATCCTTTCGGACTACCAACGACCACCTCTACGAGGCCAGCTTCGGCGCTCAGTTCATCTCCGGCGTGATCCAGCCCGCGACGATGTTCATCGGCAACCTCAATTTCATCGCCATCGCCGTATTCGGCGGCATCCGCGTCGCCAACGGTGCGATGACCATCGGCGACATTCAAGCCTTCCTTCAGTATTCACGCAGCTTTACGCAGCCGTTGTCGTGGATCGCGGCGATGGTCAACACGTTCCAGTCCGGCATCGCTTCCGCCGAGCGCGTGTTCGAGTTGCTCGACGCGGATGAGCAATCTCAAGAGATATCGACCTACGCGACCGCCGTCGACCGGCGCGGGCGCGTCGAGTTTTCTCACGTCTCGTTCTCGTACGACCCTGACAGGCCGCTGATCACCGATCTCTCATTGGTTGCCGAACCCGGTCGCACGGTCGCCATCGTCGGACCGACAGGCGCCGGAAAGACGACACTGGTGAACTTGCTCATGCGATTCTATGAGCTCGATCAGGGCTCGATCACGATTGACGGCCGCGACGTCGCGCGCATGCCGCGACATGAGCTGCGCTCCCAGATCGGCATGGTCTTACAGGACACGTGGCTGTTCGGCGGCACGATCCGCGAGAACATCGCCTATGGCAACCTCGAGGCGACGGACGAGCAGATCGTCGAGGCGGCCCGAGCGACGTACGTCGACCGTTTCGTGCACTCGCTACCTCAGGGTTACGACACGAAGATCGACGACGAAGGCAGCTCTGTGAGCGCCGGCGAGCGACAGCTGATCACGATCGCGCGCGCCTTTCTTGCCGACCGGCCGATCCTCATTCTGGATGAAGCGACCAGCTCCGTGGACACCCGCACCGAAGTGCTCATACAGCACGCGATGGCGGCGCTGCGCTCCCAGCGCACGAGCTTTGTGATCGCGCATCGGCTCTCAACGATCCGCGATGCGGATGCCATTCTCGTGATGGACGGCGGCAAGATCGTTGAGCAAGGCAACCACGTTGACCTTGTGACCCGTGGTGGCGCCTACGCGAACCTGTACAACGCACAGTTCGCGGGCGCCGTGGAAGAAGTCGCGTAAACCATCTGTTCCCGCACCGTTTGTCGTAGAGGGTCGCAGCGCACATGAGCGGACGTGCGATGGTGGCTGGCCCTCCGCGCCGCTCAAACCGATCGTATGCGCAGCCGCAGAGCGTTTGTCGCCCGGATGCGCGCGCGCGTGCAACACCTCAACGTCAATCCCGAGCGACGACAGAACCGCCGTAGAGCGCAACACGCGGTCCGTGAGACACCTTCTCGGCGAGGAAGTCGCAAGCTGCGTTCCCAACCTTCGGCCGTGTCGTCGAATGCTGTGATCGTGGTCTGCAACGGCGCCCGTCCTTGAAGGCGACACCGAGCTCTCACCCACTGTATCGATCGTGATCTCCGCGGCATTTCTTACGACTCTCTTATTTGCGTCTCAGCCCGGCCTTAGGCCGGAGCGCGAGGATGAATTCGTTCACGCAGTACGGACGAGCGAAGGAGACGGAGCGATGCTGTAAACCACGACGAACACCCGCCGAACCGAATCGACATCAACACGCACGAAAGGAATACGAACATGAACAGCATTAAGAAGTGGTGGGTCGGGGCGTTGGGAGCATCAGCTCTTCTCGCCGTCATCGGCGCCGGCGTTGTCGGCGCGCAGACAGCCACGACCACGCCAAGCACGGCGCCGACCGTCACGGCTGGCGCGACGGCGACGGCTGGTTCCCCGGCCACGGGGGCGGCATCCACGTTCAAGTCGAATGAGGACCCGACCCACGAGGCCTCCGAGACCGCTCAGCAAGAGGCCGACGAGGATGCAGGCCGCGGGCACGGCGGCGGCAAGCCGAACGAGGATCCGGCGCACGAGTCGAGTGAGACGGCGGCGCAGGAAGCTGCTGAAGACGCCGGCCAGGCGCCCGCGGCCGTTCCGTCGGCGAACTAGGAGTTAGGCTCCGCCTGCAGATGGCCATGCCGTTCGGCGAGTTCGCCGGGCGGCATGGCCGCGTCTGCGCCGTCGCGATCTAACGCGGTGATTTGCGTCGTGTGCCACAACAGGTGTCAGCCGGATACTGATCCCCGCCGGATTCATAGATGGAGCCGGCGGTAACATTTCTACAAGACGCGAGTCGGGCATCGCCCTATGCTCATCGAAGCGAGGATTTCGTCCCGCTTTCCCGACAGCCTGGACGTCAGCCGCGCGATGAGCAGTAGTAGCAAGAGTCACGGCGCAGTGAATAGTGGCAACAACTCGTCGCAGATGTCGGAACACCTCCGCGGCGATGTGCCGCTGACGAACCATCTGGATGTACGCGCGCCGGGCTCGCGGCCCGACCATCCTTGTGACACGCGCCGCCGCTGAAGGGAGTCCCGATGACAACGAGCGAAACAGATCAGATCGATTGGAAACGCTGGCTTCTGCGGTGGGACGCACAACAGGCGGGCTACGTGCCGGAACGCGAGGAGCGATTCCGGGTCATGCTCGATGTGCTGGCGGCGTTACTGCCGGATGATTTCGTTGCGCTAGACCTCGCTTGTGGGCCGGGAGCGATCAGCCAGAGGCTACTCGATCGTTTTTCCGGAGCCCGCTGCGTCGCGATCGATATCGACCCCGTGATGCTCGCGCTCGGACAGGGCGCGCTCGGAACGCACGACGGTCGCCTGCGCTGGGTCGACGCCGATCTGGCTGCGGCAGACTGGGTGGCGGCCGCTGGCGAGGCGAGTGTCGATGCCGTGCTCAGCACCACCGCCCTGCATTGGCTATCGGCGCCGGATCTTATCGGGCTCTACCGGCAGCTCGGTGCGTTGGTGCGCCCCGGCGGTGTGTTCCTCAACGGCGACAACATGGACTTCGATCCCGAGTTGCCCACGTTTCAGCGGCTCGCGCAGGACGCGAGAGATCGTGATTGGTCGGATGCCTCGTTCGCCGCGCGCGGAGTCGAAACGGCGGAGCAATGGTGGGAGGCGCTTGGACGTGAGCCATCGATGGCGCCCTTGATCGCGGAGCGCTGGCGACGGTTCGCGTCGAAGGAACGGCCGTCGTCGGTGACGTTCGACGTGCACGTTCGCGCGTTGCGTGACGCGGGGTTCCGCGAGGTCGCGACGGTGTGGCAGTCGGGGACGGATCGCGTACTCCTCGCCGTGAGATAAGCGCACCGGCGCGTCGACTCGAGCATCCAGCATGGCGGTCGCCCGCAACGCCTCACGCTAACGATCACTCACAGGCTCCCTCGAAGGGAGCCATCGCCGCGGGTAACGTCAGTGCCGGTTGACGCGCCCTGCCATCGGTTCGTGCTGCTCCACAACCGGAAAACGGCCTACACTCCGCACTTCCAATCTTAGACACGGACGTATCGTATCCTTTCTGAACTGTTGTTCAGGAATCCGGCGCTGCCACTAGGAATGGAGATAGGTATGGTCGCAACCTTCACGACTGACTTCAACGTCACCTGGGAAGACCCCTCGGACGGGAACCTCACATGGCTCTTCGATGCGATGCATCAGCCGGATCCGATGTGCCAGCTCGCGGCCGAGTTCCAGGATCGCATGTTCAGCAAATACATGAGCGCCCGGAGCATCTGCGTCAACGGCTACGGCTATTCGACGCAGCCGATCCCGCCGCCGCCCTCGCCGGAGATCCTCGCGAGAGGCGTCGCTGATGTCTGGACGAATGACTACCTCCCACAGATACAGCAGGCCTGCGATCGCGTTCGCGGCGCGGACTACGAGAACGCCAGCCTTGAGGCGTTTGCCGACCGGATCGATGGCATCATGTTGGACGCGCTCCACGCGTTCGGTTTCACGATGAAGCCGATCTCGGGCTTCATGGGACCGACATTCGGGTTCGTCGAGTTCCTTCAGAGTGAGCTCGGGCCGGAAGGGCCGCAACTCGTCGCGACGATGCTTCAGGGCTTCGAAAACGGCACAGCGGCGGCGGGCGCGGGGCTTGGCCAGCTTGCGGAAGAAGCGGCGAAGGTTCCCGCGGTCGCGGAGGCGCTGCGCAAAGGAGAGTTCGATTCGCTCGACAAGGTGGAGGGCGGCGCCGCGTTTCTGGCGAAGTTCCGATCGTACCTCGATCGCTACGGCTGGCGCGTCGACAGTTGGGGACTCCTCGATCGGCCGACGTGGGCGGAGAATCCGCGCATGCCCCTGACGCTGATCGGTCACTACATCGCTGACCCGAAGCGTTCGCCGGCGGTCGCGCACGCACGCGCCATCGCCGAGCGTGAGCAGGCGGTGAAGGATGTTGAGGCGCGGATCGGCGCCGATAAGGCGCCGCAGTTTCGCGCCATGCTCGCGCAATCGCAGAACCATGTGCCGATCAGCGAAGGCCGCGCGCTGTGGCAACTGATCATCATCGGTTCGCTGCGCGTGCCGTTCCTGGCGCTGGGCTGCAAGCTCGTTGCAGCGGGCGCACTGAACAGTCCGGAACACGTGTTCTTCTTCGATTCCAAAGAACTCACGCAGGCCGCCCGCAATCCAACGCCGCAGATGGCCGCGACGGCCGAGCAGCGGAAGATCGACTTCGCCGCCTGGCAGAAACTGACGCCGCCCCCGTTCCTGGGCGCGCCGCCCGACATGGGTCTGCTGCCGGCGGAGGTCCTGCCGCTCATGACGCTGTTTTTCGGCATCGCGCAACCGAATGTCGAAGGACGCGTCATCACGGGCCAGGCCGCAAGCAAAGGCATCGCGCGCGGCCGCGCCCGCGTGCTGAAGGATCTCGGCGAGGCGGAGCGCCTGCAGCCGGGCGATGTGCTCGTCTGCGCCACGACCGCGCCACCATGGACGCCGCTGTTTGCCATCGCCGCGGCCGTCGTCACGGACTCCGGCGGTGTGCTGTCTCACTCGGCCATCTGCGCCCGCGAATACGCCATCCCCTGCGTCGTGGCGACGCAGGTGGGGACGACGCTCATCAAGGACGGCGCGATGATCACGGTCGACGGGACGAAAGGGATCGTCGAATTGGAGGCCTAGCGCCCATCTGGCCCGCCGACGTCCGGACAGCCCCGCCGGTGTACTATTCCCGCATCGCCCGTCGGGTGATGTGGGCATGCGCACCGGGTTGCTCGTCGGCCGCCAAACCGTACCTGCTGGAGGATCCGCGGCGCGCATAGGCGAGTCGCGGCCGCGACTCGCGGAAGACGTCGAGGGGGAACAGATCGTGACGACCCTAACGAGCGTGGGCGCCAATTTTCCGATTCATTGGGACGATCCGGCCGATGAGCAGATGTTCTGGTTTCAGGACGTGATGCACAACCCGCTGCCGATCACGCCGCTCAACGCAACGCTGTTTCAGCCGGCCTTCGCGGAAGGCGCGAGCCGCGCGATCGCGAAACTCTCGATGCCCGTCGAGGGGCTGCGTGTGTCGGTGCAGAACGGGTACGTCTACCTGGGCCCGCTGCCCGTCATGGGATCTCCCGAAGAGATGGAAGCTCGATTCGCCGAGATGCAACGGCTGACGGTCGAGCTGGGCGCAACGATCTTGAACGACTGGCGAACGATCTTCGAGCCGCGCGTGACAGCGCGTCAGAAGCACATCCTCGGGTTTGATTATGAACACAGCTCGGCCCGCGAAATCGCGCAGTTCGCGCAGACCTTCTACGCTGAGCTCGCCGATGTCTGGGACATCCACATGCGCGTGAACGTGCCGCCGATGAACGCCGTCTTCGGCATGGAAGACTTCCTGCAAGGGACGATCGGAGATGCGGCGGTCACGCAATCGCGGCAACTGCTCCAGGGATTCGACAACAAGTCCGTGGAGACCGCCCGTGCGCTCTGGGAGATGAGCCGCTGGATACGCGCGGCGTCAGGCCTCGCCGACGTCGTGATGGCCGCGCGCGTTCGCGCCGGCGAGCTCGAGATCGGCGATCATCCGCAGGTCGCCGAGTTTCGCAGCCGCCTCAAAGCGTTCCTCGATACATACGGCTGGCGCTCTGACCAGTTCTTCGAGATCGGGCACAAGTCGTGGTACGAAGATCCGTCGACTCCGATGACCGAGCTCAAACGGTACATCGGCCGCGACGACAGCAAGGATCCGTTGGCGGCGCACGCGCGTCAGGCTGCGGATCGTGAACGCCTGACGGCGGAGTTGGAGGCCCGGTTGCCGGAAGATCTGCGGCCCCAGTTCCGGCAGATGCTCGAAGTGGCGCAGCAATACATTCCGATCGCCGAGGATCACAACTTCACAATCGACCAGGGATTCACGGCCGTGATTCGATACGGGATCCTCTGGCTCGGGAGGAAGCTCGTCGCCGAGGACCGGCTCGCCGATGCGGAGGACGTCTTCTACCTGACCTTCGCCGAAATCCACGGGATTGCGGACGGGGACAACGCGCAAGACCTCAAGAGCGTCGCTCGCACACGCCGGCAGGAGCTGGTGCGGCAGGGCAAGCTGACGGCGCCTATCACGCTTGGGACGCCGCCGCCGGACGACGTACCACCGAATCCGTTGGTGACGAAGTTCTTCGGCGTCGGTCTCCCGCCATCGGAGGATCCGTCGATCGTCACCGGGCATCCGTGCTCGAAGGGCATTGTCACCGGCGAAGCCAAAGTGGTGATGACGCTCGACGAGGCCGGCAAGGTGGCGCCCGGCGACATTCTCGTGTGCCGGATGACGATGCCGGCGTGGACGCCTCTGTTCGGCGTCGTCGGCGCGGTCGTCGCCGACAGCGGCGGGCCGCTTTCGCACTGCGCGATCGTGGCGCGCGAGTACGAGATTCCGTGCGTCGCCGGCACCGTCAACGGAACAGCGGTGCTCAAGGACGGCATGCGCGTGCGGGTCGACGGCAGCACCGGAATCGTCACGATCCTCGACAACAAACACCGCGGTTAGCACGGGCACGAGGAGCGGCCGGATGCACACAATACATTGGCTCGGCGAAGATGCTTGTCATCAGGAGGCGATCGTCGGCGGCAAGGCGGCGAGCCTGAGCCGGCTGGCATCGATCCATGCGGTGCCTCACGGGTTCGCGATCCCGGCGTTGCCGGCGGTTGCGGATGCGATGCCGGCGCCCCTCGTGCCCGTGATCAACGATGCCTACCACGCGCTCGGCGAGCGTTGCGGGGGGAAGCAGCCGCCGGTGGCGGTGCGTTCGTCGGCGGTCGACGAAGACGGAGCAGACGCGTCGTTCGCGGGACAACACGACACCTACCTCAATATTCGGGGAACCGATGCGGTGGTCGCGGCCGTGCTGCGGTGCGTGAAATCCGCCGCGTCGCAGGAGGCCCTCGCCTACCGCAAGCAGCGCGGACTCTCCGTCGATGACGTGCGGATCGCGGTGCTCGTCCAGCAGCTCATCCCATCGGACGTGTCCGCCGTCGTGTTCAGCGCCAACCCTGTGACGGGATGCCGAGATGAGGTGATGATCAACTCCAACTGGGGCCTCGGCGAGAGCATCGTCGGCGGTACCGCGACGCCGGATACATTCGTCGTCAGCAAAGACGGCCCGGCGGTCACGTGGCGCGAGATCGCCTGCAAGGAGATCATGACCGTGATGACGGAGACCGGGACGGCCGACGTCGACGTCCCCCCGGCCATGCGCGCGACGCCGAGCCTGGACGACGCGCAGGTCTTGGCCATCGTGCAGCTTGCCACGCGGCTCGAAGCGCACCTCGGCCACGCCGTCGACGTCGAGTGCGCCATCGCCGGCGGCGAACTCTTCCTCCTGCAATGCCGGCCGATCACGACACTTGGCTGAGCGCGACCGGCTTACGCCGGATCTTCGTCGAGATGGCGACGACGCCGTCGTTGCCGAGGTCGCCCGCCCGAATGTGACACTGCTGCTCGCGCTCGCGTCGCTGGGTTCGGTGCTCGCGCCGATAAATTCGACGATGATCGCCGTCGCCTTGCCGGATATCCGCTCTGACTTCGGATTGAGTCATGGGGCCGTCGCCTGGCTCGTGTCCGGCTATTTGATCACGATGGCCGTCGTCCAACCGATCGCCGGGCGCCTGGGCGACCAGCTGGGACGCGTGCGCGTCTTTCGGACGGGCCTGATCGCCTTCCTCTTCTTATCGATCGGCGCGACGTTCGCGCCAAACTTCCTCTCGCTCGTCGCACTGCGGATCGCGCAGGCGGTGGCGGGCGCGTCGCTGATTCCGAACGGGATGGCAATGCTCCGCGCGCAGGCGCCGCCCGAGAAGCTCGGGCGACTCAACGGCATCAACGGCGCGGTCTTGTCGTTCGCCGCCGCAACCGGCCCGCTGATCGGGGCGGGCGCGCTCGCGCTCGGATCCTGGCGCTTGCTCTTTCCGCTCAGCGTGCCGGTCGTCGTGTTGGCGCTCGTGCTCCTCCAACGACTGAAAACGCCCGATGACATTCGGCTGCAGCGGACGCCGATCGACTACGCCGGCATGGCATTGTTCGTGGCCCTGCTCGTCGGGATCACGCTGCAACTCGGGGCGCTTCGCGACGGGGAGCGCGGCTTCGTCGTGACCGCGCGCTGGCTAGCGGTTGCCGCGGTCGGCGCGGCGTTCGCCTGGCGGCAGTTCGTAGGGAGGTCACCCGTCGCCGACTGGCAACTTTTCCGCGAGCGGTCGTTCGCCGCGTCGACGGCGTACGTCCTGCTGACCAACCTCTCGATGTACACGACGCTGCTCATGATCCCGTTCTTCCTGCGCGAGGTGCAGGCCAAGAGCACACAGATGTCCGGCTTGCTCCTGGGCGCGATGTCGGTGCTGGTGGCGATCACAGCGCCGGCGGGCGGACGCCTGTCGGACGCGCTGGGTCGCCGCTTGCCATCGCAGACCGGCGCCGTGCTGATGTTCGTGGGTGCGGTGGCGCTGCTCGCCGGTCTCAAGAGCGATGTGTCATCGATCTATCTCGCGGGCTGCCTGGCGACGATCGGACTCGGTCTCGGACTCGGCTCCGGACCGGCGACCACCGCGGCGATCGAGTCGGCGCCGCGCCGTCTCGCGGGGTCGGCGTCGGGCACAAGTTCGATGATGCGATACGTCGGCAGCATTCTCGGCGCCGGACTGCTCGCCGGCGTGCTGAACGACACGAGCGCGGCCCGCACGGATGTGACGACCTACCAGATCGTCGTGGTAGCCGTCGTCATCACCGCCGGACTCGCGGTCATCGCGGCCGGATTCATCCATCGCTTCCCCGCATCGGCGGCCGCCGGCGTTTCCGCCGACGACCTCATCATCGAGCGCGCGCCGGCATAGACGCGCCGTCGTGCGCCGCTCGGTGGTGGCGCGCGTTCATCACGCCAGTCCAGCGTTTACCACCCGTTAACCTGCAATAACCCGCCGATAATCTCCGGTCGCGATCATGGTCACTGAGCCATGAACGAACAATTCGCCCGATCTCCGCACAAGCGCGCCGAATGCGCATTCGATGAAGGTGCGAGTGACGCAGTGGACGCAAACGCGACCGTGCTCCGCGGCAGTCCCGCATCTCCCGGTACCCACCTAGGCATCGCCCGCGTCATCTCGGACGGCGCCATCCTCGGCGACCTGGAGAACGGCGACGTACTGGTGTGCCGCACCATCCATCCTGCGGCGCTCACGTTGTTGGCGCGAGTCGGGGCACTCGTGATGGACGCCGGGGGCATCCTTTCGAGCACTGCGATCCTCGCGCGCGAGCGTGGCATTCCGGCCGTCCTGGCGACTGGCGCCGGCACTCGCCTGATCCGCGATGGTCAGCGCGTGGCGGTCGATGGCGAACGCGGCGTCGTTGTGATCTCTAGGTAACGGCCCATCGCGTGTACGGCCCACAGATGGCACGGCGGACGTATATCCAGACCCGTTGCCCGGGGGTTCAACCTCCATGTTCTCGTTGTGACGCAAAGTAAGCCGCTTGACAAGTATTAGCTCACCGAGTAATAGTCACTTATGAACGGTAATGGACTAGCGAATCGGAAGCCGGAGCTGGCGGAGTGAAGACGACGGGCCGTACTGCATTAGTGCCATCGCACAGCGTGGACGGTGTGAGTGCCCGCGAGGCCCTTGAGCTCCACGTTGCGCGACTCTGCGAACGTCCCCGCGCCAACGCTGCTCTCAACCAGCGCGTGCAGCAGCGATGAGACGAGGATCTCGCCGCCGCTGGCTTTGCCGGCGACGCGCGATGCGAGGATGACGTTCTTGCCGTAAAAGTCGTCGCCGTCTTTGATCATCTCACCGGCGTGCAGGCCGATGCGTACCCGAACGTGCTCACCATCGGCGGCGTTGTGACCGTCGAACGCGCGCTGAATCGCAATGGCGCATTCGAGGCCCTTCTTCGCGGACTGGAAGGCGACCATGAAGCCGTCGCCCATCGTCTTCACTTCGTAGCCGCCGTACTCAGCGATGCAGCCACGGATGAGGGCGTTGTGCTGTCGGAGAAGATCTTGCCATCCCTGGTCGCCGAGGCGCTCGGTGAGCGGCGTCGAGTCTTCGATGTCACTGAACATGATCGTCACGGTGCCGTCGGGCGCGACGTGCGACGTGATGTCGGGGCGTTCGCGTTGCACGCTGTCGGCAACCGCGACGATCGAGGTGTAGATATCGGTCTCGGTCGTGATGCCCTGATCCTTGAGCTTGATCGCGAGGATCTTTTCGACGAGCGGCTTCATGCCGAGTGTCTGCGCCGTGCTCAATGCTTCGTCGATGAGTTCGCGCGCGCGTTCACGGTCGCTTCCAATCGGGGAACCTCCGGCCGGCGCGTCACGCAGCAGGCGGATGCGCGCGCACTCGTACGCCGCTTCCGCGCGATTGGGACGGAAAAACTCAGGGAGCCACGAGAGGCCAGCTTCGAGTGCGTCGACCGCCTCGTCGATACGCCCCAGCGTTTCCAGGAGGAGACCTCGGACCTGATCAGTCTGCCCTCCGTACTCACGCGCAGTAACAAGCATCGACTCGAGGATCGGAAGGAGTTCGGCGGCTGTGCCCTTGTCGTTCGTCAAGTTGGCATAAACGCTGATCGACATGAACACGAAGCTCCTGAAGAGCACCGTTCCGGGCACGGGAGATGCGATCACCGCCTGTGATGCACGTCGTATGAGTTCATGATCAGGTGGTCGCGTACCGAGCTGCGCGAGACGGACCGCAATATTCGTGAGCGTCGTCCACTCCAATCCAGGACCGGGAGGTACCGTCTCAACGGTCTCTATGAGTCTGCGGAAGTGAGTGTTGGCCAGGTCTGTGTTGCCACGGACGGCCGAAAAAGCGCTTAGCTGGCCGATGAGCCGTTGATCCAGGGGGCTTGCCTCCAATCCCCATTCGGCAAACCCGACCGCGTCATCCCAATGGCCCTCCATGGCGGCCATCGTTGCCTGCGCATGGGCTGCTGTCGCAAGCAGATATGGAATGCCGAGTTGCTTGCCGAGCCTCAGGCAGGCATCGGCGTGCGCTCGCCCTTCGTCTACGCGCCGCAACCACCACTGCCCGTAGTTGAAGAAGTGAGCCGTTGCTTCAATGTGCGGTTCGTCGAGCTGTTGCGCGAGCTCAATCGCGCGGTCACCGATCGCGATCGCCTCATCCAGGCGCATTTGGAAACCGATGACGTAGTGGCTGAGGCGAAGAACATCGAGTTCGAGGCGGGGCAACTGGTGGCGCTCCGCTACTTCGCGGGCCCGCGCGAAGGCTTGGTCGGCAAGCTCTACCTGGCCCATCATTCCAAGAGACTGGCCGAGCGCCGCCTGAAGCCGCCCATAACCCTCGCTTCCTTCCTCGACGAGAGCGAGGGCCCGCTCCAACAACTGCGCCTGCGATGGCCGCGTGAGTTCGAGATCGCTGCCAGCATCGAATGCGACATCGACAGCTCTGCCGACGTTGCCGGCGCGTGCGAAGTAGTCGAAGGCCTGGCGCAGGCTCCGCCACGCTTCCGAGATATCGTCGTTACTCTGGGCAGCTCTACCGAGTGACACCAGCAGCTCCGCCATCCCGTCGTCCATCTCCTGGCCCTCGCGGGCGGAGAGCGCGGCGCGGAAATGGCGCGCGGCCTCGGGATACGCCGACTGCGCGATCGCCTGGCGGCCGGCCATGGCCGAGTACTTCGCCGCCTTCTCTCCAAAGCGCGGCGAGAGCGTCGCGGCTTCGCTGAAGTGCATGGCGAGGCGGCCGGCGCGCTCGTCGGCGTGGGCGCCGTAGCGTTTCTCCAGCGCCTCGCCGACCTGACCGTGCAGGCGGACGCGGCGGGTCGTCGAAAGTTCCGCGAGCAGCGTCTCCTGCATCTGCGCATGCGTGAATCGATAGCGGCCAGGCTGCTCCGTCTCTTCGATCACGCGCGCTTCAAGCGCTTCCTCGATCATCTTCAACAGCGCGTCCTCGTCGCGGTCTCCGAGGAGCGTCAGCGTGTCGTAGGTGAAGTCGCGGCCGATGATCGCGGCGATCTGCAGGAGTTCGTTCGTCTCCTCGGAGAGCCGGTTGAGGCGCCGGCCGAGCGCCTCGCGCACGCCGTCGGGGATGGCGATGTCGGAGATCGATGTCTTGGTAAGCGTGCCTTCCTGCGCCATCAGGTTGACCACTTCGCTGAGAAAGAAGGCATTGCCCTCCGTCTCCTCGAAGATCCGATCGAGCACCTCCTTGCGAGGATCGACGTTTGCGCGGGCTTTGATGTACGCGGCGACCTCGTCGCGATCGAGCCCGCGCAGGACGATGCGGTCGAAGCCGCTCTCGCGGTTCAGCGACGCGAGCGTCTCGGAGAGCGCGCTTTGGCGCGTGATGTCGGTGTCGCGGTAGTTGCCGACGATCAGCACCCGCATGCGGGAGAGCTCGCGCGAGATGTGCTGGAGGAGCTGCAACGTCGGCTTGTCCGCCCAATGCAGGTCGTCGAGCGCGATGACGAGCGGCGCCTGCGCGGCGATCGCGCGCAAATACTGCGCGTAGGCGTCGAACAGCTTGAACTGCGCGACCTCAGGGTCGGAGATCTCAGGCGGAGCGGAGACGTTTACGCCCGTCAACAACCACGGGAAGATGCGCGTCAGCTCGTTGATCGCCTCCGGCGTCATCTGCGGGCCGATCACCGTCGGGAGATCGTCCTGGTGCGCGGCGGCGTACTGGTTGCCGGCCTGGATCCACGGCCAGTAGGGCGGCGCGCCGGCGGACTCGTGCGTGCGGCCCCAGAGCACGGTCGCGCCGCGCATCTTCGCGTACGTCTCCAGCTCCTGCGTCGTGCGCGTCTTGCCGATGCCGGGCTCGCCGACGAGCATCACCAGCCCGCCATGACCCGAGACGGCATTGTCGAACGCCTTGCGCAGCCGCTCCAGCTCCTGCTCGCGGCCGACGAAGACACCCAGCGCGAGGCGATCGAGCACGTTGGAGTCGGAGTGCGACGCGGACTTCTGCGACGGGTCCACTCGGTCGAGCATGGCCAGTACGTCGTCGGCCGATGCTGGACGCTCGCCGGCGTCCTTCGCCAGCAGCCGCAACACGATCTCTTCGAGATCCTGCGGGCAGGCGTCGCTGAGCCACGACGGCGCGACGGGCGGCGTGTTGATGTGCTGGCTGATCACCGCCGTCGGGTTATCGCTGACGAACGGCGGCCGGCCGGTGATCAGCTCGTACAGCATGCAGCCCAGCGAGTAGAGGTCGGCGCGCGGCGTCACTTCGCTGCCGAGCGCCTGCTCCGGCGGCATGTACGCCACCGTGCCGACGAGCATGCCGTGCATCGTCAGCCGCGACTGCTCGAACGCCACCGCGAGGCCGAAGTCGCCGATCTCGGCTGTGCCGTCGGCGGCGAGCCAGACGTTGCCCGGCTTGAGATCGCGATGCACCACGCCGTGCTTGTGCGCGTGCGCGAGTCCGCGACAGACGTCCTTGGCG
>JBBQVO010000034.1:0-23136 GCA_038211505.1 Dehalococcoidia bacterium | reverse complement strand
GATGTCGCCTGGGCGGCGTATCGCGACGACGGCGGCTGGCGAGAAGACGTCGCGCCGAGCATCACGAAGATGGCGGAGCTGGTCTCGGCGATCGTCGCGGATGACGTGATCACGGGTGACATCGACGACGATCTCTCAGTCGCGATCAGCGCGGCGCGCGCATCCGTCGCGTCGGCGCATGAGCATCGCGTCGTCGCACTGGCTGCGCTCGGTCACGCGCGCGTCGCCGCCGGACGCGCGGATGATCCTACAACGCTCGTGCCTCTATACTTGCGTGCGCCCGCGATCGGGCCGCAATCAGCAACGAAATGACGCGGCCGCATTGGCGACGCCGCGGACTCAACTATCGAAGGAGCAATCGTGGAACGCACCCTCGTCCTGATCAAGCCAGATGCGATGCAGCGCGGACTGGCCGGCGACGTCATCTCGCGCCTGGAGCGCCGCGGACTGAAGATCGTCGCCATTCGCATGCTGAAGGTGACGAAGCCGCTGGCGAAGCAGCACTACGCCGAGCATGAGGGCAAGCCGTTCTTCGCCGGACTCGTCACGTACATCACGTCGTCGCCTATCATCGCCGCCGTCTTCGAGGGGTCGAACGCCATCAAGGCGACGCGCCAGACGATGGGCGCGACGAATCCGCTGAATGCTGCGCCCGGCAGCATCCGCGCCGACTTTGGCCTCGAGACCGGACGCAACCTCACGCACGCCAGCGATTCGCCGGCCAGCGCACGGCGTGAGATCGCGCTGTTCTTCGGCGATGCGCCGCCGATCGCCTGGAAGCGCGACACCGATGCGTGGGTGTTTGAGTAGCCCCAAACGCGAATGCTATCATTCTGATAGCAGAGGAGGCGATATGGTTCAGCTACTCATCCGCGGGTTAGAGCCGGAGATCGTAGAACGGCTGAAGTGTAGGGCGAAGCGAAATCATCGCTCGCTCGAGGCCGAAGCGCGATTCATTCTCAGCGTCGCCGAACCCGATCAGGCGGCATATGAACGAGCGGTGCGCTTCGCCGACGAGATGCGCCTGCTCACCGCGGCGAAGGTCGGCCCGGACAGCGCCGGTCTGATCCGCGAAGATCGCGATCGTTGAACGATCTCGTCGTCGACGCCAGCGTCGCAGCCAAGTGGTTCTTGACCGAGGAGTTCAACGACGAGGCCCGTGCGCTGCTGACTGGACGGTCCCAGCACCGGGCGCCCGATTTTATTCTGGTCGAATTCGCGAACACGTTGGCGAAGCGATTCAAGCGTGGCGACATCAATGCGGCGTACGCACGAAACGCTTGCAACGAACTTCAGTCGCTTCTCGTATTCGAAGAAACGCGCCGTCTGGTGCCCGCCGCGCTTGAGATTGCCATCGAATTCGACCGAAGTGTGTACGACAGCCTGTACGTGGCGCTGGCACGAATGCAGCGCTGCCAACTCGTGACCGCCGACCGGCGGCTCTACAACGCTCTCAGTTCGGCGTTTGTCGATACGATGCTGTGGATCGGAGACGTCGATCTTACTTCGTCCGCGCGCGATTCAACATGAAGATCCCGCAACGCATCCGACCTGCTGCTGCGAGACAGTTTCTGCTGCCCGCGATCGCGTTGCTCCTGCTCGCCGCCTGTGCGACTCATACGAAACCGACGCCAACACCGACGCCGATGCTCCATATCATCAACGCGACGCCGTGCGTGCTGCACTTTCGGTTCGACAATGGCGCGCCGAAGGGGCGGGTGCAGCCGGGAAAGACCGTCGACTACACCGACGCGCGCATCAACGACTACCAGACGATGCAGATCGAGTCGACGATGGCGATCTTTCGGACGTACGATCTCGCCACTGCGCGCGCGGCCGGCTACACGGTGACGGTAAAGCCGTCGTTCGAAGACCATCCGTGCGTCGAGCAGCCGGAGGGCATCGCCACGCTCGACATCTCGCCGTCGCCGATTCATTGATGTAGGTCGTCACGCGCGCGCTCGTCAACCCGCGCGGAACACCCGCATCTCGTCCAGCATGAGGGGCTCGATCGGCGACATGTAGGGTTCGAGAGCGCCCCACCGGAACGTCGGACCCTCGACGATCACGCCGGGCGGCAGATCGCGCTTCACGAGCTCGACATCGAGCTGCACCATCGCGCTCGGGATCGGCGCGTGCTCCATCTGCTCGACGACCACGCGCGCGACGCCGCGGACGCCGTAGATGAAGCCTTCGCCGATCACCTCCAGCATCATGCGGCCGTTGGCGCGGATGTTCGCGAGCGAATGCGTCCGGTGGTCGAGGGAGAAGCGGATCGTACGCGCGTCGAACGCCAGCGTGGAGTTCATCACCATCGTGTAGGGCAGACCGTCACCGTCGACCGTCGCCGCCATTACGAGACGGCCGCCGGCGAGGTATGCCAAGAGGTCGTCGGGCATCTCGCCGTCCGGCTTGCCGCTCGCCATGTCAGCGCTTGCGCTTCGGCTTGGACGTTGGTGATGACGTCTTCGAAGGCGGCGCTTTCTTCATCGCCGGCCCGGTTGGTGATGAGGGCGCGGACGCTGCAAGCTTCGGTTTGTCGCGTCGGATCGGCGTCGGCTTCTTCGACGCGCGCTTCGTCGCCGGCGTTTCGGTCGGGGCCGTCTCGTCGTCCGCACCGGCGTCCTCATCGAGGCCGTCGAGCGCGGCCTGCGTAGCTTCGTCATCCTTCGGGCCGCCGGGGCCGTTGGCGCCCATTTCGATTGTCGCCAGCGCCGCCACGCAGTCTCCCGGCTGCACACTGATCACCGTTACTCCCTGCGCCGATCGGCCCGTCATGCGAATCTGATCCATGCGTGTGCGGATGACGATGCCGTCCTGGCTGATCACGATCAGCTCCATGCCGGAGTTGACGGTGCGGGACGCGATCACCTTGCCGGTCTTCGGCGTGATCGCGTAGTTGCGGACGCCCTGGCCGCCGCGGTTGGTGATGCGATACTCCTCGAACGGCGTCCGCTTGCCATAGCCGTTCTCGGTGATGCTGAAGAGCTCGTGGCCGGGCGTCACGACCTCGAGCGATACGACCTTGCCGCCCTTGTCGAGCTTGATGCCGCGTACGCCGCCGGACGTCCGCGAGGCGGACCGCAGCGTCGTCACGGGGAACCGGATCGCCTGGCCGTTCGACGTGATCATCACGACTTCTTCGTCTTCGCGCACGAGTCGCGCGGCGATCAGATGGTCGTCCTTCTCGAGATCCATGGCGATCTTGCCGTTTTTGTTGACCTGCTTGTACTCGGCGAGCGGCGTCTTCTTCACTTCGCCATTCGCCGTCGCCATGACGAGGAAGGCATGCTCGTAGTCGCGGATCGTCACCAACGCGGTGACCTGCTCGCCCGGCTCGGAGTCGATGACGTTGACGAGCGGGATGCCCTTCGCCTGCCGTTTCGCATCGGGCAAGTCGTAGGCCTTCGACATGAAGACGCGGCCGCGCTCGGTGAAGAACAGCACCTGATCGTGCGTATCGCAGACGATCAGCCGCCGCACGGCGTCTTCTTCGCGGGTCACCATGCCGGTGATGCCCTTGCCGCCGCGCCGCTGCAGACGGTACGTCTCGAGCGGCAGCCGCTTGACGTAGCCGCGGTTCGACAGCGTGACGACGATCTCCTGGTGCGCGACGAGATCCTCTTCGGCGATGTCGTCTGCGCTGCCTTCGACGATCGTCGTCTTGCGATCGTCGCCGTACTTGTCTTTGACTTCCGTCATGTCGTCGCGGATCAGGAAGTCGATCTTGCGCGGGTTCTTGAGCAAGTCTTCGAGATAGCCGATCCGCTTGAGCAGCTCCTTGTACTCGTCCTCGATCTTGTCGCGCTCGAGGCGCGCGAGGCGCCGCAGCTGCAGATCGAGCACGGCCTGCGCCTGCCGGTCGCTCATCTCCCACGGCTTCGCCATCAGCTTCGCTTTGGCGTCTTCGGCCGAGGCGGCGGCGCGGATCGCGGCGATGATCTTGTCGATGTCCTTCAGCGCGATCAAGTAGCCAAGCAGGATGTGCTCCCGATCGTGCGCCTTCTCGAGATCGAACTCCGTGCGGCGGCGGATGACGATGCGGCGGTGATCGATGAAGGCCTCGAGCATCTTCTTGAGGCCCATCGTCTTCGGCTGGCCGCCATCGAGCGACACCATGTTGACGGCGAACGACTGCTGCATGGCGGTGTGCTTGTACAGCTGGTTCAGGACGCTCGCGGCCTGACCCTCGCGCGTCAGCTCGATGACGATGCGCATGCCGTGGCGGTCCGACTCGTCGCGCAGGTCGCTGATGCCAACAATCTTGCGATCCTTCACGAGGTCGGCGATCTTCTCGATCAGCGTCGCCTTGTTCACCTGGTACGGCAGCTCGCTGACGAGAATCATCTCGCGGTTGCCGCGCGCCATTTCTTCGATGCGCGCCTTCGCCTGCATGACGATGCGGCCGCGGCCGTCGGCGTAGGCCTCCTTGATGGCGTCGCGCATCAGGTCGTGGCGCTTGCCTTCGTCGTCGAGCGATGTGTCCTTGCGCATCCGGAAGATGATGCCGCCGGTCGGAAAGTCGGGGCCCTTGACGATCTCCGCCAGCTCTTCCGTTGTTGTGTCGCCATTCTCGATCAACGCCATGACCGCGTCGCACAGCTCGTTAAGGTTGTGCGGCGGGATCTTCGTCGCCATGCCGACGGCGATGCCGTCGGCGCCGTTGAGCAGCAGGTTCGGCGCGCGCGCCGGCAGCACGACGGGCTGCGTGCGCGAGTCGTCGTAGTTGGGGTACATGTCGACGGTGTTGCTGTCGAGGTCGGCGAGCAGCTCCTCGGAGATGCCGGCCATGCGCGCTTCGGTGTATCGCATGGCGGCCGGCGGGTCGCCGTCGACGCTGCCGAAGTTACCTTGGCCGTCGATGAGCGGATAGCGCATCGAGAAGTCCTGGGCGAGCCGCGCCATCGCCTCGTAGACCGGCGCATCTCCGTGAGGGTGGTACTTTCCCAGCACGTCACCGACGATCAGCGCGCTCTTGCGATACGCCTGGTACGGCCGCAGGTTCAACTCGTGCATCGAGAACAGGATGCGGCGTTGCACCGGCTTGAGGCCGTCGCGCACGTCCGGGAGCGCACGCGCGACGATCACGCTCATCGCATAGTCGAGGTACGACGACTGCATCTCGTCTTCGATGCCGCGGTTGCGGATATTGCCGGCGTTGTTGGAGTCTGTGGTCATATCAAGAAGATGGCCGCCTCAGCGGCCGAAATCGCTCCCAAATCAGCCGCGCGCAGCTTCAGTGCGCCCGGTGCCTGACGCCTCAATTTTACCAGTTCCGCTGCCGCTAAACCACGCTCGTTGAATCTGGAATGCGCGATGAGTTGAGCCGGAGGTTTGTTTGGCAGTTTTCGCGTTTTGAGCGGCTGGCAAGAAAAAATCTCCGAATAATAACGAGTCAAGTTGCGCACCTGCGACGTATGTTTGTGACGCTCGGGCATCGGTGTGGGCGTCCTGCACATGTGCGCCTCCGGTGTGACGACGGCAGCCGATTGACGGGGACAGGTCTGAAGACCTGTCCGTACGGATCTCAATTCCTAGGCGTGTGTTGGGCGTGGTGATCCGTTGCGACTATGCCGCCGCCGGGCCGAAAACTAGAAGGGCGGGATGTCACTTGCGGGGCGCCGGTTCGTTCCACCGTGTGCGTGGCGTCATACTGCCGGCCTGATGATCCGTCCCTCGATCTTCGCGTTCCTCCTTGCCGTCGCGACAGCGCAATTGTTCGCAATGTCGGCTGTTGCTCAGCAGCAGCCGATCTCCGCGTTGACGGCCGCCGGACCGGCGGCGGCTTGTTCAGGTCAAACGATTGCGTATGACATCAGGTACGAAACGCCGACCAACGCACGGGCTTATCTCGTTCTTTCCCACCCGCCTGGAACGACGTTTGTCTCTGCGGTCGCCACCGAGGGATCTCCCGGAAATTTCGGTCCGCCAGCTCCCGACCTGACGGATACGTGGAGTTGGGGGACGACGGCCCCGAGTACGAGCGGCGCAGTTCAAATAACGGTCAACATCAACGCCGGGTTCGTGGGAACGACTGGCATGGGCGCATTCGTGCCCGGAAGCGGCACGATCGGCAGTAACAACGTGTACACCCCCGGTAACCGCCTGCATGGCGCTGCCTGCTACGGGTGCGGCGGGGCCGAAGTCGGCCGATGGCGGACCGTGGCATGTCGTTGCATACGCGGTGCTCGCGGGCGGGTTACTTGCGATGTCCGTGGCGTGGGTGGTGGTTCGGCGCGCGGCTCGTCATCCGTGAATTCGACGCACTAACACACACAGCACCTCTCCTCCGGCCTTCGGCCACCTCCTCTCCGACGCGGAGAGGAGGCTTGGATCGGGGTGGGTTCAGGAGTTGTGGCACACGGCGCACACAGCGATCCGCGAGCGATCCGCCGGCGCTGCCTGAATACGATTCCAACCAAACCTCTGTGCCTCTGTGTCTCTGTGGTGAGCCTCACGCATCTCCGTACGGCGGCGCGGGTTTGTACTCCATGAACGACTGCACCTTGCGGGCGTCTTCGGGCGTCTTGAGCTGGCCGACCATGTAGAGCGCCATGTCGATGCCGGCGGAGACGCCTGCGGACGTGATGATGTTGCCGTCCTGCACCCAGCGCTCGCCGTCGCGCACGTCGACATCGCCGCCGAGATCGCGCAGTTCCTTGATCGCGCCCCAGTGCGTCGTCGCGCGCTTGCCCGCGAGGAAGCCGGCGCGGTGCAGCAGCATTGCGCCGGTGCAGACCGATGTCACGTATTTCGCGGCGGTGCCGCGCTCGCGGATGAAGCCGACGAGCGCCGCATCATCCATCCCCGGCCGCGTGCCGAAGCCGCCGGGTACGCAAATCAGGTCGGCTGGCGGCGCGTCGGCGTAGTTGTAGTCGACCTGCACCTTCATGCCGTGGAAGGCGCGCACGACGGGCGTCGCGGCGACCGTGTAGGTGCTCCACGACGTATCGATGTACTTCGCGGCCATGCCGAAGACTTCGTACGGCCCGGCGAAGTCCAACTCCTCGAAATCAGGAAACAACACAAACGCGATCGTGAACGGCATCTCTCTCTTCTCCTCGTTACGGCACTCATTCCCAACATTGTCAGCGCTTTCAGGATCGCTCGTGACCTCTCCTTCTGTGATGCTCTGTGTCCTCTGTGGATCGCTTCGGCGTCAAGCGCTGAGGCGGAAGCGCGTCAAAGATTCGTAGCATCGAGTTGGTGGATGTGGGCCGTGGGGACGCCGTCTTTGATATCGAGAATCGCGATGGTGCCGAGGCGGCGCGTGAGGTTGCGGGGGAAGGTGGGGCTGCCGGGGTTGATCAGGAGGACGCCGCGCATCTCCTCGATCTCCGGCACGTGCGTGTCGCCGTGGACGAAGACGTCGACCCGGCCGCCGAAGTGATGATCCATGATCGACTCGACCGTGCGGTGCGGCGGCCACTCGGGCAGCGTCGCATCGTGCACCATGCCGATGCGGAGGCCGCCGGCATCGACGATCTGCACGGGCTTCATGCGCGCGTCTTCCGGGCAAATCGGCCGACCGCCGCTGCCATCGTCGCCGTTGCCGCGGACGGCGAGCACGGGCACGCCGCATCGTTCTTCGAGCCAGTCGAGGATGTCGGTGACGTGCAGATCGCCGGCGTGGAGGATCAGCTCGACGCCACGCAGCGCCTCGTACGCCTCTTCCCACAGCGGCCCCGCTTCGGGGTAGTGCGTGTCGCCGATGATGCCTATCCGCATGTCTTGCAAGTTTCAGGTTCTAAGTTCTAAGTTCTAGGTTCTCGCTCGCGTATGCGTATTTGTCGCTCGCCGCGACGATGTGCGCGCGATAGCCTCAATTGTGGATGACACGTACCGCTCTGTGAAGCAGGCGGCGTTTTTTCGCCTTGCCGCCGGCCTCGGGGGCGTCGTGCTCACGACGATCATCGGCGGCGCCGGTGTCGTCGCCGCATACTATCCGCTCCGTCACGCCGACTACGCGTTTCAGTGGCTGCTCGTTTTCGTGCTGATGATCGGCGAGAGCGCGGCGATCCATCTGCCGAGCGAGATCATCCTGCCTGTCGGCGGCTGGCTCGTCGTGCGCGAGCACGGCCTGGGCGCGCCGGGGGTGTTGGCGCTGAGCGCGATCGCGGCCGCGGGCAACACCGTCGGATCGTGGCTGTTGTACGTCGCGGGGCAGCGCGGCGGGCGGCCGCTTGTGCGGCGATACGGCAAGTGGCTCCTGCTTCACGAGCGTGACATCGACGCCGCTGAGCTGCGCATGCGGCCGCATCGGATGACGGCGCTGTTCGTCTCGCGGCTGCTGCCGGTCGTGCGGACGTACGTCGGGTTCGTGGCGGGTCTGCTCGATGTACCGCTGGCGGCATTCGTCGCGACGACGTTCGCCGGATCGTTCGTATGGTGTCTCGTCTTCATCGGCGGCGGCGCGCTGCTCGGCTCGAACTGGAGCGCGATCCAGGGGCCGGCGGAGATCACGGGCATCGTGATCGTCGCGCTGCTGGTGCTGGCGTTGATCCTCGCGACGGTGTCGCAGCTGCGATCGCGGGAGTGATCGCGGTGCGCGGATCCGTTCGCATGGAAGTGGCGACGGCGCCGGCCCGACGAGGACGCAGCGAGCAGCGCCCCTACAAAATCGCGCATGTCGTCCGTTTGCTGAGATAGAAATTCCGTCAGAGGCCGGCGACGCTTGCGTAGTGCTTCAGGCGCGGGAGCGCTTCGTCGGCGCCCTGCGATGGCAGGGTGAAGACGAGGCGGTGGATGCTCTCGATCGCGGTGTAGGCTTCGATCTGCTCCGCGCGCGCGGGGGCGCCGAACATCGAGACCGGGATCGGTGCGCGGCCGGCGGCGGACGCGAGCTGCTGTAGCTCGCCGATGCGGCGTTCGAGCGATGCGGGCGAGCGGAAGCCGCCGATCGGCATCCACTCGTCGCCGTAGTCGACGACGCGTTGCAGCGTGTGCGGGCCATCGCCGCCGATCAGCACGGGCGGATGCGGCTTGTGCGCGGGCTTCGGCCACGACCAGATCGGGTCGAAGTCCACGAAGTCCCCGTGATACTCCGCCTCGTCCTGCGTCCAGATCTGCTTCATCGCCAGCACGCGCTCGCGCATGATCTTCCAGCGCTTGTTGGCGGGCGTGCCGTGATCCTCCATCTCTTCGACGTTCCAGCCGCCGCCGATGCCGAAGAGCACGCGGCCGCCGGAGAGGAAGTCGACGCTGGCGACCTCCTTCGCGGTGACGATCGGGTCGCGCTGAATGACGAGGCAGATGCCAGTGCCGACCATCAGGCGCGTCGTGATCGCCGCGACGGCGCCCATCGCGACGAACGGATCGAGCGTGTGCCAGTAGTCCTGCGGCAGATCGCCGCCCGCCGGCCACGGCGTCTTGCGGCTGACGGGGATGTGCGTGTGCTCGGGGAAGAAGAGCGACTCGAAGCCGAGATCCTCGCAGGCGCGGCCGAGTTCGGTGACGGGGATGGCGTAGTCGGTGGGGAACATCTGGACGCCGAACTTCATGCGATGCCTCCGGTGTTTGGTGTTGGTTGTGCGCGATGTGAAGTCTAGCGGCAGTCGCTCTACGTTGCACTTCGTTGTGCGCCGCTCGCGATCGCGGGGCGAAGCGATGCGCACGGCGCACCTCACCTCACTCCTACGGCGAGCGGGCCGGCCTTCTCTCCACGCCCGTATTGATGAAGTCTGCGGCGGCCGGAAACGGACGGAGCTGAAGCTGCGTCCCTACGTTCTTGGACCGTCGCGTTTTCGGGCGTGAGGACGCACAAACGACGGTCGGGATCTACGGCGAGACTACCGGTTTGCTCGTGCGTGTTCGAGTCGGGCGCTTGCTTCGGCGATGAGGGTGGTGCGCATGGCACGCATCGCGGCGGGGACGATGAGCAGGTGGTGGATGGGCCGGACGGGGAGGAAGTAGGCGCGGCCGATCCAGTTGTTGAAGTGCACGATCGTCGTCACCGTGAGTGTCGGCGCGTCGCCCGAAACCGCCCGCAGCAATGAGACGCGAAAGTTGAGGTGCTTGTCGTCGAGGCCCATGAGGATCTCATCGTTGGTGCGCGCAAACACGAGAAAGATCGCGGCGCGATCTCCCGGCGCCAGCGGAGCGTCGCTCTGTGGGCGAAGAGCCGGAGGCAGCGATGTCTTGAATCCGATCAGTGAAACGGCACGGTTGCGCAATTGCATCAGCACATCGATCCATCGAGGAGACGATCGCTCGAACACGCGTGCGAGCGCGTCGATGCTTTCCGGCGCGCCGGGCGGCAGCGTCATCTCGAACGCGTCGGCGAAGTGTGTGACGGCGAAGGTGTTGGAGATGAGCGAGCCGGTGGGGACTGGGACAGTGCGGACGGTGTCGGTTGCGGTTGACATGCTGCTTGCTCCGGAATTGCGTGAGAGTCGCTATGTAGTACGCGTGTGGCGGAGAGATCGCGCACTTGTGGTTCGCGGTGTTGCGATTGATGACGCCGCATTCGGCCAGAGCCGCACGGCCGAGGGCGCCCGTGCCACGTGCGGGCGGCCTTCCGGTTCGGAGGATCATCGCCATCGCGAAGCGGCCGCGCAGAGTGAGTCTTACGTCGCGGCGGGGGCGAGGGAGCGGATGCGGGCGACGGCGGGCGGGAGGACGGCGAGGACGCGATCGATGTCGGCGGCGGTGTTGCCGGCGCCGAGGGTGAGGCGGAGGCTGCCACGGAGGTACGTTTCGGGTACGCCCATCGCCGCGAGCACGTGTGACGGTTCGAGCGACGCCGTCGTGCAGGCGGAGCCGCTGCTGGCGGCGATGCCTTGCAGGTCGAGCTGCAGCAGGACGGCTTCGCCTTCGAGGTGGGCGAAGGCGAACGACGCGCTGTTCGGCAGGCGGCGGGCGCGATCGCGCGGACCGGTGATCATGGTATCGAGGATCAGGCGCGGGACTTCGTCGAGCAGGCGATCGCGGAGCGCGATGAGATGAGCATTGCGGGCGTCGAGCTCGTCGTAGGCGAGATGCAGCGCCGTGGCGAGCGCGCCGGCGCCGGCGACGTTCTCAGTGCCAGCGCGCCGGTTGCGCTCCTGCGAACCGCCGACGGTCTGCGGCAGGAACGGCGTTCGGCCGCGGACGTACAACGCACCGACGCCCTTCGGGCCGTAGATCTTGTGCGCGGCGATCGAGAGCATGTCGACGCCGAGGCGATCGACGTTGAGGTCGAGCGCGCCGGCCGCCTGCACGGCGTCGGTGTGGACGACGATGCGCGCATCGCGCGCCTTCACGATCGCGGCGATCTCCGAGATCGGCTCGATCGTGCCAACTTCGTTGTTGGCCAGCATCACGCTGACGAGGATCGTGTCATCGTCGAGCGCGGCGCGCAGAGCATCGAGATCGACGAAGCCTTCGTGGTCGACCTGGAGATACGTGATGCGAAAGCCTTCGCGTTCGAGCGCTTCGCACTCATGGAGGATCGCGTGATGCTCGATCGCGGTCGTGATGATGTGGGGGGCGGCAGAAGGATCGCCGGCGCCGTCGGATGCGGCGCGCCGGGCACGGGCGGCGGTGGCAACGCCGCGCAGGGCGAGGTTATCGGCCTCGGTGCCGCCGCTCGTGAAGATGATCTCGTTGGGCTTGCAGCCGAGGACGTCGGCGACGGTGCGGCGGGCGGCGTCGAGGCCCTTGCGGGCTTCGCGGGCCTCGCCGTAGATGCTCGACGGGTTGCCCCAGGCGGAGGTGAGATACGGCAGCATGGCGGCGACGACGCGCGGATCGACGGGCGTCGTCGCTGCGTGATCGAGGTAGATGCGCCGATCCTCGTCCATCGTTCATCATAGCGCGCGCGTCGGTGGGCGCCGGTGCGGTGGGTCAATGGCCAGCGAAGGTCGCCGAACGCGAGCATCGGGTGTGACTTGCTGCACGGACGGAGCTAAAGCTGCGTCCCTACGACCTCTGTTCGCGCCCCACGGAGCCCATGCACGCCATGACGCTTAGGCGCACCGCTGTTCGGCGTCTCTTATCATGCTCTGGCGGTGAGTGATGAGGAGGAGTGTTGGGCGGGAGCTTCGTGCGGCGTTCGGTGGACGTGCTGGCGCGGCGGCGCGGGTATCGCGATGTGTTCGAGATCGCGCTCGTCGCGGTGGCGTTCCTGTTGTACTTCCTGGTGCGCGGCGCCGTCGTGCAGCGGCACGACGAGGCGCTGGCGCACGCGAATAGTGTGATCGATTTCGAGCGGGCGATCGGCATCTTCTGGGAGCCGCGACTGCAGGAGATCGTGCTGCACCGGAAGCCGCTCGTCGATCTCTTCAACTTCATCTACTTCTGGCTCGACTTCCCGCTGATCGTCGCCGTCGGCTTCTGGATGTACTTCTTCCGTCGCCACGAGTACACGATCACGCGCGACGCGCTGCTGCTGTCGGGCGCGATCAGCCTCGTCATCTACAACTTCTATCCGGTGATGCCGCCGCGGCTGCTGCCGACGGGCGAGTTCATCGGCACGCTGGAGAAGTACAACGACCTGAGCTACCAGGCGCAGTCGCTGAGCGCGTTCGTCAATCCGTACGCGGCGATCCCGAGCCTGCATTTTGGCTGGGCGATGATCATCGGCGGCGCGATCTTCGTGACGATGCGGAACCCGCTGCTGCGGGCGTTCGGACTGCTCTTGCCGTGGGCGCAGTTAGCGGCGATCGTCTTTACGGCGAATCACTACATCACGGACGCCGTCGTCGGCTGCGCCGTGTGCGTCGTCGGATTGGTGCTGGCGATGGCGATGCAGGTGTGGGTGTATCCGGCGCTCGGGCGGCGTCTCCGATCGATTGGATCCACGAAGGAGCACGAAGAATGGGCGAGATCGTTGAGTGAGCATCGGGCGGCGACCAACAGACGTCTGTAGCGCGGGCTTTCCAGCCCGCGCGGGTCCCGGGCACCCGGCGTGAATGACGCGGACAGTCGTAAGTGCAAGATCGCTCGAGAACCACACACGCGAGCTCGTTCCCATTTGTCGAAGAATTTGAGAAGTCGTCGCGTCACCCCGCGCGGGCTGGAAAGCCCGCGCTACTAAGGTCTGAGATCGCCGGGCCATTGCGTGGGCGAACGCGCCCGGCGTCTTCGTCTACGTCCAGCCCATCTCGGCTTCGATCGCGGCGAGGATGGCGGGGGCGCGGTGGAGGGGTGGGTCGATGCGGAGGGCGGTCTCGGGATCTTTGAGGCCGTTGCCGGTGATGATGCAGACGATCGTCTGGCCGCGAAAGCTGTGGCCGGCGGCGTGCTTCTTGAGGATGCCCGCCACGCAGGCCGCCGACGCGGGCTCGCAGAAGATGCCTTCTTCACGCGCGAGGCGGGCGTAGGCGGCGAGAATCTCGTCGTCGCTGACGGCGTCGATGCTGCCGCCGGAGTCATCGCGCGCAGCGATCGCCGTCTTCCACGATGCGGGATTGCCGATGCGAATCGCCGAGGCGATCGTGTGCGGATCGTCGACGGGCGCGCCGTGGACGAGCGGCGCCGCGCCTTCGGCCTGAAACCCGAGCATGCTTGGGCGGCGGCTCGTGCGCTCTTGTTGAAAATACTCGACGAAGCCCTTCCAGTAGGCGGTGATGTTGCCGGCGTTGCCGACGGGCAGCGCGAGCACGTCGGGCGCATCGCCGAGCGCGTCGGCGATCTCGAACGCCGACGTCTTCTGGCCTTCGATGCGATACGGGTTGACGGAGTTGACGAGCGCGATCGGATGCTTGTCGGTGATCTCGCGCGCCATGCGCAGCGCCGCGTCGAAGTTGCCATCGACGGCGATGATCTCGGCGCCGTGGACGGCGCCCTGCGCCATCTTGCCGCGGGCGATCTTGCCGTCCGGGACGATGACGTAGACGGCCAGGCCGTAGCGACCGGCATAGGCGGCGGCGGATGCGGAGGTGTTGCCGGTGGACGCGCACATGATCGCCTTCGCGCCGGCCTCCATCGCCTTGGCGACGGCGACGACCATGCCGCGATCCTTGAATGATCCGGTCGGGTTGCAGCTCTCGAGTTTGAAGTACAGCGCTTCGCAGCCGAGGTCGTGTTCGATGGACATCGAACGGACGAGCGGCGTATCGCCTTCGCCGAGCGAGATCATCGGCGTGTCGGCGGTCACCGGCAGATACTGCGTGAAGCGGCGGAGGACGCCGCGTTGTGGCGCGTCGCCGAGGGTGCTGGGCGAGATGCCGGCGGTCATTCGTCGTCGCTCTTGAGCTGTATCGACTGTGTGCGGAGCTCTTTCACCTGCCGCTCGAGCTCTTCGACCTGACGGCGCTTCATGCGCTCGAGCATCTGGTTGAGCTTGAGGAGATGCTCGCTCAGCGTGCGGCGGTGCTCGAGCGTCGACGAATGCACCATATCGAGGCGGCCATCGTGCGCCTTGAGGCGCGTGTCGACGTGCGTTGTGAAGTCTTCCTCGCGTTCGAGGCGCGCCGTGAGGTCGACGATCGTTTCCTCCGTGCGCGACGTGCGATCTTCGAGGCGCTGGCGTTCGGCGCGCAGCAGTTCGACGCGCTCGGCGAGCAGTGGCAGCACGCGCAACTCCTCCTCGAAGGCGTGGACTTCGGTTTCGACGCGCGATGAGACTTCGTGCGAGAGGCGGGCGCGCTCGGCGAGGACGTCGTCTTCGCGGCGCAGCGCGCGGATCGCCTGTTCGTGCTCGCCGTGCTCCTGTTCGAGGCGGGCGATCGCGTCAAGGTTGCGGCCGGTCTTGCTCTCGACGGTCTCGAGACGCTGGTTCAGGCCCTGGTACTGCAGGTGCGACCGCGCGACTTCTTCCTGGAAGCGGCGCGTGCTGTCGTCGACCGTCGCCTGCCGCTCGAAGAGACCCTCAGCGCGCCGTTCGAGATCCTGCAATCGGCGATAGAAGTCGTTCTTCTCGGCCTGATCGCGGCCGCGCTCGTCACCCGTCGCGCGTTCGAGCAATTCGAACTTCGTGTCGATCATGACTTCGGCGTCCTGGATGCGTTCGAGCAGGCCGGACAGAAGCCGGAGCTGATCCGCCATCGCCGGCAGGCCGACGGTCTTCGCGCTCATCTCGCGCAGCCGCGCCTCGGTGTCGCGGAGCTTCTCGTTGACGTCGAGGAGGGCTGCTTGCGCCTGATCGCCTTGCTGTTGCAGGCGTCCGAGCTGCGTCTTGATCTGCGTCGTCTGCTCGTGCAGCCAGCCGAGCTCGTCGTTCGCGCGCGGCTCGCTCTGCGGATCGTTCATCGTCATGCGTGCACCCGCAGCATCTGCTCGACGCGGTCGATGCCGGCAAGCGACGCGATCGCCTGTAGCGCCTGCTGGATATCGGACTCGGCGGCGACGTGGGTCATAATCACGATCTCGGCGCTGGCGTCGGCATCGAACTCCTTCTGGATAACGGAGGCGATGCTGATCTCGCGCTCGGCCAGCGCGCCGGCGACACGGGCCAGGACGCCGGGCTGATCGGCGACGCGCAGACGTAGATAGTAGCGCGTCCGCAGGCTGTCGATCGAGGCGACACGCATGCCCTCGTCGCGGCGATGCGAATGCGGCCAGTAGACGTGGTTGCTGATGCTGACGGCGGCGTCGAGCGCATCGCCGACGACGGCCGACGCCGTCGGCAGCGAGCCGGCGCCGGGACCCTGAAAGAGCACGCGGTTCATCAGATCACCCTCGATCTCGACGGCGTTGAGGACGCCATCAACGCTGGCGAGCAGCTGTCCATGCGCGACGAGCGCCGGGTACACGCGCGCCGCGACGCCGGCGTCGGTCTTGTCGGCCGAGGCGATCAGTTTGATGGCGTAGCCGAGCTCGCGCGCATAGTCGAAGTCGCGCGCGTCGAGCTTCGTGATGCCTTCGCGGTAGACGTCGGTCGGCTGCACATCGACATGAAACGCGAGCGTCGCCAGGATGGCGAGCTTGTACGAAGCGTCAATGCCCTCGACATCGTTGGTCGGATCGGGCTCGGCGTAGCCGAGACGCTGCGCCTCGGCGAGTGCATCGGCGAAGCTGCCGCCGCCGCCACTCATCGATGTGAGGATGAAGTTCGTCGTGCCGTTGATGATCGCGCTGACGCGGAGGATGTCGTTGGCGAGCAGATCGCGCTTGAGTGGCGCGATGATCGGGATGCCGCCGCCGACGCTCGCTTCGTAGAGCAGGTCGACGTTATGCGCGCGGGCAAGCGTCAGCAACTCGCTGCCGTGCTTGGCCATCACTTCTTTGTTCGCGGTGACAACGAACTTATCGGCCATGAGCGCGTCGCGGAGATAGTGATACGCCGGCTCGCCGGCGCCGGTGACTTCGATGATCAGGTCTATCGCCGGATCGTCGATCAGATCGCGGGCGTCGGTCGTGAGCAGCGCGGTATCGATGTCGACGTTTCGTACCTTCGCGACGTCGCGCACCAGCACACGACGCAGCGTGAGCGGGCAGCCGATCTGGCGCGCATAGACGTCGGCCTTCTCGTGCAGGATGCGCGCGACGCCGGCGCCGACGACGCCGAGACCCATGAGGCCGATGCCGATGCGGTCGCGATCACTGCCCATTGTTGCCGGGGGCGACCGGTTGCGACGGCGCGGCCGGGCTCCCGCTCTGCCCGGAGTCGGCCGGCGGCGAAGCGCCAGCGACCGGCGTGTCGCCGGCGGCGGGCGTCACGTCGGGGTTGGGCGTGCCATCGGCGGCGGGCGTGCCACCCGCGGCCGCCGTCTTCGGACGCGCCGTCAGTTCGGCGACGGTCGTCTGGCGAATCTGCTCGCCTTTCTGCTGATCAGCGAGCTTCTTCTTCTGCGCCGCTTGCTGGCGCGGGAGCACGTCGTTGACGACAGAGACGAGCGCGCTGTTCTGCGCCGTCGTGGTCCAGTCGCGCTTGATCTTCCCCTGCGTCGTCAGATCGTCCTGCTCTTTCTTGAGCCAGTCGTTGATCTGCTTGTCGGCGATCGTCTTCTTCTGCGCGTCCTTCACCGGTTGATCGGAGCGGTCGATCAGGCGGACGACGTAGTAGCTGGGCGATGATCCGAACCCCGTGATCGGCGCGCTCACCTTGCCGATGTCGTTCGTCGAGAAGAGGTAGTCGCTGTAGGCGGCGTTCGCCGCGCCCTGCGGCTCGTAATCGTGGAGGCCGCCCGTGCTCGCCAGCGTCGTGTCACTTGGTGAGACGGACTTGGCGACCGTCGCGAAGTCCTCGCCGCCGTTGATCCGCGCGATCGCTTTGCTCGCGGCGTCCGCGCTCGTTGCGGAGAAGGCTTCGTATTTCACCTCCTGCGTCGTTGCCGGCGCCTCCGCCGTGTACTTGTCGCGGATCTTCTTGTCCAACAACTCACCGAGCACGAGGCGGCGGTACTCAGTTTCGTTGAGGCCAGATGTATCGAGTGCGATGCGAAACTGATCGTTGAACGTCTTCTGATCGGCAGCATCGCTGACGCTGATCTTCGAGCGCAGTTCTTTCTCAAACTCGGCATCGGTCGCGCCAACGGCGAGATCGTCCGGCGCGAGGTGGGTCTTCGTCAGCTCATCGAGCAAGTTCTGGTACGAGATGGCGGGCAGCACGCCGGGGTTCTGCTGGTACGTCACGTTCTGGAAGAACTCGTAGCCCATACGGCGTTTCATCGCCGAGTAGGAGATCTTGGTGTCATCGAACTGCAGCACGGTGCGGTTGCGCGGCCGAATCACGGAGTACCAGTACCCGAAGGCGATGAAGCCGGAGGCGACCAGCAGGATAACGACGACGGCGCCGATCAGCATCAGCCGCGCCTGCTGCTCCGAATCGATATGGAGCCCGTTGCGCGAGCTCGACGGGCGGGGCGCGGCGGCGCGCGCCGGCTTTCCGCCGGAGGGCGCTCCCGTGCCTGGCGGCTTGCTGTTGTCAGCCATCGTTCGTCATCCTCCGCATCCAAACACCGATCCCTGCATCAGAAAAGATACGACGCAGCCGGGCGGCTGCGTCTCGTCGTCAGGCCGTTCCCGCGTGGGCGCATCGATGGCTACCAGGACGGGAAAAGGTGATCGGCGGTGTATGGCAGCAGGGCGAGGTGGCGAGCGCGTTTGATGGCGAGCGTCAGGCGGCGCTGGTGCCGGGCGCAGGTGCCGGTCTTGCGGCGCGGGTCGATCTTCCCGCGCTCCGAGACGAAGCGCCGGAGCTTGCCCGGCTCCTTGTAGTCGATGTGCTCGATCTTGTCGACGCAGAAGGCGCAGACTTTGCGCCGGCCGAAACGTCCGCGCCCGCCGCCGCCGCCACCACCGCCGCCGGGGCGGCGCGGGCGATCGTCGCGATCACCGCGCGGGCCATCGCCACCACGGCCGCCACCGCCGCCTTCGTAGCGGGGCGATGAGCCTTCGTAGCGGGGCGAGCCGCCTTCAGGACGCGATGGCGCCTGCGGCGCTGGTTGATCGTTTGGAGATGGCGGTTGGCTTTCGCCTACGTCGGTCGTCACGGTTCCTCCTGTTGCGAGCACGATCATCGTCGTGCCCGTCTACGTTTAGCGTCCCTCGGGACAGGGCCCTCGGGCAGCGTCCGTCGGGACGCGTATGCGCGATTCGCATTCTTCTGCCATCGGTTCGGCCTCGCACAGCCGCTACTCGAACGGCAGATCGTCGGGATCGACGGGCGGGCCGCCGCCGGCTGCGCCGGCGTCATCGAAGCGCGGGGCGCGGTTGCCACCGCCGCCGCCGGCGCCACCGCCGCCGCTACCGAGAAAGAGCACGGTTTGCGCGACGACTTCCGTCTTGTAGTGCTTCTGGCCGTCTTGGCCCTCCCATGAGCGGCTCTGCAGGCGGCCTTCGACGTACGCCTGCCGGCCCTTCTGCAGGAACTGGCTGCACAGCTCGGCTAGCTTGTCCCATGTGACGATGTCGAACCAGTCCGTCTCTTCGAGGCGCTCGCCCTCGGGGCCGTTGCGGACGCGGTTGCAGGCGACGGAGAACGTCGCGACGGCCTTGCCGTTGGCCGTGTAGCGCATCTCGGGATCCTTCCCGACGTTGCCGATGAGCATGACCTTGTTCAAACCCGCCATGAAAGCCCGTCCCTCTCGTCGTTACGCGGATCCAGTCCGGCCCGGCCGGACGTTACGCTTCGTCCTTGCGCACCAGCAGGTGGCGCAGCACATCGTCGGAGATGGCGAAGCCGGTCTCGAGTTCGTGCGTGCGTTCGGGATCGAGCTTGATCTGGGTGATGACGTAGTTGCCTTCACTGTGCCGGTCGATCGGGTAGGCGAGGCGGCGGCGGCCCCACGGGCGTGTCTCGACGATTTCGCCACCGCGCGACGTCACGGCGCCGGTGACCCGCTCGATCGCCGCGGGGACGTCCTCCTCGGCGATATCGGGGTTCATGACCACTACCAGTTCGTAATCGCGCACATATCCTCCGCCGGTGTTCGGGCGAGTTCTGCCGTTCCCGAATGTCTGATCAAGTGTGGAGCGCCTGCGCACTCCGAGTCTGCGGAGTCTGCGAGACGCCGTGTGAGAGCGCGTGGAAGTATAGAAATGCCCGTGTTGGAAGTCAACGTGAGCTACGGATTGACAACCAAGCGCCCCGCGCCGAGAAGCATTGCGACGCATGGCCTCATGTGGCATGGTAATCGACATTGTTGGGAGGAATCTATGAGCAGCGGCAATTCGCGAATCATCATCATCGTCCTGTTGATCCTGATCCTGCTGGTCGTCGCCGGCGTCATCACGATCCGGTAGACGCTGACCACAAACACAGTTCCGAAATTCAGAAACGCGCGCCGAGGGCCGAAGCGTGAGCAGCCGTTCGCTCGATGCGATGCTGGCGCTTGTGGACATCGCGCGCCGGCCGATCGCCGACGAGAACTGCGTGCGGTGAACACGTCTTTACTGGCGCGCGCGATGAGCGGCGGTCAGCACGGGCTGCTTCCGAAGTTCTGGGCGGCGAGCAGGAGGTCGGAGGAGTTGACGATGCCGTTCTTGTTCAGATCCTGAACCGGCCGATCGGCGCGGCCGAACTCCTTGGCGACGATGAGTAGATCCGTCGAACTGACGCCGTGGTTGCCGTCCATCGACGCCACTTCGCGGCCGTCAGGGCAGCCGTCGCCGTCGCTATCGGCGTTCGTCGGTGAGGTGTTGTAGCCCTTGTATTCGACGCCGTCCGGGATCTTGTCGCCGTCGCTGTCCTGGTTATTGGGATTCGAGCCGATCGTCATCTCGAACGCGGTCGAGAGGCCGTCGGCGTCGGGATCGGTGCCGGCTGCCGGCACGGCGGGCTTCGATGCCGCGTTCGCCGGATCGCTGCCGAGGGCGCATTCGGCGCCGTCGAGGACGTGATCGCCGTCGGTGTCGGATTTCAATGGATCGAGGTCGGCCGAGGCGCTCGGGCAGAGGAAGTGGCTGAGATGGCCGGGGCCGATGACGAGCTCGTCGCCGTCGAAGAGGCCATCGTTGTCGTCGTCGGGGTCGCAGACATCGCCGAGTGTGTCGCTGCGGGCGATGGTGACGTCGTTGGGCTCGGCGGGCGTGACGAGCGGCGCGCTGTCGGTGTTGAGCTGGTTGGCGTTGGCGACGTTCGGGCAGTTGTCGATGGCTTTCGGGAAGCCGTTGCCGATGCCGTCGCCGTCGCTGTCCCAGAGTCGCAACTCCGATGTCGCGCCAGTGCCGGGAAACGTCATTGCGGCCGTGATGTTAGGTCCGCTGACGACAACGCTGGCATTCCAGTTGCCGCTCGCGTCAGTGGTAGTGACAAGGCCGTGATCGATCCGCCCCTCGTCTGCGTTGTCCGAGAAGACGATGATGCCGCAGCCCTGGCAGCCGGAGGTGCCGCTGACGGTCGTGGCCGTGACGCCCGTGATCGTCGGGGGCTGGATGCCGCCGTTGGCGCCGTTCGTGAGCGAGATCGCTTTGCCTGCGTTGTCGTGCAGCGAGTTGTTGAGGATCGCGTTGTTCGTCGCGCCGGCTCCGTCCACCAGTACGCCATCCCCGTTGTTGTCGGCGATCGTGTTGCTCCCGCCGGGCGTCGCAGCGCCGATCAGGTTGTCGTGACCGCCGACGAAGACGCCCGGGCCATCGTTGCCGAGCACGGACGTGCCATCGGCTTTCGTCCCGATGAGGTTGCCGAGCACCGTCGTGTTGTGATCCGAACTCGACAAAACGATGCCTTCGAAGGAGTTGCCGGAGATGACGTTGCCGGCGCCGGCCGCCACGCCGCCAATCGTCGTCAGATCGCTCGACTGCACCTGGATACCGCCGCCCTGATTGGCGATCGCGGCATCTCCGCTGACATTCGTCCCGATGTAGTTGCCGGCGATCGTCGACGACGAGTTGCCGGCGATGATGACGCCGTTGGTCGTGTTGCCTGAGATGATGTTGCGCTCGCCGGCCGCTGAGCCGCCGATGGTCGTGGTGGTACCGAGCGTCTGCGCTATGCCGTTGAAAGAGTTCGGGATGGCGGCCGTGCCGGCGGTATTCGTGCCGATGTAGTTGCCGGTGATCTTCGTGCCCGTTGTGCCGGCAAGTGTCAACATCACGCCATTCGTGCCGTTGCCGGAGATCGTGTTGCGAAATATCGTCGCGTTCGAGCCGACGGTATTGTTCGGTGCGCCATCGATGCGCACGCCGGCTTCGATGTTTGGCATCGCGACCGTGCCCGCGAAATCGAGCCCGATGGTGCTGTAGCTGACACTGTTGCCTTTTGTCGTGGATCCGCTGATCAACACGCCGTTCCGGCCGTTCCCGGAAATCAGGTTGACGTTGAAGGCGCCGACGATGTTGTCGTGGGCGCCGCCGTCGATGCCGATGCCGTCGCGGGTGTTCTTGATCGCGAACTCTCCGTTCGTGCCGGTGCCGATGAAGTTGCCGCGGATTTGGTTGGCCAGGGTGCCGGTGCCGCTCAGATGGATGCCATCGACGAGGTTGCCGGAGATGATCTGGAAGAAGCCGCTGAGCGTGCCGATCTTGTTGTTGTTGCCGCCGACGATCGAGACACCGTGCTGCGAGTTGCCGTGCGTCGTGTCGTTCGTGGGATCGGTGCCGATGAGGTTGCCGGCGACGCTGTTGTTGTCGCCCTCGATCGAGATGCCGCTGCCGCCGTTCGAGATGATCGTGTTGCGGGCGCCGAGGGATCCATCGCCGATGATCGCGCCGTTGGCGCCGCTTATCGTGATGCCGTCGCCGCCGTTGCCGCGTGGGCCGAAACCGGTCTTCGTCGCGCCGATGTAGTTGCCGGAGATCGTTGTGGCGCTGCCGCCGTTTCCGCCATCGATGAAGATGCCGGCGCCGATGTTGCCGGAGATGACGTTGCGGTCGGCGGCGGTCGTCCCGCCGATCGTGTTGGTCGCGCTGGCGACGTAGATGCCAGTGCCGTTCGAAGCCGCCGTAGCGCCATCGATCCGCGTGCCGATGTAGTTGCCGGCGATCAGGTCGCCGCCGGTGTCACTGAGAACGATGCCGCTGCCGCTCGAGAAATCGCGGAGCGCGAGCCCGCGGATCGTGCTGGCGCCGCCGGCGAGCACGATGCCGTCGGTGACGCTGGCGCCGGTGCCGCGCAGACTGACGCAGGGCGGCGTGGCGCATTGCGTGCTGCCGTCGATCGTCACCGGCACGAGGACGATGGGTAGATTCGACGACGGAACGGTGATGGAGTTGATCGAGAACTCGATGCGGTCACCGCCAGCGCCGGCGTTCACCTCATCGATGGCGGCGCGCAGCGTGCAGAAGCCGCGGCCTTCGTCGCAGAAGCCGTCGCCCGGCACGGCGTCGTCGGTATCGAGGTTGGCGTCGACGGTGTAGGTGACGCCGGCGCGTACCGGCGCGACGCCCGCGCGTCCAGGCACGACCACCGCCAGGGCAGCTATGGCGGCCAGCGCCAGCAGCCGCACGAAACGCGCACCCGGAACCGTCCGCAGCACGGCAAGTCGACCGACCATGAGATCCTCCGACGCATCGTGGCGGGGTTGCCACGGGCCGCCCTCGGCGACGAGGCCAGCATGAGCGTCCCCCGCGATTCTGTCAATGGCCGCCCGTGACCGGCGTCAACAGGCGCTGCTGCCGAAGTTTTGGGCGGCGAGCAGGAGGTCGGAGGAGTTGACGATGCCGCTCTTGTTGATGTCCTGCACGGGGCGATCGGCGCGGCCGAACTGCTGCGCGATGAGCAGCAGGTCGGTGGAGTTGACGCCGTGGTTGCCGTCGACGGAGGCGATCTCGCGGCCGTCGGGGCAGCCGTCGCCGTCGGTATCGACGAGCGTCGGTGAGGTGTTATAGCCC
>JBBQVO010000033.1:0-23220 GCA_038211505.1 Dehalococcoidia bacterium | reverse complement strand
GGCGGCTGCGCGCGGCAGCGGATCGAGCTGATGGATGATGGCGTCCGGCAGCGAGTCGAGGTGCACGCATCGCGCGGGCCGGCGTTTCCGGCCGGGGTGGGATGGCACCCGTGGTTTCGTCGCGACGTGCGGCGCGGCGCTGATGTGCGGATGATGGTCGACGCGGATCGCACGTACGAGGCTGTCGATGAAATTCCGACGGGCTGGCTACCGCCGGTGTCTGGTGACGACGATCTGCGCGGGTACCCGGCGATCGGCAATCGGATGCTCGATGTCTGCTATCGGGAGCCGCGGCGGACGGCGCTGCGGTGGGGCGATCTGGAGTTGGAGATGCGCTCGTCGGCGAATGTCGGGCACGCCGTCGTGTACACCCCGGCGCGGGCAGTGTGCATCGAGCCGCAGACGTGCGCGCCGGACGCGTTCAATCTTGCGGCGAAGCCGATCGATGGTGTTGGTGTGACGATCGTGTCGTTGGGGCGGCCGCTGGTCGCGGAGGCTGTGTGGCGGTGGCGGATCGTCCCCTAAAAGACGCCTTGTTTTTCGAGCCACTTCCAGAAGGCGTCGGGGGCGGACATGGTGCTTAGGCGGCCCTGGCGGACGAGCATCCAGTCGTCGAATTTGTGTGACTCTTTGATCTCGCGGAGGGTGATCTGTTTCTTGGCGTGGCTGACGTACTTGAAGTCCGCGACCCAGCTCTTGGCCTCGTTCTTGTCAGGGCGCGGTTCCGAGACGACTTTCGCGAGGCCGACGATCGCGGCCTGACCCTGCGAGTGATAGATGATGACGTCGTCGCCCGGCTTCATCGTCTTGATGAAGTTGACGGCGGTCGGGTTGCGGACGCCGTCCCACTCCGTCGTGCCGTCGCGTTTGAGATCGTCGATGGAGTAGGTCTCGGGATCGGTCTTGGCGAGAAAGTAGGCCATATCGCACCTCCAGCTACGCAATATAGCGGGGAGCGCGGCATCGCGGTCGACGTCGGCGACTACAGCACGGCGAGGTAGCGGTCGGTCTCGTAGTCGCTGACGTGGCGTCGGTAGGAGTCGTACTCGATCGTTTTGTTGCGGAGCAGGCTCTCGAAAACGTGGTCGCCCAGGGCGCGGCGGGCGAAGTCGCTCTGCGCGAACGACTGGATCGCTTCTTTGAGGCTCGCCGGCAGCATCTCGATGCCGCGCTTCTTGCGCTCGTCATCGCCGATGTCGAAGACGTTCTCTTCCGTCGGCGGTGCGAGCGGATACTCGCGCTCGATGCCTTCCAGGCCGGCGGCGAGCATGAGCGCAAACGCGAGATACGGGTTGCACGCCGGGTCGGGCGCGCGATATTCGATGCGCGTCGACGTCTCTTTGTTGGGGCGATACTCGGGCACACGGATCAGGTCGGAGCGGTTGCGGCGCGCCCACGTGAGGTAGACGGGCGCCTCGTAGCCGGGGACGAGACGGCGGTAGCTGTTCACCCACTGATTCGTGACGAGCGTGATCTCGGGAGCATGTCGGAGCAACCCGGCCATGTACGACTTGGCGATCGGCGAGAGGTGATACTCATCGTCGGCCGCGAAGAAGGCGTTGGCGTCGCCTTTGAAGAGCGATTGATGTGTGTGCATGCCGCTGCCGTTCCAGTCGGCGCGCGGCTTCGGCATGAACGTCGCGTAGACGCCGTTGGCGAGCGCGACCTCCTTCACGACGAGACGGTAGGTCATCGCGTTGTCGGCCATCGTCAGCGCGTCGGTGTAGCGGAGACCGATCTCATGCTGGCTGGGTGCTACTTCATGGTGGCTGTATTCGACGCCGATGCCCATCTCTTCGAGGGTCAGCACCGTCTGACGGCGGATATCGCTGGCGACGTCGAGCGGCGTCAGATCGAGATAGCCGCCCTGGTCGAGGCCGTCGGTAGCGTCGGATGATTTGAAGTAGAAGAACTCGAGCTCGGGCGCGACGTAGAAGGTGAAGCCAAGATCAGCAGCGCGCCTGAGCTGGCGCTTGAGGACGAAGCGAGAGTCGCCGTCGAATGGCGTGCCATCGGGGTGCTGGATGTCGCAGAACATGCGGGCGACGCCGCGCTCGCGCGGCCGCCACGGGAGGATCGTGAAGGTGGCCGGATCGGGCATGGCGATCATGTCGGATTCGTCGATGCGCGCGAAGCCTTCGATGGCGGCGCCGTCGAACGTCTTGCCTTCGTCGAGCGCCTCTTCGAGCTCCTCGACTGTGATGGCGAAGCTCTTGAGGGAGCCGAGGATATCGGTGAACCAGAGGCGGATGAACTTGATGTCATGGTCGCGGCAGGACTGGAGGACATAGTCCTTCTGGTCGTCGATCATCTGACTCTCCGATGCGAACGAGAAACCACGGATTTCACAGATTTCACGGATTTGATGTTCGGCTAAACGGCCGGTATCGATGGCATTGTAGCTATCGCGTGGGACGGGGTTGTTCGGGCTTCGCCGCAATTTCGGGTGCGTAACACAGTCTTAACGGGCGGTAGAGCCGACTCGGTGGCGTCGGCGTCAGTGCGTTGGGCGGCTGGAGGATCCGATACTCCTTACGGCCCAGGTGATCGATGCGGCGGAACCGGCGGATGTGCGCGTGGCGGGGTTCAATTCGGGCATCCTGAGCTACTACGGCGGGCATCCGACGGTCAATCTCGATGGCGTGATGAACGCCGACGCCTATGACGCGATTCAGAAGCGCCGGCTTGCGGAGTACGTGCGCGATCAACGCGTCGATGTCGTCGTCGACTTCGCGGCGTATGTGGACGGGGAGTTCGGGGCATACTGGGGCGCGGACACGTCGGCGCTGCTGGCGCGGCGTCGCGTCTTCGCGGGCGCCGGACGTACGGACTTCGACGAGTACGTGATCTACGACGTGCTGCCGCGCTGAGCTTCGGCGCTAGAACCTAGAACGCCGCCGCCGTATCATCTGGCATTCATGGTTCGCGTTGTCGAGTATCGACGATGCTCGCGCGGCTCAGACACGCCGTCGGCATGTCGTCGCGCACCAGGCGGAAGGAGTACGCACATGCCAGGGAAGACGGTGACGTTTCCGAGCAACGGCGGGACGGCCGAGGGGTATCTCGCGACGCCGGCTTCGGGCAAAGGGCCGGGCGTGATCGTGCTGCAGGAGTGGTGGGGCCTCGTGCCGTGGATCACGGGAATGGCGGATCGGTTCGCCGCCGCGGGCTATGTGGCGCTGGTGCCGGATCTCTTTCGCGGCCAGACGGCGGACGAGCCAGATGAAGCCGGCAAGCTCATGATGGGGATGAAGATGGAGGAAGCGGCGAAGGACATGTCGGGCGCCTACGACTATCTGACAAGCCACGACAACGCGACCGGCAACGTTGGATGCGTCGGGTTCTGCATGGGCGGCGGGTTGGCGCTCGTCGTGGCGACGATCAAGCCGATCGACGCCTGCGTGAGCTTCTACGGCGTGCTTGCGGGCGCGGCGCCGGACTTCACGAAGCTCGCGGGGCCGGTGATGGGGCACTACGCCGAGGACGACGGGTGGGCCTCGCCGGAGGTTGCGCACACGCTCGAGCAGCAGATCCGCGATGCCGGCAAGCACGCGCTGTTCTATCAGTACGATGGCGCGAAGCACGCGTTTATGAATCCGTCGCCCGAAGTGCTGAAGGCCGGCGGCGCGTACAACGCGCTCGCAGCGGAGACGGCGTGGGAGCGAACCCTCGAGTTCCTGAAGGTGCATCTGTCTTGACGGTCGAGGAGTGGCGCCGCGAAGGCTTCGTCATTAGCACCGACGCGTCGAAACTCGATGCGGGCGTCGTGCATCGCTGGCTGTCGGAGTCGTCGTACTGGGTGCCGGGCATCCCGCTCGACGTCGTGCGGCGCGGAATCGAGGGCTCGTTGAACTTCGGGCTGTACGCCGAGGACGGCACGCGCACGATCGGGCTAGCGCGCGTGATCAGCGACTACGCGACGTTCGCGTACATCTGTGACGTGTTCGTGCTCGATGAGTTCCGCGGCCACGGACTCGGCGTCTGGCTCATGGAGTGCGTGGCGGCGCATCCGCAACTGCAGGGGCTGCGGCGCTGGATGCTCGGCACGAAGGACGCGCACGGGCTGTATGAGAAGACGGGATTCACGGCCGTGGCGGCGCCGGATCGCTGGATGGAGCGCGCGGATCCAGATGCGTACAAGCGGGCATCAGAACGCGGCCGATAGACGCGCGAGATAGACATCGATCAGGCCGGCCCGCGACGTCTTGTTTGGCGGTTCGTACAAGAGACCGCGAGTATCTAACGCGGTCGCTCAGCTGCGCGTCAGGTACTGCGAAAAGGAGACGACCATGCGTACGCACGCGGAGCTTGGGGCGGCGTTTCGGGCGCTGCATGAGCGGGAGGGCGCCTTCATCATTCCGAACCCGTGGGATGTTGGATCGGCGCGCATGCTGGCGTCGCTCGGCTATGAGGCGATCGCGACGACGAGCGCGGGGATGGCGTTCGCGCTTGGGAAGCGCGACAACCGGGTCGATCGCGATGCCGTGCTCGCGCACTGCACGGCGCTGGCATCCGCCGTCGATGTGCCCGTGAGCGCTGATCTGGGCAACTGCTTCGGCGACGCGCCGGAGACCGTCGCGGAGACGATCCGGCTCGCGGCGGCGACGGGCCTCGCCGGCGCGTCGGTCGAGGACATGAAGGACGACCGCACCATCTACGAACAGTCACTGGCGGTCGAGCGCGTGCGGGCAGCGGTCGAGGTGGCGTGCGGGCTGCCGTACCCGTTCACGCTGACGGCGCGCTGCGAGAACTTTCTCGTCGGCAAGCGCGATCTCGATGATACGATCGCGCGGCTTCAGGCGTACGAAGCCGCTGGCGCCGACGTGTTGTACGCGCCCGGGTTGTCAACGCGAGAACAGATCACGGCCGTCGTCGCGGCAGTGAAGCGGCCAGTGAACGTAATCATCGGCATGCCCGGGATGTCGCTGACGTTCGACGATCTGCAGGCGGCCGGCGTCAAGCGCATCAGCACGGGCAGCATGCTGGCGCGCGCGGCGACGACGGCATTCGTGCGGGCGGCGCGCGAGATGACCGAGGACGGCACCTTCACGTTCACGGAGGGGCTGCTGCCGTCGCGGGAGATTGAGGCGATGTTGGGGGAGTGAGTGGTGGCAGGCCCTATCGTGGTGCGGCGCTCCTTCGCCGGGAGCTTGCCGGCATCTCGGCGCGGCGACTCCGCGAAACTACGTCCCGATGTTCTCATCCTTGCATCGACTCCCGGGATCCTAACTTGTTGTTCGGGTCATGGACGGCGGTTGTGAGGTTGGCGTCGCGTCACGCGCCGGGCAGCAGCAGTTCGCCGCGGAGGACAGTTACGGCGTGGCCGCCGATATGGATCGTTGGTGGGTGCGGCAGGTTTGAGACGCGGGCGTAGACGCGGCCTGGCTGTCCCATCTCGATCCCCTGCTCCGCGACGTACGTGATCTCGCCAGCGGTGGCGGGGAGCAGTTGGTGTTTGGCGATCATCGCGGCGATGCAGCCGTTACTGCTGCCGGTGACCGGATCCTCCATGACGCCGACGGCCGGGGCGAACGAGCGTACATGGACGCGCGCGGACGCGTCGAGCGCGCCGATGCAGAAGATCGAGATGCCGTGCGGGATCTTCATCAGCGCCATCATGTCGGGGCGGACGCGCATCATCGCATCGAGCGACGATATCTGCGCGATCAGCCACTCGACGCCGGTCGAGACGCGTTCCGCACGGACGACGTCCGTTTCGTTGAGCGCGAGCGCCGCCCCGATGTCGGCGAGTGAGATGCCCGCATCGGAGAATACGGGCGCGGCCTGGGTCATCGTGTAGAGCGGCGATGCGCCGTCGCCGACGATGACCGGGATGACGCCGGCGCCCGTTTCAAGGCGCAAAGCCTCGCCGGGCGAGAGCGCGACGCGCTTCTCTTCCGTGATGATGTGCGCGGCGGCGATGGTGGGGTGGCCAGCGAACGGCAACTCAGCGCCCGGCGTGAAGATACGGATCCAGGCGTCGTTGTCGGCGGATCGCGGCGGCAGGAGGAAGACGGTCTCGGAGAGATGCTGGTTGAGCGCAATGCGCTGCATCGTCTCGGCGCTGATATCTCCGCCATCAACGACGGCCGCGGGATTGCCTTCGAGCGCGACGGTCGTGAAGGCGTCGACGTGGCGGATCGCGCGCGCGCGCATCAGGACGGACGGAAAACGCGGAAGATGCGCACGACGACCGAGAACATGAGCGTCCACGCCACGGCATTCATCAGCACGGTCGCCGGGTACATCATCCACATCCGCTCTGCGCGGCCTTCTTCGATTGCGTTGCCGGCCATCGTGCGCGTGATCGCGAACTGGAGGACGGCTGTGACGGCGAGTGTGCGGACGAAGATCTTTCGCATGTCAGAGCGCCTTCGTGTAGATGCGGGTGTTCGATGTGGACTTCCACGGCGGGTAGACGTTGCGTTCGCGCGTCCAGCCCTCGCGATCGAACAACGAGTGCGCCTTCGTGTTGTTCTCGCTCGTGTGCAGCCAGAGATGCTTCTTGCCGCGCTGCTTCGCCTCGGACTGCACGGCCTCGAGCAGCTTGCGGCCGACGCCGTGCCCGCGGACGCCGGCGCGCACCTCGATGTTCTCGAGATAGGCGTTGTCTCCGGACTGGAAGGCGCGTGTGTCGTCGTCGGGTGGATCCCAATCCTGATCGTCGCGGAACGCCGTCTGGACGACGGCCCAGCCGACGGCGGTGCCCGCATCATCGGCGACGTACACGAAGCAGTCGCCTGCCGCACAGGCAGCTTCGCCGTGTTCGAGGCGCATTTTGTCGCGCTCGCTGAGGAACGACTTCAGTGGCGCTTCGTCGCGGGCGAAGTCGATCGGGCGGACCGAGATCTCGTTCTCGCTCATTGTCTGCGGCCGGGAAGGTGAATCATGCGGGACCAATCCATGCGACAACCTCGATCCATCGACGGGTGGGTTGTTGAGTTTACACATCGGGAAGGATCGGCGGAAGCGGGCGAAGCGCAGCGGCGGTCGCGCGAGGTCAGGTGGTTCGCAGCATGCGGCCGCTCAGGACGCCGCTGAAGGTGCCGTCGGCGCGTGATTGCATCTGCCCGGAGATCGACATCTGGACGCCCGCGTAGGGGCCCTGGCCGTCGCAGGTGAACCGCATCGCGCCGCCGTTGAGCGCGGAGAGTTTGCCATCACACAGAATCGCACTCGACGACGCGTCGAGCAGTTCAGCTCTGTTCGTCGTGACAACCGCTTGCGGTGTCGCCGAAGACTCACCGGCGCCCGTGGTCGCGCGGCCGGTCGCCTGGACGAGCTCAACGTGAAGTTTCAGCGCGACATCGCCGGTCGATGCGCCGTCCAGCGTGAGCTGGGCGCCGTTCGCATCCGTGGTCTGGACGTACTTGCCGGTGACATCGTCGCTGAACGTCGTGAGGAACGGATGCGCGCCGGTTGCCGGTGCGGGCCCGCCGTCGGAGGGCGCGGCGTCGCTCGCCAGGGGCTGCGCGCTGTTCGTCGCGCCAGCAGTCGTCAGCATGCCAGTCGCAAAGACGAGGAGGATCGCGGCGACGACGGTGCCGAATCCGCTGGCGAGGCGGAACGTGCGGGCGAAGCTGCCATCGGGCATGTGGTACTGGATGCGGTAGAGGACCAGTCCGACCGTGGCGACGGCGGTGCCGACGTAGATCGCCTTCGCCCACGCTTCCGTTGTATCCGTGCCGCCGACGATGCCGTGCAGCATCGCACCGGCGAACATCGCGAACGTCGTGAAATGCAGTGCGCGCCAGGCGCGGTAGCCGATGAACTGGCGAATGTAGAAGCTGACGACGAGCAGTATCAAGGCGTAGAGCGCGAAGACGCCGACGGCGGTCTGCCACGTGCGGTACGGCGACATGAACGGCAGTGAGAGTTGCCAGACGTTGAAACTGAAATAGCTATCACCGAGCAGGATGTAAGCGTGGAAGAGCGTGAAGACGAGCGCGAGGATCGTCGTGAATCGGTGGAGATCGAAGACGACATTGCGCCGCACGAAGCGCTCGACGAGCCGCGTGCCCATGGCGATGCCAAGGGCGACGGATACGAAGAGCAGCAGGTAAGCCGTAAATCCGGCGGCACGCGAGAGGTACCAGAACTCGTGGTTCACGCCGCGTACTCCTGGAGCCCGGCTGTCATCAGCACGTCGCCGGACGCCGTCACGGCGATGCACTCGGCGCCATCAAAGCGCTCGATCATGCGCAGGCCGCCGCGCGTGCCGAGGAGGAACGCCGTCTTCGCGAGCACGTCGGCCTGCGTGGCCGTGAGCGCGACGACGGTAACCGCCAACAGATCGCTGTCGGACGATCGTCGCTCGCGCGCGTCGATCAGGTGGTGGTAGCGCGTGTCTCCGGCGATCCAGTTCCGCTTGATCGACCCGGAGGTCGCGACAGCGCGATCGTTGATGTTGAGGATGGCGATGTCCTCGTCGGGCGCAAGCGGATCTTGCACGCCGACGTACCAGCCGTCGCCGTCGGGGCCGTCGCCCGCGGCGTAGAGATCGCCGGAGGCGTTGATCATGGCGTTGGCGCGCGGACCGAGTGCGGCGATCGCACGATCGACGGAGTATCCTTTGCCGATGCCACCGAGATCGATGCGAACGTCTGCCGGGAGCGCGATCGTGTTCGTCTCGTGGTCGAGTGCGATGCCGCGCCAGCCGCGTCCAGATGTCGCCGGCGGAGCCGTCGCGTGCGTGGTGGCGGTGTTGTCGATCAGATCGAACGGGCGATCGTAACCGCTGGCTTCGAGCACGTCGATCACGGTCGGGTCGAAGACGCCGTCGGTGATGCAGGCCCAGCTTGTGGCCTCGCTGACGGCGTCGAAGAGCAGCGGCGTCGCGCGGAACGGCGAGCGCGCGTCGTTAAGGGCGGACAGCTCGCTGTCGGGAAGGAACCGGCTGAGCTTGTGTTCGTACGTCTCGAAGAGACGTTCGACACGCGAGAGCGCGCCTTCGTCGCCGTCACCGGCGATCTGCACTTCGATGACGCCGCCCATGGCGGGGAACTCGCGCGCGATCATGACGCGCGCGTCCTCGTGTGGCGCTTCGGAGCGACCGGCGTCGCCGGAGTGGATGGAGAGGTGCGGCGGTTAGTCGCGGACGACGTTTGATTTGGGGCCGGCGTGGCGGCGTCGACGACGGCCGCGGCGGCGGTCGAGGGCGGCGGGTTCTGGTGGACGATGCCCCAGAAGCCGAGCAACCCCGCGATGCTGGCGATGACGGCGCCGACTTTGGCTGCGGCGTTCTTCTTGAGCTTCACGTACACCTCTGCGATATAGTCGCATAATCGGCGCACGGCGGGTGTTTCGAAACGGCTATTCGTATGAGCCGGCCTCCGTGAGCGTGACGACGATCGCCATGCGCAGGTTCAGACGTGAGGAGATGTTCACCGAAATGAGTATCGATATCGCTGACCAGATGCGGGCGCTTGTCGCCTACAACCGCTGGGCGAACGGGAAGGTGCTGGATGCCGCGGCCCGGCTCACGCCGGCGCAACTCGACGGATCGGGGCCATCGAGCTTCGGCAGCATTCGCGCGAATATGACGCATCTGCTCACGGCGCAGACGACATGGCTTGCGCGCTGGCGAGGCGAGTCGGGGCGGCCGCCTGAGACGTCGTCGATTGACGAGCTTCGCGCGGCGTTCGCCATCGCTGACGATGCGCTGGCGGCGCACGTCGAGCCGCTGACGGCGGATGATCTCGCGCGCGTCGTCGCGTACAAGAACAGCAGGGGCGACGCGCAGGCGCGGCCGTTTTGGCAGCTGGTGACGCAAGTTGTGAATCACGGCACGCATCATCGCGCCGAATCGGGCGCGCTGCTGGCGACGTTCGACGCGTCGCCGGGTGATATGGATTTCGTCTATTTCGCGACGGAGGCGTACCCATGACGACGCTCTCGGATCAATCACGCTTGCTGATCGATTTCAACATTTGGGCGGACGAGCGGATTCTCGATGCGGCGGCTGGCCTCTCGGACGAGCAGTTCGGCGGATTGCGCGGTCAGTTGGCGCACATGCTCGGCACGATGGTCTGGTGGCACGGCAACTGGACCGGCCATCCCCTGGACGATGACGTGATTCGCTCGACGACAACGGACGCTGTGACGACGTTCGACTCAACCCGTGCGGCATACGCGCGAGCGCACGATGACCTGCGCAGCTTCGCCGCCGCGCTCGATGATGACGGCTGGAACCGCAGCGAACGTTGGTGGCAACGCTGGGGCGAGAACGGCGAACTCTCCGTCGGCGAGCTGATCGTGCAGGTGGTGAATCACGGCACGCAGCACCGTTCCGAAATCGCCGTCGTGCTATCGCTCGCGAACTGCTCGCCCGGCGACCTCGACTACCTGAACTTCCGGCTGCCGCAGATCCCGTAATGCTACGTCGCAGTCGCCGAGAAGCCGCGTAGCGGCGCCGCAGTAACGCCCTTCGACTGCAGCATCACGCGGACGCGGCCGAGGCGGGCGGGATCGATCAGGGCCATGACGACGTTGCGGCGGGCGAAATACTCCTCCATCTCGGCGGGGCGCTCGGCGGCGATCGACGCGATGCCTTCGGTGATGCCCATGCGCACGAGGAACTCCGCCTGGTCGGTCGTGGCGATCGTCGCCAATCCTGCTGATTCGCCCTCGCGGCGAAGCGTCGTGAAGTCAACGCTCGATGTCATGTCTTGCTCTCCGATGCGCTGATACGGATCGCTGCTGGCGGTCTGGCGGTAGAAGCACAGCAGCGTGCCGTCGCGACGCCAGGGCGCATAGAGGCTCGCGGCTTCGTAGCCGTAATCGAACGTGAGGACGTAGCCGCGGGAGAGTGACGACGCGGCGGCGCGCATCCAGGCGATCGCGTCGAGGTTGATTTCGGCATATGACCCTTCGCCGGGCATCATGCCGAGATCGTCGAAGTAGCGTTGGAGTGCGGGCGGCGACAGAGGGCGGAGGTCGTCGACGAAGTGGCCGTGCGTGTCGCAGGAGACGTACACCTCACGGAGGTCATCGCCTTGGCGCACCACGCGGTGCACCGGAAACGCATCGACCAGCTCATTCGAGAACACGCAGCCGGCGATGCCCGCGGGCAGCGCGTCGCACCACACAACACCGTGCTCGCCGCCGATGTCGGCGAGCGTGCGCTTTTGCTCGGCTTGAGCCCGCGGCATCGTTTCGACGATACGGTAACGGAGGGCGGCGGCGAACTCCGGCTCGTGGCCGCGTGCCCAACGAATGATGTCCCGGGCGAGCGCGCCGGTGCCGGCGCCCTGCTCGACAATGTCGAACGACGGCGGACGCGACATGTGTTCCCACATCTCGGCGATCTGCTTAGCGACGAGTGCGCCGAAGATTGAATGCACTTCGGGGCTGGAGACGTAGTCGCCGGCGCGGCTCATCGCGCGCGTGTGCGTGGCGTAGTATCCGTGCTGCTGGTCGTACAGCACGGTCGCCATGAAGTCGCGGAAGGTGATCGGGCCATTGGCCGCGATACGTTGGCGCAGCGCGGCGACGAGGGGGTCGTTCTGGGTGATCGAGTCGAAGTCGCCGCGCGGTTCGGTCATATCGGCAGCATCGTAGCGTGTGACATCACGATCGGCCGAGACGTGGCGATGCGGCAGCGCGTTTCGCTGCCGCATCGAACCTGATCTCGGTTGACGAGGTCTATTGAACGGTGAGCTTGCCCTGCATATCGAGGGGGTGGAAGTCGCACTGGAAGTCGTACGTGCCCGCGGCGAGCGTCACCGGGCCGAGCGACGCGGTCGTGCCACCGGGCACGTTCGCTGGCTTCGAGCACGGATCGGGGCCGGCGGCCTTGCAGAACGACGCCGTGAACGGGCCGATGTGCACGTTGTGGATCGCCGTGCCGTTGTTCGTGATCTTGATCGTCTCCCCGGACTTGACGGTGATGGCCGTCTCGACGAACTTGTTGTCCTCCATGACGATCTCGGCCGCCCCGGCTGCCACGGGCGAGCCCGTCGCCGCGGAAGCTGTCTTCACGGGCTCTGGCGCCGCTTTGACCTCGTGATTGTTGTCATCGTAGTAATACGCCCAGCCGCCGACTACGAGAAGGAAGACGGCGATGAGGCCGGCGAGACCGACGGGCTGCCAGCGCGGCGCCGTCGGATTCGCGGAGAAGTACCAGGCGATCAGCAGCACGCCGATGGCGATGCCGGCGGCGAGCGGCGTCGCGGCATCGCCAGGGAGCGTCAGGTAGATGCGGGACAGCAGGAAGACCACCAGCAGCGCGAACGCCATAACGCCGACGGGGATCAGCAGCGCCAGCGATAGTCGATCGTAAACCTGCGCCGACGCCTCGCCTCGATCGCTCGTGACGGCTTCCATGCGGTGCACTTGCAGGCTGCCCGGAACGGTCTCGCCGCTGTGCTTCTCGATGATCGCGGCGACGTTGTTTTTCAGCGTCGAATAGTCGGCCATCGTGTTGTTGTTCGACCAGCGGGTCTCGACGACGACGAGGACGTTGCCTTCAGGATTGGCCGTGCGCGTGAGGCGCATGCCCTGGAATCCGCGCTGCGCCGAGGCGAAGTCGCGGTGCGCCTCCAGTTCGGTGAGCAGACCCTGCGGTCCTGAAGCCTCGTCGAGCTTCGTGGCGGCGATCTGCACCAGGACGGTCTGTACGTACTCCATGCTCACCTACGCTGCGATGCGGCGCCCGGCGGCGCTCCCCTGATCCGGCATGGCGCGAAGCCAACATATGCTATCCACCGTTCGGCGTTAAGGCTAGTGGATCGACCTTCGGACGCGGGGAAACCACGGATATCGCGGATTTCACGGATGAATGGGCGTGTTGCGGGTGGAGGTCACCGAGGTTGCGCCGCTGAGGATCAAGTGGCGACCTACGGCGCGGGGGTGGCGGCGGCGGTGGCATCGAGGGTGAGGGCGAGGACGCTATCGACCTCGTCGGCGGCCATGATGCCTTCGAACTTGCCGGCGATCTTGCCGTCGCGGCCGATGACGAACACCCACGGCTCGCTCTGGAGGCGCCATTCGCGGGCGGCGGGCACGGGGTTCTGCATGTTCGCCTGGCGCAGGTCGGCGAGCACGTAGGGTTCGATGTGGATGAAGTTCACCCGGTCGCCGTACTTGGCGGCGAGCGGGTCGATGACCGTATCCATCACGGGGCCGCAGGTGCGGGTGCGGCAGAACGCCGGCGTGGCGAAGGCGACAACCGCCGGTTTGCCGCTGGTGAGCGCATCGGCGATGGTCATCCGGTGCATGGCGACGCGCGGCGGCGACGATGAGTCGATCTCCTCGATGCTGCCGGCGTTCGCGAGCACCTGTTGCCGCGACGGCGGCGCCGGATCGCCGATCGCCGGCTCGAGGCTGGCGTCGCGCACGTTGAAGCGGAATGGGTACGGCTTGAGCTGCTTGCCGTCGCGGGTGATCGTGATCTCGACGCCCCAGTCACCGGGCTTGTCGAAGTTGACGTAGGAGACGTAGACGCCATCCGTGCCGGCTGGCGACGTCTCGCCACCGGCTTGCTCGTCGACGTACGAGAGCTGCACGGGGATGAAGCGCGCCTCCGTCTCGTCGCGGAACTTCGTCTTGTTGTCGTTGAGGTTGTAGTACGCGACGTGCATCTGCGCGTCGAGTATGTGGTTCCCGTCCTTGTCGGCGATCGTCATGCTGACGCGATTGTCGCCGACGGCGAGGCCGCTGCTGATGATCGTCGGACAGATATCGCAGCCGCCGAGCTCGACGACCTTGGGGAAGTTGGGGCCGGTCTTGCCGCACGCGATCGCGGCGAACATCGCCAGCAGCGCCGCCGCGATCACGATTACGCGGCTTACCGCTCCCCGGCCTCCGGCCACCCCTCTCCGGTGCGGAGAGGGGCTCGATCCGGACAAGGTTGCGGTAGTCGGCGGCCACGGATCATCCAGTTGCGGGTCTGTCATCGCTCGGCGCTGAGATGGCGGCTGGTGCCGAGGTAGAAGACGGCGACGGCGAGGATCGTCAGGACGGCGAAGTCGATCGGCAGACCGAAATAGCCGTCAGAACCATCTGCGTAGAGCGCGAGGTGCATCATGTCAACGCCGTACGAGAGCGGATTGATGCGGCCGAGGATCTTCAGCCACTCCGGGAGGTTGTTGAGCGGGAAGAACGCGCCGGAGAAGAAGAGGAACGGAAACAGCACGATGTTCATCACGAGATGAAAGCCCTGCATCGAACCGATCCTCGACGCCAGCAGCAGGCCGATGCCGGAGAGCAGCAGGTTCAGCAGCACGATCGCGAAGACGCTGAGCGCGAGGCTGCCGAGGACGCCATACTGCCAGTTGAAGTTGATGGCGGGAATGGCCGCGGCGATGCCGAGCACGAGCAGCGCCTGCGCGGCGCCGATGATCACGGCGCTCAGCGTCTTGCCGAGCAGGATCAAACGTTGCGGGTGCGGAGACGCGAAGAGCACCTTGAGCATGCCGGAGTCGCGGTCCTGGTAATACGTCGCGCTGGAGAACGTCGACGAGAACAGCGCCGTCATCACGATCATGCCCGGCGTCAGGAATGTCACATAGTCCTTGATGTTGCGGGGGTCGAGGCCATCGTTGACGCCGGTGCCGAGGATCGCCAGTAGCATCAGGGGAAACAGCACCGACGAGTAGAGCTGCGAGCGTGACCGCGCGAACGACTTCAGATCTCGCATCACGAGCGCTGCGACAACGTCGATCTGGTTCATGCGCTCTCCCCTTCTATCGTTTCATCGACGTCATAGCGCCCGGCGCCGATGCCGCGGCCGACGAGCTGGAAGTAGACGTCCTCGAGCGTCGACTCCTCGATCTGTACGCCGTGAATGCGATCGCCGGACTCCTGGAACAGGCGCGCGAGAAACGGGCTGGCGCCATCGACCGTGACATGCGTCCTGCGGCCCGATAGGCGCACCTGTCCGACGCCTGGCCACGTTTCGATGATGGCGGCTTCGGCTGCCGCATCGTGCTTCCATTCGACGCGCACGGCCTCGCGTCGCAGGTCGCGCTTCAGTTCGGACGGCGCGCCCTGGGCGACGACGCGCCCGTGATCGATGAGCGCGACTTCGTGACAGTAGCGCTCCGCCTCGTGGACGTCGTTCGTCGCCAGCAGCAACGTGACGCCGCCGGCATTCGCTTCGAGCAGGTGGTGCCAGAGACGCTGGCGCGAGTCGGGATCGAGCGCCAGCGTCGGCTCGTCGAGCAGGATCAACTCGGGCGACGTGAGCAGCGCGCGCGCGAGTTCAAGCCGCCGCTTCATGCCGCCGGAGAGCGTCGCCGTGAGCGAGGACGCGCGGTCGCCAAGGCTGACGCGTTCGAGGAGCATCGCTGCTTGCCGCGCGATCTCGGCGCGTGGCATGCCAAACATGCGGCCCTGCAGCTGCATCGTCTCGTGCACCGTCATGCTGGCGTCGAGCGATGGCTCCTGAAACACAATCCCGATGCGCGAACGCAGCTTCGGCGTCAGCGGCTCGCCGAGGACCGTGATCGCGCCGCTGTCGGCGATGCGCCGGCCGATTAGCGTCGAGAGCAACGTGCTCTTCCCGGAGCCGTTGGGCCCGAGAAGTCCGAAGATCGATCCGGCCGGCACGAAGAGCGTCAGGCCGTCGAGCGCGCGCCGCTCACCGTAGGCGTAGTGGAGGTCGCGCACGTCAATCGCCGCTGCGGGGGGCGCGGCGGCCGAAAGTTCGGCGGATATAGGGGCGGGAGTTAGATTCAAATCGTGACGGCTGAATCGCCGATGCAGGATAGCAGGGCTATCGAGCGTAGAGAATCAGAGCAGGGCACGAGGCGGATTGCCGCGTCCCAACGACGCGGGTAGGATGGCCACATGATGACGAGGACGCTGTGATCATCCATCGACCTTCCCTGCTTGGCACGTTCGCGGTGCTTGTGATGCTTGCTGCGGCGTGTGGGAGCGGATCGGGCGGCAGCGTCACAGTTACGCCCGTATCGTCCCGCGTCGCGGCGGCTCCGACATCTACGCCCGGTGGCGCGCCCGTTTCGACGCAAGGGATTGGCAGTGCGATCGCCGCGCCGACCGCCGATGCGACCGAACAGTCGACGTTGGATCGCTTCGGCGTGCTGAAGCAACTGGTGCTCGCCGACAACGAGTTGCCGTTCGGTTTCCGGGTGCGGTCGGCGCAGCCTGTGCAGAAGGACGACATCGTCACGGCGGAACTCGGCATCCCGAAGCTGGCGCTGTTCATTAAGAACTCCGACCTGCGCGGTGCCTGGGCGTCGTTGTATACGCGTGAGCAGCCGAGCACTGGCCTCAGTTCGATCGTCTACGCATTCGCGACGCCGGCGGGCGCAGCGGGCTTCGTCGATGCATCGGCGGGTATCACGATGGCGGACTATCCCGCAGCGGTGAGCGTCGAGGCGGTGACGGCACGAACGATCGGCGAGAAGTCGAACTTCACGCGATACCGCATCTCGGGCGGGCGATCGCTGGAGATGACGTGGTCGCAGGGGCACTACGCGGGACAGGTGATCCTGCGATATTCCGGCGACATCGAGACGCCCGGGGACCCCGATCTCGTCATCGGGCTGGCGGAGACGCAGGCGATCAAGATGGCGACGGCGCCGTAGTTGTTGCGGCTGCCGGTTCCCGTTGCGACACTGTCGGTGACACCCACGAGAGACAAAGGAGCGGGCAATATGCCGAAGAAGGATGAACGCGAGCCGTTCTACCGCGTCGATGTCGCGGAAGCCAAAGAGATGATGACCGACGACGGCGTCGTCGTGATCGATGTGCGGGAGCCGCACGAGTACCAGGCCGGGCACCTCCCGTCCGCCTCGCTGATCCCCGTGAACAGCGTGTTCGCGCGCCGCGAGGAGCTGCCGAAGGACAAGAAGATCGTCTTTGTCTGCGAAGTCGGCCAGCGGAGCGCGCTTGCGGCCGAGATGGCGGCGGCAGCCGGCTTGCCGGCCGATCACTTGTACACGCTCGATGGCGGAACCGACGCCTGGCGGCGGGCGGGCGAGCCGGTTGAGTGATTATGTCATGTTGACTCGCCTCGCGCTCCCCGTCGATCTCAGTCTCGGCCCTGAATGCGGGCGAAGTTGTCCCTAACGAAGACGATCGTCCTCTGGGATATCGACAATACGCTGCTGTACACGGGCGGCGCTGGCGGCGTCGGGATGGCGCGGGCGTTTCACGATCTGTACGGCGTCGCCGATGCGTTCGGCCGGGTGGAGTTCTCCGGCCGCAGCGATATGGCGATCTTCCGCGACGCGGCGCGCACGCATGCGGTGCCGTCGTGCGAAGAACAGGCCGAACTCGAGCGTTTCCTCGCGGCGTACCTCCCGCACCTCGACACAGCACTCGGTGAATCGAGCGGGCATCTGATGCCGGGCGTTGCGGCGACGCTTGAGGCGCTCGCCGCGCGCGACGACGTCGTGCAGGGGCTCGGCACCGGCAACTTTCGGCCGTGCGGCGAGATGAAGCTGCGGTACTACGGCATCGACGGCTACTTTCCCGGCTGTGTCGGCGGGTTCGGCGAAGACTCCGAGCAGCGCGCGGAGATCATCGGCCGCGGCATCGAGCGGATGATCAATGGAGCTAGCGAGCGGCCGCGCATCGTCGTGATCGGCGATACGCCGCACGATGTGTCGGCGGCGAAGGCGAACGGCGCGTTCGCGCTCGCCGTGGCGACGGGCCGCGATTCGGTAGGCGACCTGGAGGCGTGCGGGGCTAATGTCGCGCTTGAGGATCTCTCCGACGTCGAGCGCGCGGTTGCGATCATCACGGGAACACCGCTATCCGAGTAGCGGGCCGCCCTTGTCGAGCAGCTTGCCGGCGGTCGAGATGACGCTCGGGCGCTCCTCGCAGTAGCCACCGATTTCGCACTTTTCGAACATGAAGGCGTCGTGGTCCTTGCTGTAGGCGATGTTCCACGTGCCGACGACGACGTTATCGGTGCCCTTCTTGAGCTGATCCTGTAGCACGGCTACGAGCGCTTCGATCTCTTTGCGGCCCATGCGTCCTCCATCGCGCCGCGCATCGCGCACCGACGCCTGATCTCAGTATGGCAAACGTCGCCGGTATAATCGTGCGACTCGCGGCACGTTGGTTTCAGGCGCCTTTTCGCCGCGAAGAACGGACGACGATGAATGTCTCGGTCGACATCGCTGGCGGCAAGCGCTCCTTGACGCTGGCCAATCCCGTCATGGTGGCATCCGGCACGTTCAGCTACGGGATCGAATACGCGAAGATCATCGACATCCAGCGATTGGGCGCGATCGTCTGCAAGACGACGACGCTGTCCCCGCGATCCGGCAGCCCGACGCAGCGCATCGAAGAGACGCCAGCGGGGATGCTGAACTCGATCGGCCTGCAGAATATCGGCATGCGCAAACTCGTCCGCGATCTCGTGCCGGTCTGGCGGCGGTGGACGGTGCCGGTGATCGTGAGCATCCTCGGCACCAGCGTTGAAGAGTACGGCGACTGCGCGGCGGCGCTTGAGGGCGTCGATGGCATCGCCGCGCTCGAACTGAACATCAGCAGCCCGAACGCACAGCGCGGCGGCATGGAGTTCGGGCAGGATCCTGATGTCGCGGCGGCGGTCACGGCAGCCTGTGTGCGCGCGACGACGCTGCCGATCATCGTCAAGCTGACGCCGAACGTCGGCGACATCGCGGCGATCGCGCGGGCGACGGTGGACGCCGGCGCGAGCGCGCTGTGCGTCGTGAACACGCTGCAGGCGATGGCGATCGACGTGGCGACGCGGAAGCCGCGGATCGCGCGCATCTTCGCCGGACTCTCGGGGCCGGCGATGAAGCCGGTCGCGTTGCGGATGGTGTGGCAGGTGGCGGGCGCCGTCAACGTGCCGATCATCGGCTGCGGCGGCATCTCGACGGCGACGGACGCGCTGGAGTTTCTGATGGCGGGCGCGACGGCCGTCCAAGTCGGCACGGCAACGTTTCGCGATCCGCGAGCGCCGCTCGACGTGCTCGACGGCATCGAGCGCTACATGCGCGACGCAGGCGTTTCGGATATCGGCGAGATCATCGGCGCGGCACGGAACCACGCGCCAGCGGCGTATCTGTAGGAGCGCATAGCAGCTAGCGATTCGGATTAGCCGAGAGCTTGTCGCTGTTTATCGTGCGCTCTTTGCTGTGTGCCGTTTGCTGTTTGCTGTCCGGCGTTGCGCCACGGACGTACATTGCGGCCCATGTTCGCGCTTCGCAGCAGATCCAAGGGCGACGGGGGTTTGTTATCCTTCGGCGGCGGCGGGGAGTGGCGCAGCCCGGTAGCGCGCCTGGTTTGGGACCAGGAGGTCGCAGGTTCGAATCCTGTCTCCCCGACCATCTGACACCATCACGGAGGATTCGTGCCGCGGACGCAGGCCATCGCGGAACCGGCAACGGGACAGGACGTCGACTACGAGCGTCTGGCCGAGTTCCGGTACCAGTTGCGGCTGTTTCTTCATTTCAGCGAGGAAGTCGCGCGCGGCGAAGGCGTAGTGCCGCAGCAGTATCAGCTCATGCTCGCGATCAAGGGCGCGCCGGCGGGCGAAACGACGCATATCGCCTACCTCAGTGAACGCCTGCAGATCCGCCATCACAGCGCCGTCGAGCTCGTCGATCGGCTCGTCGCCAAAGCACTCGTCCGCCGTCGCGACGACCCGAGTGACGGCCGTCGCGTGATCGTCGAGCTGACCCGATCGGGTGAGGCCGCTATGGAACGGCTGGCGCAGGCGCACGTCCGCGAAATCAAATCCGGCCGCGGGCTGGTGCGCGCGCTCAACGCGATCGCACGCAAGCCGGGGTGAGGTCCTCCCCACTTCCGCGTCTTCGTCGCCCAACAGAGGGAGCACCGTGCGACGTGTTCCTCCGTCGCGCCCCCGTCCCAAATTGACACATCTCCGATCGAAACACGCATCCCGTTGTTCCGCCGCCGATCGGAAGACCGCCGTAGTGTTTCGTGTGACTTGGCGAAGGAGGAATCGATGGCGTCCAAGAGAGCAACTTGGAAGGTACACACGGAGCACGGTGAATTGAGCGCGGGTGACCGAAATAAGCTTCCGGATAGCGTGTACGCGTTCCCCAGTCAGCGAAAGGAGCCGCTGACCGACGCGTCTCACGTTCGGAACGCGCTGGCCCGCTTCGACCAGGTTGAGGATGTCTCGAACGAGGATCGCGAGCTGGCGTTTGAAAACATCCGGAAGGCGGCCAAGCACTATGAAGTCGAAATGGAAGAGACCTCATGGCGTGACCTCGGAAGCAAGCCGCACACGCGGAATCCATCCCAGTGACGAGATCGACGAGGCGAAGATGAACGTTGTTCGTAACGTGGAGACGACGCCACCTCCGCCACGGCCGGAGCCGATGCCGTCCCCACCTCCGCAACCGCCGACGATCCCGGCTCCGCCGACACCCTCGCCGCCGATGCCCGCGTAGCGAGACGCGCCCGGCATCGGGCGCGATCTTCTTTGTCACGCGCATGCGCATCGGTCCATGCGTGCGTGGGCGAAACGACAAAACGAACCCGATCCTGCTACGGATTAGAAATCCTCGTGCCTCTCTGCTAGCCTTAGCGGTCACGCGAAGGGCAACGGTGCAGGCAGGGAGGTCGGGATGGGCCGTGGCATCCTCGAATACAACATTAGCCGCCGACGATTCATCGCCGGTTCGGCGGTCGCGATCGGCGCGGCGGCGAGCATGGGCCTGGGCCAATGCGATCCGGCGCTGATCCGCCGTGTGCAGCAGAACAAGAAGCCCGAGACGCCGCACCACCGCATACTCGCCTGGCAGTTCTCGGCCGATGGGGGGCTGGACGCGCTTGCTTCTGCGCTTGCGGGCAAGGGGCTGGGCATCGTCGTGAAGACGCACGATGGCACCGACTGGATGTCAACGTACGATCATGCGCCCGACGCGATCACCGGCCCCGACCGCGTCGCCGACGTCGCGCGGTATTTCGAGGATCGCGGCGTTCCGTTCCACGCTTGGTGCGTGCCGAAGGGGCTCGATCCCGACCGCGAGGCGAACATGGCGGCCGACGTGCTGGCGGCCGGCGCGCGCAGCCTGGTGCTCGATCTCGAAGGGTCGTCGGGATTCTGGAGCGCGGGTGGGGCTGAGGCGGTACGCTACGGCGAGGTGCTGCGCGCCCGATCGCCGTTCGGGCGCGTTGATGTCTCGATCGATCCGCGGCCGTGGCGGATCAATCTGGCGCCGATGAACGAGTTCGTCGCGTTTTGCGACGGCATCTGGCCGCAGCTGTACTGGGACACGTTCAATACGCCGGACAACGCGGACGGCTACAGCCGCAGCGGCTTCCCCGTACCGTCGACCGGCATCACACCGGAGTTCATCGTCGATGTGGCGGCGCAGGTACTGGCGGCGTACGAACGCGATATCATCCCCGTCGGACAGGGCGCGGCGGCTGATCCCGCCACGTGGCCGCGTTTCGCGCATCGTTGCTGGGAGCATCAGCTGTTCTCGCTGAGCGTGTGGCGGCTCGGTGTGACGCGGGCGGAGACGCTGCAGTACCTGGCGAACACCGTGCCGGGCGCGGAGCCGGTGGCGCCGCCGCCGACGCCGACGCCGACGCAACCGACGCCGAATCCGTTCGCGACGAAGACATCGACGCCAACGCCGACGAGGACGCACGCGCCAGCTAGTGCGACATCGACGCCAACCCGGACGAATACGCCAGCGCCCGCGTCGTCGACGAGCACGTCTGCGCCATCAGCGACGGCGTCGTTTACGTCGACGCCGCATCCGTAGGCGCGAGCCGGATCGTGATCAAGTGGAGTTGCCGCACACCGCGAGCCCTCACCCCGGCCTTCGGCCACCCCTCTCCCACCAGGGGAGAGGGGCTTCTCGCGGACATTGTCGGCCGTGAGAGCGGCACGTGGTGCGCACGATGTGCCTCACCCCGGCCTTCTCTCCTGCGGCGAGTCTGCGACGGCCACGCGTCTCCCCAGGGGGCGAGTGGCCTCTTGCGAGCACTGGGCCCGTCATCGAAGCTTCAGTAAGAAGGGCGATGACGGCTTAGGGGAGGGCGCGCGCATGGCACGCAGATCGCTGGGCATCGGGTTCGTTGGCGCCGGGTTTATGAACCGGTTTCATGTTGCGAGCCTTGTCGGGGTGCGCGACTGTCATGTCGCGGGTGTCTTCAGTCCGACGCGGGCGAACGCGGAGCTGCTGACCTCGACCTCGCGATCGCTCGGTGTCGGCGACGATGTGACGATTCATCCGTCGATCGCCGATCTCGTCGCCGATCCTGATGTTGATGCGATCTGGATCGCGACGACGAACGATGTGCGCATCGCCGTTGTCGAGGAGATCGTCGATGCGGTCAAGCGCGGCGCCGGCACGCTGATCGGCGTGGCGTGCGAGAAGCCGCTGGCGCGGAATCTCGCGGAAGCACGGCGAATGATCGAGCTGATCGAGTCGACGCCGCTGCTACATGGGTATCTTGAGAATCAGGTGTTCGAGCCGGCGATCACGCGCGGCAAGGAGATCATCTGGCGTCGCGCCGTACCGATCGCCGGGCGGCCTTATCTCGCGCGGGCAGCGGAGGAGCACAGCGGGCCGCACATGCCGTGGTTCTGGAGCGGCGAGCGTCAGGGCGGCGGCGTCCTCAACGACATGTTGTGCCACAGCTACGAGGCGGCGCGCTTTCTGCTGACGGGGCCGGTCGAGGAGCGCGGCGCGGTCGTCGTCGAAGAGGTGAATGCGCAGATCGCATCGCTCAAGTGGACGCGGCCGGAATACGCCGAGATGCTGCGTGAGATGTCGGGCGGCGCTGTTGATTATGCGAAGGCGCCGGCGGAGGACTTCGCGCGCGCGTCGGTGTCGCTGCGCGCGCCGGGCGGCGAGCGGATGCTCGTCGAGGCGACGACGTCGTGGAGCTTCGTCGGGCCGGCGCTGCGGCTGCGGGCGGAGCTGCTGGGGCCGGAGTATTCGATGCAGGTCGACAGCCTGACGTCGGATCTGAGCATCTTTCTCAGCCGGCGCGTGAAGGGAGAGGCGGGCGAGGATCTCGTCGAGAAGCAGAACGCCGAGCAGGGCCTGATGCCGGTGATCGCCGACGAGGCGTCGGTGTACGGATACACGGCGGAGAACCGGCATATGGTGCAGGCGTTCCTCGCCGGCCGCATGCCCGACGAAACGTGGCACGACGCCCTCGCCGTCACAGAGGTTCTGATGGCATGCTATAAGTCAGCCGAGGACGGCTGCACGATCAAGTTCCCGATCGATCTGGGCGAATTTGTGCCGGCTGTGGCGCGGGGGGCTTGGCGGGACGGCTGAA
>JBBQVO010000032.1:0-23262 GCA_038211505.1 Dehalococcoidia bacterium | reverse complement strand
CGGCCGGGCGCCGCCTCAGCGATGGCGTTCGCCGAGATGGCCAGCGTGAGCGGCGCGCGCGTGTAGACGTTGGCGATGGCGGTGCCGAGAAACATGCGCTCCGTCCACGCGGCGGCGAGCGCGAGCGGTGAAAAGCAATCGACGCCGTCGATCTCGTACGACCAGGCGTCGGTGTAGCCCAGGCGTTCGGCGTCCTGCAGCGCCTGCTTGTGCTCGTTCAGCGGCAGGCCATCGAGCGGGAATGTGAATCCGTAACGCGCCATGCGCGCATGATCACCGAGCGCGCGCTTGCGATCCAGCGCGGCCGGCATGATCCTCGCGATGGCGACAGCCGAGAGGTCGCGCCATACTCAGCCACGCACAGGGAGGCGAGCGATGGACACCTACAAGACGATCATCGGCAAGCGCGACACGCGCTCATTCACGGAGCAGGCCGTGCCCGACGAGACCGTCCGGCGCATCGTCCAGGCGGGGCGGATGGCGGGTACGTCGAAGAATGTGCAGCCGTGCCGCTTCATCATCATCGATGACGCGGCGCAGAAGGAAGCGATCTCGAAGTGCGGCGACTTCGCCGCATGGACGCCGACGGCGCCGCTGCTGATCGCGATCGCGCTGACGGAAGCGGGCACGCGCAACGAGTTTGATGCCGGCCGTGCGGCGCAGAACATGATGGTGGCGGCGTGGGCTGAGGAAGTCGGGTCCTGTCCGGTGAGCATGCATCGTGTCGAGTGCGCGCACGACACGCTGGCGCTGCCGGGCGGCTGGCGCGTCAGCATCGTGGTCGGGTTCGGCTATCGCGCGAAGCCGCCGAAGTCGGTGCCGGAAGCGGCGCGGCTGCCGTGGAATGACTACGTGCGTCGCAACCGCTGGTCGTGAGCATGTTTCTGATCTGCGGCAGCGGCCGCTCCGGCACGAGCGCCGTCGCACGCCTGCTGCACGAATCAGGGCTCTCCGTCGGACGCGATCTGATCGAGGCGGACGAACACAACGCCGAGGGCTACTTCGAAGAGCGGCAACTCGTCCTGATCAATGACGCGATCATGAACGCCGCCGGCCTCGGCCCGTGGCTCTCGACGGCGACGCGCGCGGACGTCGTCGATGGCGCGCAGCAGTACATGGATCACATGATCGCGCTGGCGGAGGATGCGACGCCGGCGTGGAAAGATCCGCGGCTGTGCTGGACGCTCGAGCCGTGGCTACAAGTGCTGCCGGGCCGGCCGCGAATCATCGTCTGTCTACGTAATCCAGCAGAGGTCGTGGCGTCGACGCTTCGCTACTACGCGCAGGGCGGCGATGACGCGGAGGCAGCTGTCTATCACGTGTGGCGTAGCGGCTACGAGCGACTGCTGGAGGTGATCGCCGCGTTCGGACTCGACGCGCTAACCGTCGAATACGGCGAGTTGCACGGCGACCCGCAACGTGCGATCGAACCGCTCGCCGAATTCGTCGGCCGCGAGCTCGACGTTGGTCTCGTGCGCGGCGACCTCCGTCATCACGAGTCGGACGTGCCGGATGACCTGCGCGGGCTGTATAAGCGGGTTCGCGCGCTCGCGAAATCGCCGGCGGCGGCCTCGAGGAGTTGAGATGAAGCTTGCGAAGCAACACATCGACCTGGGCCTCTTCACGAACGATGCGGAGGCGATGCTTGCGTTCTGGCAACGCGAAGTCGGGCTGCCGTTCGAGGAGACGCTGCCGCTCGGCGGCGGCGTGCGTCAGCACCGGCACGCGATGAACGGCTCGGTGCTGAAGCTCAACGACGCACGCGACCCGCTCAACGACGCGCCGCCGTCAGGCTACCGCGAGCTGATCATCGCGCGCGACGGCATCGACGCACCGCGGGATCTGTTGGATCCGGACGGTAACCGCGTCGTGCTGGCGTCGCCCAGCGCCGATGGGATCGTCGGGATCGAAGTGCGGATGGCGGTGCGCGACGAGGCGGCGTTCGCGGCGTTCTTTGGCGAGGCGCTGCAGCTCGAGCGCGTGCGTGAGCGGACGTATCGCTGCGGCGATTCGCTGATCACGTTCGCGGCAGCGGCCGACGCTGTCCGGACGGAGCCGATGCGGGCGCGCGGCTATCGCTATCTGACGATCCAGGTGTGGGATGTGGATGACGAACATCGCGGCATCGTCGAGCGCGCCGGCGATGAGGGGCGGCCGCCGGTGACACTCGGCACGACCGCCCGCGTCTCGTTCGTCCGCGATCCCGATGGCAACTGGATCGAGATCTCGCAGCGCGCGTCACTGACCGGATCGCTCAAGTAGCGTGGGCGCCGTGGTCGCCTACGATTCCCGATCCGCGCGCTTCGCTGCATCGATCATCAACTGCATGCGTTCCAGCGCGGCTGGCAGTTCGTCCCCGACGGGGCCCTGCCGGACGACGCGCGCGGGCACGCCGACGACCGTGGCCGCTTCGGGGACGTCATTGATCACTACGGCGCCGGCGCCGATGACGGCGCGCTCGCCGACGGTGACGGCGCCGAGGATCTTCGCGCCGGTGCCGACGCGCGTGTAGGCGCCGACCGTCGGCCCGCGCGTGCCCATGTCGTCGGAGAAGAAGCTGCCGCGCAGCCCGATGCCGGTGTGAACGCCGACGATCACGCAGTCGCCGATCGTCGATTCGCCGTGGATGTGCGCATCGCCGTGCGGAAAGTAGACGCCGGTACCGAGTGTGACGGCGCGCGAGATCTGCGTCCCGTGCAGGATCTCCATCAGCCGATCGCAGAGGCCGGGGAGGAACGCCGTCGGCCGGCGACGCGCCCACTCGCGCAATCGATAGAGGATCATGATGCCGGCGGCGTGATGATTGCGGCGGTAGCGCCACCACCAGGCGCTAGCGCCCGTGCCGGCCGGCACCCAGCCGGCGCCGATCTCAAATCGATCGTGCGTGAGGAGATCAGCGCGAATGCTCTGGAGCAGGCCGGGGCGTTTCACGAGCGGCACTATAGCGGCGCATCGATCGATGTGAAATCGCCGATGCGTGTCGGACGCGTGCGATGACTCGCCTGCTATCATTCGTCGCTATGGCGATCGAGATCCGGCCGGTCGAGACGGATGCTGAGGCGGAACGCCACGGCTTCATCTCGGCGTACGCATTCAACGGCGACCGCCGGCCGGAGGCGATGGAGCTGCGCGCGCACTACTACCCGCGCGATTGGTGCTTGGCGGCGTTCGACGGCGGCGAGATGGTGGCCGGACTGGTCATCATGCCGTTCACGCAGTACATGCATGGCGCGACGATCGAGCTCGGCGGCATCGCTTCGGTGAGTTGTCTGCCGGAGCGGCGCCGCGGCGGCTTCGTCGGCGCGCTGTTGCAGAATGCGCTGGCTCGCATGCGGGATGCCGGTCAACCATTGTCGGGGCTGTACACGCCGCACTACTCGCTCTACCGGAAGTATGGCTACGAACTGGCCAACCGGATCATGTCGTACACCTTCCCGCCGAAGGCGATGCACACCCGCGTACCGGCGCCGGCCGGTACCTGGCGGCGCGTCGATGCCGAATCGTGGAGCGATCTCGACCAGATTCACCAGCAGTTCTACGGCATCCGCAACGGCGGGCTCACCCGCACGGAGCAACGCTGGCGACAGCAGGTCTTCACGGACTACGGAAGCCGCCCGCGCGACGCGGCGATCTGGTCGAATCACGACGGCGTCGCACGGGGGTATGTGGTGTACCAGGCGATCAACCGCCCGCCGGCGGGCGCCGGCTTTGGCGAGACGATTCTGCGCGTCGCCGACTGGGTGGCGCTCGATGCGGAGGCGTACTCGGCGATTCTCAACTACCTGATGGGCCATGATCTTTCGAGCCGCATCATCATCCTCGCGGGATCGGACGAACCGTTCCTCGACGCGTTCGATGAGCCGACGCATATCGTTGATCCGCCCGGGTCATGGCCGGGCATGATGCTGCGACTCGTCGACGTGCAGCGGGCGATCGAAGCGCGTCCAGCGATGCCGCATGTCCAGGTGTCGGCAGACGTCGGCGTGACGGACGAGAAGGCGCCGTGGAACGCGGGCACGTGGCGGATCTCGTGCAGCGAGGGGCGGATGTCGGCGGAGCGCACGTCACAGGCCGCCGACGTAGAGATCGATGTGCGGGCCCTGGCGTCGATCTACAACGGGTTCACCCAACCGATCGACGCAATGCGCGTCGGAACTCTGCGGTCGCGCAGCGCGGAGTCGGTGAACGCCCTGGGCGAGATGTTTGCGACGCGATTCGCGCCGTACTGTCCGGACGACTTTTAGCGTGGCGATCGGGAGATCTTTCATGACAACACGGCCATGGCTCGGCGCGCTTACGATCATCGGATGTGCGCTGTTGGCCGCGTGCGGCGGCGGTGGCGGAGGGGCGAAGACGGCGACGCTGACAACGGGCGGCTCTGGCACCGGCACCAGCACTGCCTCGGACTTCGATCTCAACAAACTCACGGCGATCGTATTGCGGCCCGAGGAGGCGCCGGCTGGGCTGGAACCGGCCGGCTTCTTCAGCCCTGGCGGCCAGGACGTCACGTCCTTCACGACGTTGTACGGAGGTCAGAGCCTGTATGTGCAGTCGACCGTCGGGCGTTTTGCGGATCCAACGACGCAGGATGACCGCTTCCAGCACATACGCCGTGGCTTCGCCGTATTGCAGGGCGGCGAACAGAACTACGATCTGCCGGGGAGTGATCGGGCATACTCGTACACGTCAGACAATCCACCGAGCATCGCGACACTCGGCATCAAGAATGATTATTTCGCTGTCATCGTGTTGCGATCGGCCGACAAGACGCGGACTGAGGAGGCGACGGATCAGGCGACACTGAGGAATTACACGAACATTGTCTGGGCCCGGCTCGCGAACTTGATCGCTGCCCCGGACTCCGTGACTCCGATCCCGAACGCGCCGAAGTTCGGAGCGACGGTCGAGCCGCCGGCGGGGAGCACTCCCGCAGCGCCACCCGCGACGCCGCCGGCTCTCGTAACACCGTAGGATCTGGGATGCCGGAACTGCGCTTTGACGACGGGCTCGCCGCTATGCTCTCACATGACGGATGGGAGGTCGTCGCAAGCGACCGTGGGTTCGTCGAAGGACCGCTCTGGCTCCCGGACGGATCGCTGCTGTTCAGCGACACGCCGAACGACCGCATCCAGCGGTGGCGCGATGGACGCCTCGACGTCTACCGGGAGAACGCGCGTAGGCCGAACGGACTCACGCTCGATCCGCGGATGCGCCTCATCTCGTGCGAGGAGGGCGGGCGTCGCATCTCGCGCGAGCAAGACGGAGCCGTCGCCGACATCGCGACCCACTTCGAGGGCAAACGGCTGAACAGCCCGAATGACCTCGTGGTGCGATCCGACGGCCGCATCTTTTTCAGCGATCCGCCGTACGGCATCACGGAGGAGCAACGAGAACTGCCGTTCAATGGCGTCTTCAGCATCGACGCCGATGGCGAATTGGCGCTGCTGGTGACGGACTTTGAGCGGCCTAACGGGCTTGCGTTCTCGCCCGACGAGCGGATCCTGTACATCGCCGACACCGCCCGCCACCACGTCCGGGCGTTCGACGTTGCGGCGGACGGCAGCCTGAGCGCTGGGCGCGTGTTCGCCGAGATGCGCGAAGAGGGGCGGCCGGACGGGATGAAGGTCGACGAGGCCGGCAGGGTCTACGTGTGCGCGACGACGGTGCAGGTGTTCGCCGCCGACGGACGGCCGCTCGGCATCATCGACTGCCCACAGATGCCGGCGAACTGCGCCTGGGGCGAGGACGGCTCGACGCTCTTCATCACTGCGCGGACGGGCGTCTATCGGACGCGCATCGAGACGACGGGGGTGGCGCCGTATTTGCGGCGGGCGAGCTAGCGCCCGGCGGCAGGCATACGTGCGGCCGACGAAGTGACACGGCGGCGGACTATACTTCGCCGGGCGTTCTTCCGAATCGCCCTGCTCACTACACCGGGATGATCAGCCGTGGCTCTTGCCGCTGAATCTGCCGTTGTCTGTCCGATCCTCATCGGCCGCGAGCCGTACCTGGTCGTGCTGAACCGCGTCGCGCGCGATGTCGCTGCTGGCAACGGGCAGATCATCTCGATCGCGGGCGAAGCCGGGATCGGGAAGTCGCGCCTGGTGAGCGAGATCAAGCGTTACAACGAGGCGAACGGCGGCGCCCTGCAAGTCGTCCAGGGCAACTGCTTCGAGCCGGACGCGTCGATGCCGTACGCGCCCATCCTCGACCTCATCAGAACATGCATCTCCGCACGTTCCGAGGAGGAATTGACGGCGTGCGTAGGCATCGACGGCCCAGAGCTGGTGAAGCTCGTGCCGGAGCTGGCGTCTCACATCCAGGGACTGACGCCATCGGCGGCGGCGGAGCCCGATCAGGAGAAGCGGCGCCTGTTCAACGCGCTGAGCCAGATGCTCGGCCGGGTGGCCGCGCAGCGTCCGATGCTGCTCGTCATCGAGGACTTGCACTGGAGCGACGACACGAGCCTCGAGTTTCTGACGCAGTTCGCGCGAAGGGTCGCGGCGCTGCCGATCCTGCTCGTGGTGACATTCCGGAGCGACGAAGTTCAGCCCGCGTTGCGTCGCTTCGTTTCGGCGCTCGATCGCGAGCGACTGCTCCTCGAATGGCCGCTGGCGCGGCTCCGCGTCGATGAAGTAGGTGCGATGATCCAGGCGATCTTCGGGCTTGCGACGCCCGTTCGGAGCGACACGCTCGACGCGATCTACCCGCTGACGGAAGGCAATCCGTTCTTCATCGAGGAGGTGTTGAAGTCGCTCGTGTCCTCGGGCGGCATCTTCTTCGCCGACGGCGCGTGGGAGCGAAAGCCGATCGAGGAGCTGAGCATCCCGCGCAGCATCCACGATTCGGTACAGAACCGGACGGAACGGCTGAGCGGGCGAGCGCGGCAGGTGCTGAATCTGGCTGCCGTCACCGGGCGGCGGTTCGATTTCGCGTTGCTGCAGCGCATCGCCGGCCTCGAAGAGAGTGAACTGCTTGCGATCATCAAGGAACTGATCGCCGCGCAGTTGGTCGTTGAAGAGTCGGCCGAACGCTTCGCGTTTCGACACGCCCTCACCCAGCAGGCGATCTACTCCGACCTTCTGGTGCGCGAACGCCGTGCGTTGCATCGCACGATCGGCGACACCATCCAGCAGATTTACGCGAACGCGCTCGACGCCCATCTCCCCGATCTAGCGCACCATTTTTTCGAGGCCGAAGCGTGGGATGAGGCGTACTACTACGCGCGGCGTGTCGCCGAGAGCGCGGGAACGCTCCATGCTTCCGCCGCCGTGGTACAACACGCCACGCGCGCCCTCGCCGCGGCGCAGCATCTCGGTGTGCGGCCGCCGGCATCTCTGTACGGCATGCGGGGAACGGCACGGGAGACGCTCGGCGAATTCGATGGCGCGCGCGCGGACTATGAGAAGGCATTCGACCGGTCCCAGGCCGCGCATGACGGTCCGGGCGAATGGCAGAGTCTGATCGATCTTGGGTTCCTCTGGTCCGGCCGAGATTACGAACGCGCTGGTTCGTTTTTCGTGCGGGCGACGGAAGTAGCAGAAGCGCTGGACGACCCGGCACTGCGCGGCCGCAGCCTCAACCGCGTCGGCAACTGGCTCGTCAATACCGGACGGCCACGGGAAGGAATCGAGCGCCACGAGCGAGCTCTCGCCATGTTCGAGGAGATCGGCGATACGCCCGCCGTAGGCGAGACGCATGATCTGCTGGGCATGGCGAACGGCATTTTCGGAGACACCGTGCGTGCCGTCCACCACAGTACGCGCGCGATCGAACTGTTACGGCCGTTCGGGCCGAGCGCCATCGTGTCGTCGAGCCTTTCGAGCCGCGTAACGTACGGCACCAGCAATATGAACGAGGCGACATACTGTCCGCCGCGCTCCCTCGCGGAATGTGAAGCCGACCACGCCGAAGCCGCGGCAATCGCCGACGCGATCGGGTCGCGCGCCGAACTGTCGTACTGCAATTGGACCGGAGCATCGGGCCTCAGCAGCTTTGGCGGGTTCGGCGTGGCGATCGCCCAGGCGACGGCCGGCCTTCGTATTGCGGAAGATATCGGGCACAAGCAATGGATCGTCGGCGGGCAGTTTACGCTGGGCCAGATCTACGTCCTGCTGCTCGCGCCCGGCCTCGCCATCGAGCAGCTCGCCCCGGCGTTCGCGCTGGCGAACGAGGTCCGGTCGAAGTGGTGGATTGGCAACGTCGGCGCACACCTCGCGCTCGCGTACATGCTCAGCGGTGACCGATCGCGCGCCCACGAGGTGATGGATCGCTCCCGCGATGGCGACGGCCCTCCGGAATCGTTGCCGGAGCGTCGTTGCGTGATGGCGGCGGCGCAACTGGCGCTCGCGGACGGACAGCCGGCCGATGCGCTCCGGATTGCGGATGAGCTCATCACGACGGTGCCGGGCGTGCCGCAACCGTCGGGCACGCCGCGCCTCCACCACATCAAGGGCGATGCATTGATCGCGATGCGGCGCTTCGCCGAAGCGTTGGAATCCCTGGAGGAGGCGAAACGCGCGGCGATCTACCGCTCATCGCCGGCGTATCTCTGGCCGATCCACGGCTCGCTCGCGCGGCTGCATCAGCTCGCCAGACGCACGGACGACGCCGAACGCGAGCTGGCCGCGGCGCGCGTTATCATTGCCTCGATCGCCGCCTCGCTCGATGCCGGTGAGCTGCGCGATCAGTTCGTGAACGCGGCGTTTGCATCGCTGCCGAAGGCGCGCGCTGTGACGGCGAGCCGCGCGGCGAAAGAGGCCTTCGGCGGACTTACCGCCCGCGAGCGCGAGGTCGCCGTGCTGGTCGCGCGCGGATGCTCGAACCGCGAGATCGCGGATCAGCTCGTCCTTGGCGAACGGACGATCGAGACGCACGTCGGCAACGTGCTCTCGAAGCTCGGTTTCTCATCGCGCGCGCAGATCGCCGCATGGGCTGTCGAAAAAGGGCTGACGACGGCCTCGTAGCGCCAGCGGCGAAGTCCGAAGTCACGCTCGCGCCAGCGCCACTGCCGCTCGTGTTCGTCGAACAATCTCCGTATCGCGCCGGCCGCAACCTCCGTAGTTGCCACGATGCGACGTCCCCGTGATCGCGCGAAAATCACACCATCAGAAGGAGCGCACAGCGCCGGCGGAAGGAGGCCGATGCAATCACGAAGGAGTCGCACGCCGTATCGATCCGCCGAAGCAGTATCAATTGAGCTTGGGGCGCATGATGCGTCCGGGTCAATAAGTTGAATCGAGAAAGGAAACGTTCAATGGGAAGTCGATCAGATGCTCTGGCACGTCAGCTTGAAGAGGCCGTCGACGAGTTCGCGAGGGCAATCGAGTCGTGCTCCAGCGCCGACTGGGGAGTGGCCTGCGAGCCAGAGGGGTGGTCAGTCGCGGTGACGGCTCAGCACGTCGCCGGTCAGTTCCCGCTTGAGCGGGAGATCATCGAGGCGATGGTTCGGGGCGGCAAGGCGCTCAGCTACGACTGGGACTACGTCAACGGCAAGAACGACGCGCGCGCCGCCGCGAGCGCTAACTGCACCAAAGCCGAGGTGGTGGCGCTGCTTCGCAAGGACGCGGCCACCATGGCGGGCTATGTCCGCAGCCTCAGCGACGAAGACCTCGATCGGAGCGCTCCGTTCACGCTGGCCGGCGGCGCGTCGCCCACCGCGCAGCAGCTCATCGAAGGCGGCGTGCTCATCGAGCACGTGACGGGGCATCTCGCCAGCATCCGCTCGGCGACGGCAGAAAGGATCGCACGATGACGACGCAGACCGCACCGGCAGCAGCGCCTTCGATGGAAGAAGTGATGGAGTTCGCGTTCAAGGTCGTCAACGAGCTCGGCGCGGCGATGGCCGGCGCCCACGTGTACATCGGCGACCGCCTCGATCTGTTCAAGACGCTCGCGTCGAGCGATCCTTGCACGGTCGAGCAGCTCGCGGCGAAGACGGGCCTCCAGCCGCGCTACCTGCGCGAGTGGTGCTCGGCCATGGCGGCTTCGGGATTCATCGACTACGACTCGGCGGCGATGACGTTCACGCTGCCTGCAGCGAAGGCTGCCGTGCTCGCGGACGAAGACAGCCCGGTGTTCGTCGGCGGGTTCGCGCAGATGCTGCCCGATCACTACAAGGTGATCCCCGGCGTGATGAAGGCGTTCCGGCAGGGCGGCGGCGTGCCGTACTCAGAGTTCACGAACGACACATTCCAGGGCACCGAGCGTTTCTTCCGCCCCGGTTACATCAACTTCCTCGTGCAGCAGTGGCTGCCCGCCGCCGGCCTGACATCGAAGCTGGAACAGGGCGCGAAGTGGGCGGACGTCGGCTGCGGACGCGGTCAGGCGATCTGCACGTTGGCGCAGGCGTTCCCGAAGTCGACGTTCATCGGCTACGACAACCACGCCCCGGGCATCGAGGCGGCAAAGGGCAACGCATCGAAGCAGGGCGTCGAGCGAAACACGACGTGGGAGGTGCGCGGCTCGACGGAGCTGCCGCAGACGGGCGACTTCGATGTGATCTCGACGCTCGATGCGCTGCACGACATGGTAGACCCGCAAGGCGCGGCGAAGTCGATCCTCGGCGCGTTGAAGCCGGGCGGCGCCTGGTTCATCGTCGAACCAAACACGTCCGACAAGCTCGAGGAGAACATCAATCCGGTCGGCCGTGTGTTCTACTCGGTGAGCATGCTGCAGTGCATGACGGCGTCGCTCGCGCACGGCGGCGCGGGTTACGGCGCCTGCATGGGCCCGGGCAACATCCAGCGGGTGGCGGAGAAGGCGGGCTTCTCGAAGTTCGAGAAGCTGCCGATCGAAAATCCGTTCAACCAGTACTTCCTCGCGACGAAGTAGTCGTTCGCACGGAACGTAAGACGGAGCAGCGGCGAGAGAGATTCTCTCGCCGCTGTTTCTGCGTGCGGGAGCCCTCACCCCGGCCTTCGGCCACCCCTCTCCCCCCGAGGGGCGAGGGGACCTGTTCGAACATGGCGCGGAGATGCGGGGATCTCGCGGCGAAGTGCACACGACCGCGCCCCGCAGTAGCCGTAGCCGATCGCACATAGCGCGACCTGCGGTTAGCGGGAGGCGGAGGCGGTGATTCCGGCGAGCATCTGCTTTGCGGATGTGGCGTATCGGAGGGAGAGCGACGGGGCGGCGGCGAGCGCATCGCGGAGGTTGCGGGCGGCGGCATCATGATCGCCGGCCGCCTCGGCGATGACGCCGGCGTGGTAGGCGAGGCGGGAGTCGCGGGTGCCGAGCCGTTGCGCCTCGGTCATGTACTTCTGCGCCTCTTCGATGTGTCCGGCTTTGTACGCGGCCCAGGCGACGGTATCGGCGCCGTAGACACTGCCGCGGCGCGCGTAGGCGGCGAGCGCGGACTGATACGTCTGCTCCGGGCTGATGTCGTGGTCGGCGTTGAACAGCGCCAGTTCGATATCGATGTCGACGCCGTTGGCCGCGAAGAGCTGCTCGATCGCGCCCACGGTCGCGTACTGTTGATCGGCTTCCTGGGTGCGACCCTCCGACCACAGCAGATCGCCGAGTGAGATGAGGTACTCCGGCAGAGGGCGCTTCTCGATGGCGGAGCGCAGCTGGCGTTCGGCCTCAGCGTCGTCGCCGGCGATCATCGCGCGGCGCGCCAGTCCAGACTCGGCGATCGGATCGTCGGGCAGAAGATCGCCCGCACGCTGATACTCTTGCGACGCTGCGGAGACGTCGTTCTTCGCGAGGTAGAGATTGCCGAGAAGCACGCGCCCCCAGACGACGTCCTGGGACACAGCCGAGCCCGCATCGACCGCTTGCTGCATGGCGGCGATGGCGCCATCGAGATCGCCGTAGAGCTCGCGGATGTAGGAGATGCGGCTATACGACGCAAAGTTCGGATGCAGATCCGCCATCTGCTGCGCCGCGGCGACGGCATCGTAGTAGCGGCCCAGCTCGACGTTGGCGTCGGTCAGCACGCCGTAGGTCGCGACGTAGCTTGGTGCGATGGCGCGCGCCTGCTCGGCGAGCGCAAGGGCTCCAGTGAAGTCATGTCGCGATGCGGCGAGACCGCCAGCCACGACGAGCGAGCCGACGTTGTTGGGATCGGTCTGCAACGCCCGCTTCACCGCGAGATCGGCGAGGCCGTAGAACGACGGATCGCCGGTCTCGCGCGCTCGCGAGAGGTACGACGATGCCAGTTGTGTGAGCGTATCGACGTCGTCCGGCCGATCGCGCACCTGCTGCTCAAGCTTCGAGACGCGCGACGCCGCCGTCTCTTGCGCCGACGCCGTCGTGACGCGCTGCGGCGTCGGATCGCCCCCGCGATCGAGCAGCGCGCGCACCGCGAAGGCGGCGAGCAGCACGGTGAGCGCGGTAGCGAGGATCGTCAGTCGGAGCTTCATGCGGTTCGTTCGGAATCCTGTGTCGTCGTATTGCTCATCGTTCTTGGCGGGTCGCCAGGGAGGGTGCGCGCGATGCGCACCCTCCCTGGTCGTTCGGCGTTAGCGAGATTCCGTTACCTCCGTACCGCGGCGGCGACGGATGCGTGAGACGATCTGCGAGCCGGCGAGCAGCAGCACGATCGCGGCGGCGGCGCCACCGAGACCAGATGCGAGCGTCGGCACGGGCGTCGTGTTGTGCGGGCTAGCGAAGCCCGAGAACGGCGACGCGACGTAGGGGAACGAGGCCAGGAACGCCTTGTCGTTCTGGTCGACACCGTCACCGAGCTTGTTGTTCGGCGACGAATCGACACATGGGCCGAGGTTGAAGCCGTAACCGCAGGCGACTGCCCGCAGCTCAACGTCCGTCGAGTCGTCGCCGAGGCGGCGGCCGTTCGGGAAGCCACAGTTATCACCGGCGATCACGCCGAGGCGCTTCACCGGGCCGCAGCTGGCGGGCTTGATGCCGAGGTTGATGCGGAGCTCTTCGCTCGGCACCACGTTCTTCGGCTGGTTCAAGCCGGGGAGGCCCGTCAGGAACACCGTCACCAGATCCGTCCGGTTGCCCGTCGGGATCGGGTGGATGACGCCGTTGTACACGGCGTTCAGCTTCGCCGCGAGATCCGAGTTGAGGACGAACGAAGCGAACTGGCCGTCATCTTCGGGATACGAAGCGTTGAACTTGTCCTTACTGGACAGCGGGATCACGACTTCGTTGACCAGCGGGTTACCGAGACGCGAGACCTTGCGGTTCGGGCCGGAGTCCGACTGCGAGCCGTCCCCGTTGAAGACGTTGACGCGCTGGCGGAACGTATCCGTCCACACGCCGATCACGAGATCGCTCTGCGGCGGAGGCGGCGGCGCCGCAGTCGGCGTCGCAACAACCGTGCGCGTCGCTGCCGGCGTCTTCGTTCGTGAGGTCTTGGTGGCGTCCGTCCGCGTACGGGTGCCATCGTCGTTGGTGCTCTTGTTCGTCGTCACCGCGGCGGCCTGTTGCGGCTGGGAGTCGCAGTGACATCCCGTCACTTCCGTAATTGGCACCTGCAGCACGATCGACAGCACGTTGAAGCCCGCGACGTTGTCGATGCCGCCGCCGTTGTTGCCCGGAGGCTGGCGGATCGTCGCCAGGTCAAACAGCGAGCCGAGGTCAACGAAGAACGGGTCGTCGCGCTGACCGGCGAACACCTTGCCGCCGTTCGGCAGGCTGTAGACGGCCGCTGTGGCGAGCGCGTCGTAGTTCGGCGTCGAGACCGGGCCGATGTTGTTCGGCGGCACGGCGAGATGGGTAGCGATGACGCTCTTGGGCTCGTGGTTCGGGCCCGTGAAGGTCACGTCGTAAAACTGGCGAATGTTGAAGTGCGGATCGTTCAGCGACAGGATCGGACCGGTCGCGTAAAGGAACGTCGTCGGATCCTGCACTTCGGTGTAGAAACGGAAGTCGTAGTGAAGATCCGCTTTGCCGTCCCCGTTGTTGTCGATCGAGAACGAATAGAGGACGTCGTCGCCCCAGTTGTAGAAGTTGGGGCCACCGGCCGGTTCCTCAAGAGGAACCCAGTTGCCGACGAGCGTCGCCATGTTGGGGCTGTCTGGCGCGATGAAGACGTACGTGTCGGTGGCGTCGGCTTTCGGGTCGCCGCTGATGAGCGGCGCCTCACGGTGGCTCGATGCCTCGGTCTGCGTCGAAGGGCGCGTGCCGATGGCCACGAACGAGGCCACGGCGATGCCGGCGATGGCGGGCACGAGTACCCACTTGGCCAGCCGTTTCTTGCTGATCATGCGTTCCTCCAGAACGTATTGCGGGGTAGGTGGTAAGAAGTCGATACTGGAATTGCCGGGAAGGCCTCCTTTCCTGCAAGAGCCGCTTCCGCGCATCGCGCCGCAAACGTAGGTGCGCGGAGCGGCACCTTTACTCGGCTCAGATCATGGCGTTGCGTACAGGACGGGCGCGTCGGGTTCACGACGCGCCGTCCATCTGCGGCAGGGATCGCTGAGCATCAGAGTACGCCCGTTTTTCGCCTCCGGTGCAGATGCGGATCAGCGAAAACGCAACAAATGCGTATCAGACGTGACAAATTGACAGCGGGTGTGAAACGCGCTCAGGCGCCGCCCCGTAGCTCCGCGCCGAACTCGCGGCGGAGGCGCTCGACGAGCTTGCGCTGCGCCTTCGCCACGTCGTCGTCGGTGAGGGTGTGGTCGTCGGATTGGTACTGGACAGCGAACGCCACCGACTTCTTGCCGGCCGGCACCTGGTCGCCCGTGTACACGTCGAAGACACGCGCTTCGCGTACGAGTGCGGCTGACTCGATGGTTTGTTGCAGCGCCCCCGCGGGCGTGGCGGCATCGACGATCAGCGCCAGATCCTGCTCGACCGCCGGGAAGCGTGAGACGCTGGCGGCCTTGCGCCGCGCGCCGATCAGGGGCAGCACATCGTCGAGCGCGATCTCGAACATGAACGTCTCCTGCCCGATGTCAAACGCGGCGCAGACATCGGGGTGCATCTGGCCGACGACGCCGATCCGGCGATCGCCGATGCGAACTTCCGCCGTGCGTCCCGGCGCCATGCCGAACTCATCGGCGGCGACGTACGTCGCATCGACACCGATGCCGCGCAGTAGATCGTCGAGATATCCCTTCGCGTCGAAGAAGTCGATGCCGTCGTCGGACGGGCGGCCCCAACGATCGGGTCGGCGGCCGCTGATCGCCGCGCAGATGCTCTCGCGCTCAACCGGCATCGCTTCTTCGCCGAACGGCGCGCCGTCTCTCGGCGCGCGCGCGTCCGGGCGCTCGTAGGTGCGCGCCGATTCGAAGATGGCGACCTCGCCCTTCTGGTAGCGCAGGTTGGAGGCGAGCGTCATCAGCACGTTCGCGCGGAGCGTCGGCCGCAGATATTCGTGCTCCGACGAGATCGGGTTGACGAGCTTATAGGGCGGATAGATCGCCAGCGTCTCCTTCGGCATCACGCGCTGTAACGCATCCATCGTCGTCATCGAGTACGAGATCGTCTCGCGCATGCCGGCGGCCGCGAGCGCGTCCCGCGCGCGCTCACGCAGATCGCGCAGTGGCTGCGGGATCGGTGGCGGCACGGTGCCGGCGATCGGTAGCGCCGGTATTTCGTCGTAGCCGATGATCCGCATCACTTCTTCGGCAACGTCATCGGCGATGCGGACATCCGGCCGCCAGTACGGCACGCGCACGACGTAGCGGTCCGGCGGCACCCATCGCGCCGAGAAGCCGAGCCCGGTCAGCACCGACCGCACTTTCGACGCCGGCGGATCGATGCCCAGCACCTGCGAGATACGCTGCTTCGGCACTTCGATGCGCGCCTCGCGCGTCTTGCCGGGATACACGTCGACGGCGCCGGCGAGCGCCGTCCCGCCGGCAATCTCCACGAGCAGCTTCGTTGCACGCTTCGACGCGATCAGCGCCAGTTCGGGCGGCAACCCCTTCTCGAACCGCGATGACGCCTCGCTGCGCGCCTTCAGCGTCATGCTCGTGCGCCGGACGTTCGAGCCGACGAAGTTCGCCGATTCGAGGAGGATGTTGACTGTCGACGAGGTGACTTCGCTCTGGAGTCCGCCGATGACGCCGGCAAGCGCCACCGGCCCTTCGGCGTCGGCGATCACGAGCATGTCGTCGGTGAGGGTGCGCGCTTCGCCGTCGAGTGTCGTGAACTGCTCGCCGTCGCTGGCGCGGCGGACGATGATCCGGTGGCCGGCGATCGTGTCGTAGTCGAACGCGTGCAGCGGCTGTCCGAGTTCGAGCATGACGTAGTTCGTGATATCGACGACGTTGTTGATCGGGCGCTGGCCGAGCGCGATCAGCCGCTCTTGCATCCACGCCGGCGACGGCGCCAGCTTGATGCCCGTGATCACCGTGCCGATGTACCGGCGGCAAAGGTCGTTGGCGACGATCTGCACGACGCAGTGGCCTTTGATCGGCGGCCCCTGCTCGTCGTATTTGAGCGAGGGCTCGCGCACGGTCTGCTCGGTGAGCGCCGCGACCTCGCGGGCGATGCCGACGACGGAGAGCCAGTCGGCGCGGTTAGGGGTCACGGAGAGTTCGAAGATCGTATCGCCGATCACGTCGGCGAGGCGCCGGCCGACGATCGCGTCCGCCGGCAGTTCGAGGATGCCTTCGTGGTCTTCGGAGATGCCCAACTCGTACTCGCTGAGCACCATGCCGGCTGACTCGACGCCGCGAATCACGGCAGGCTTCAGCACGGACGGCTTGCCGCTGTGGCCGTCGCGGACGCGCGCGCCAACGGTCGCGAAGGCGATCTTCTGTCCGACGGCAAGGTTCGGCGCGCCGCAGACCACTCGGTGCGTCTCGCCGCCACCGACGTCCACGGATGCGAGACGCAAGCGATCGGCGTTCGGATGCGGATCGACGGCGGTGACTGTCGCGACGCGGATGTCGTCGCCCCAGTCGCCACCCGTGCGCACGATCGCATCAACGGCGAGCCCGGCCATCGTCAGACGCGCAGCGAGATCCTCCGCCGTGAGGCGCAGGTCGACGTACTCGCTCAGCCAGTTGAGTGAGACTCGCATTCGTACGCCTTAAAACTGCTGCAGCAAGCGCAGATCGTTCTGATAGAAGTAGCGGATGTCCGGCACGCCGAAATACTGCATCGCCAGGCGCTCCAGCCCCATGCCGGCGGCAAAGCCGGTGTATCGCTTCGAGTCGATGCCCATGTTTTCGAGGATCTCGGGATGCACCATGCCGGCGCCGAGCATCTCGATCCAGCCGGTCTGGTGGCATGTCGCGCAGCCGGCGCCGCTACAGACGTAGCAGTCCATCGCCACCTCCGCTCCCGGTTCGACGAACGGGAAGTACGAGCATTGCAGCCGGATCTGCCGATCGCGCCCGAAGAGCCGGCGGAAGAGTTCGAGCAGCGTCCCCTTGAGGTGGCCCATGTTGAGGCCCTCGTCGACGGCGAGGAGCTCCATCTGCGTCATCATCCATTCGTGCGTGGTGTCGGTCGCCTCGAAGCGATACGCGCGGCCTGGCACGACGATGCGGATCGGTGGCTTATGCCGCTCCATCGTGCGGATCTGCGCTGGCGACGTGTGCGTGCGCATCAGCAGCGGGCGGCGGCCAGAGACAGTCTCATCGACCCACATCGTGTCCCACATATCGCGCGCCGGATGATCGGCAGGGATCCGCAGCGCCTCGAAGTTGTAGAAATCGAGTTCGACCTCCGGGCCTTCGACGACGGAGAACCCCATCGAGTTGAAGACGGCGAGCATTTCGCGGAGCAGTTGCGTCACTGGATGCAGGCCGCCGCGCGGTCGCGGCCGCGCCGGCAGCGTCACGTCGATCTTGCCGTGCTCGATCGCGGCGCTGATCGACGCGCTGCGCAATGCTTCGCTGCGGGATTCGAACGCCTGCTCCAGCTCCTCTTTGAGGACGTTGGCTGCGGCGCCGACGGCCTTGCGTTCGTCGATCGATAGTTCGGCGAGACCGCGCAGGACACCAGTAAGGCGCCCTTTGCGTCCGAGATACTCGACGCGCCAAGCATCGAGCACGCGCTGATCGCCGGCCGAGTTGAGCGTCGCGAGCGCGTCCGTGCGCAACTGCCGTATGGTCTCGTTCGCCATCAATCCTCGTCTACGGTTCGCCGCGGCGCGTGAGTACGCCAGTATAAGTCCGTCTTGGTTCAGGGACAGCGCGCGAACGGCGGGCTATCCCTCGTCGCGCGTCGACGGCGGCGGGTCGCCGGACGCCGCCGAAAGCAGCGACGGCGGCTGACCGACGCCGGGGTCTTTCGCCGATCCGGCGGTCGCGACGGAGGCGTCGACTTCTTCGATGAGCTTGAAGTCGTCCTCGGCGAGCGGCCGCACTTCGCCTTTTCGGTGGGCGTCGAAAAGCTCGAACAGCTGCTGTTTGTGGGGGCGCTTCTTGCCGATGGCGCACGCTTTCCAATCCGCGAGCGACTCATCGCAGTAACCCCAGCGCTTGTCACCGCACTTCGGCTGGATGTAGCGCGCCAGCTCCGGGAACGTGCGGTTGATCTGCGCCCGCATCTGCGACGCCACTTGCCGGAACTCCCACTGCGCGCGCGTGCAGAGGCGCAGATCGCAGATGTGCAGGAGCTCGAGGAAGTTCACGGCGACTTTGAAGTTCGTGTTGGCGGCGTTCGGAATGAGGAAGCGCGCGTCCTCCGCCGGGACGCCGGCATCCAGCATCTCCTGGTACAGCTCGCCCAGCTGGCCGAACGCCTCCTCCATCTTCTCGGCCATGCCGGCGCGGCGGACGGTGTCCGGCACGGTGTACGGAAAGCGCCCCTTCTTGAATTCGACGTAGCGCTGACTCTGCTGCTCGAAGCTGATGCCGATATGGTGCCGCACGAACTGATGGCTGAAGGCGCGGCTGACGCCAGAAATCGCGAACTCGAACCAGACGTGCTCAAGTGGCGACGCGTGGCCCGTCTCCAGCCGCTTCTCGATGAACTCCAGCATCTGCTTGCGGGTGATCTTCTCCGACTCGATGTTGTCGACGATCTTCTGCGGCGTCAGTGCGGAGTACGCCGTGCGGTACGCGACGTAGAGCGAGCGCATCGGATCGCGCGTGTGATCGAGCAGCCGGACATCGATGGGCATCCGTCATTCTATCGAACGGCGGCGCGTCGGCGGGGGCGCGTTACGGTAAGTCGTCGGCGGACAGCTCGCCCCTCAGACCGCGCGGAAGGCGGTGCCGCGGAGCAGCATCGTGATGATGGCGCCCGCGGCGATGAACGGCGCGTACGGGATCGGGTCACCCTTGCTGCGGATGCGCGTGATCAGCAGCAGCGCCGCGATGGCGCCGCCGGCGATCGCCATGATGATCATCGCGTTGACGACGAACGTAAGTCCAAGCGCGAAGCCGACGAAGAAGGCCAGCTTCACATCGCCCATCCCCATCGCTCCGCCGGTGAGCAGCGACGGGACAAAGAGCAGCCCGCCGAACAGCAGGCCACCGAACGTCACGTCGAGGCGGTTGGCATCGGAGATCACCATGCCGAGGATGAAGGTGCCGATGATCGCCGGATACGTGACGGCGTTCGGCACGCGGTAGGCGAGGATATCCGTCGCGGTGCAGATCAGCAGCACGGACGCGTAGAACGCCACAATCGTCAGGTGCAGGTCGTCGCCCTGGTACTGGCGACCGAGCGCTGCGAACAGCGCCGTGGCAGCGGCGACGACGATCGCGCGTCGGTACCAGGCGCCCGTCGTCAGCAACCGCGGCATGTCGAGCGCGCCCATCTCGCTGCGCAGTTCGAGGGCGGCGGCCGACGTCGGATCCTGCGAGTCGGCATCGTCGTCGAAGTCACCACGCTCGTACGGCTCGCGGGCGAGACGCGCGATCAGTTCGTCGAGCACGAAGCCGGCGATGAATCCGATGAACCCCATGACGATGATTGTCACGCCCACCCCTTCCCGATCATGATCGGCAGCAGGTTACCAACTCTGTGTACGGGCATCTCCGTAAGGAATGCGGCCACGTCGGCATTCTGTTGTGTCCGCCGCCGGCGAGCGACCTGTAGGGGCGGCCCCGCGTGGCCGTCGCTGACTCGCCGTGGAGAGCCCGCGTTCGGTCGACGACCGGACGATCTCGACGCGCAGATCGGCCGAAACGACATACCGAACATCAACCCCCGCGCCCGCGCCAAGCGGGGTGCGCGGTGTCGAGCCAGGTGTCCGCGAGCGGCTCGTCGTTGCCGTACCAGATGGGGATGTGCGGGTTGCGGACGTAGCCCCAGGCGACGCGGCGCGTCACGGGCGCGCAGATCTCGAGGCGGGCGTTCACCTTCGCCAGCAAATAATCCTGCGCATCGAGGCCGATCTTGCGGCGCGCATCGACGTCGAACTCGGCGCGCGATTTGTCGAGCATCGCATCGAGCTGCGGATCCTGTAGCCGATACGTGTTCTGCGACTGGCCGCTGCGGAACTGCGTGAACAGCCAGTCGTCGAGATCGACGCCCCCGTCATCGAGCGCGAACGAGAACGAGACGACGCCGTCCGTCGCGCTCCCCAGATTGCGCGTGAGCGCCGTGCCGAGGATCACCTGGCCGCTGGCGTCGACCTGCGCCGTCACGTTCGCGCCAAGCGCATCGCGCAGCTGGCGCTTGACCGCATCGACAGCGCGATCGGGGATGATCTTCGGCGCGCCGGCGAACAAGATCTTCAGTTCGGCCGCGCCTTCACCAAGCGCCGCTGACCAGAGCTGCTTGGCTTGCGCGATGTCGGCTGCTCGGCCCTGCGCGTCGTAGCGGTAGCCGGGACGCCTGCGCAGGTCGTCTTGCGTGATGCTCCAGCGATCCATCACCGGCGCGATCGGCCCGCTGAGCTTCGCCGATGGGCGGCCGTCGCTCGCGGCGTACAGAAGGTCGATGAGGGCGCCGCGGTCGATCGCGAGATGGAGCGCGCGGCGAGCGCGATCGTCTTTGAACGGCGCACGGTCGAGCAGCAGGCGGCAGGCGAGAAAGCCGCCGGCGTCCGTCTCTTCGGCGCTGATGTCGGCGAGGTTCGTCTTGCGCTCGCTGTCGAGGGTCGCCGGGTCGAGAAAGCCCGTCGCATCGACGAGGCGTCGCTCGAATGCTGCGCGCTGAAACGCGTCTTCCTGCGGCGAGAGGAAGGCGTCGTAACCGTCGAGAAACGGGCGGCCGTTGCCGATGTCGCCGGCGCGATCGTCGCGCGCGAACCACGCCGGATTGCGCCGCAGGCGTACGGCGACGCCTTGCTCGAACGAATCGAGCATGAACGATCCGCTTCCGATCACCTGCGCATCACTGGCGATCTGCCCGTCGTGATCGAGCACCTCGACGGGGATGATCTGGGCGTGGCGGCCGGCGAGGAAACTCAAGAACGGCGCGACCGGCGTCTTCGTCGTGATGACGAGCGTCCGCGTATCGCGCACTTCCATGTTATCGATGACATTCCAGTCGCTCGAACGGAAGAAGCGTCGCGACTGCGCGCTGCCCGCGTTGAGTTGGCGCGCGATGCTGTCGCGGACGTCGGTGGCGGTGAGCGCGCGGCCGGCGGTCTTCGGATAGAGGAGGCGAAACTTCGGCGTGTCGTGGAATCTGATGCCGTCGCGCAGCGTGAAGATGTACGTCTTCTCGTCCGGCTGCTCGGGCATCGCCGCCGCGAGATCGGGGACGATCGTGCCGGCGCGCTCGTCGTCGTAGCGCAGCAGTTTGCTGTAGACGGCGGAGTGCATGTTGGCGATCGGGCCGAACTGCGTCAGATGCGGGTCGAGCGAGTCGGGCTGCAGCGCGTCGAAGTTGAAGACCCGCAGGACGCCGCCCCGCGTCGACACGGCGACGAGCGATGCCGGCGGCTTCGCGGACAAACCCGCGACCGAGGACTTCTTGTTCTTCGAGCGATCACAGCCCGCGATCGCGGCGACGGATCCGGCAGCGGCCAGCGCCGCCGACGCCGCGAGGAATCGCCGTCGACTGAGCCGCCCGGACGCGATGGCGTCGCCACGCTCGATCATTGCGCCGTCCGGGGGCGCCGCGCGCTTGTGTCGGCCGTCAGAGGCGGATTATGAGCGACATCCGGGGAATTGGTCACGCGGAGGCTTGGACGAGTTCAGGCTCGAGCGCGTCGACGTCGCCCTTCCAGTCGCAGACGGTGCACTTGGCGGTGCCCTTCGTCGCGATCGCGATCAGGCCACCGCATGACGGACAGGGCTGCTTGAGCGGGCGCGACCAGCTCGTGAAATCGCAGTTCGGGTAGTTCGCGCAGGCGTAAAACGTCTTGCCGCGCTTGCTTCGCTTCTCGACGATCTCGCCGGCGTCCTTCGGGCACGGGATGCCGACCTTCTTGAGGATCGGCCGCGAGCCCTTACATTCGGGGTAGCGCGAGCAGGCGAGGAACTGGCCGAAACGGCCGCGCTTGACGACCATCGGCGATTGGCATTCGTCGCACTTCTCGTCCGTCTGCTCCTGCTGCGCCGTCGCTTCGTCGCCGAACGGGCGCGTGCTCTTGCACTCCGGAAAGCCAGAGCAGGCGTAAAACTGCCCGAACCGGCCCCAGCGGAGGATCATCGGCTTGCCGCACTTCTCGCAGATCTGATCCGTAAGTTCTTCGACGCGCGGAGCATCGGCCGCCGCTTCCAGCTCCTTCGCCAGCGGGTCGTAGAACTCGCGCACGACCGGGGGCCACGGCCGCTCGCCGTTCGCTACCTCGTCGAGTTCGTCTTCCATGCGCGCTGTGAAGCCGAGATCGACGACCGCCGGGAAGTGCTCCTTGAGCATGTCGGTGACGATCGTGCCGATCTCCTCCGGGTGCAACGCGCGGCCGTCCTTGCGGACGTAGCCACGATCCTGGATCGTCGACATGATCGCCGCGTACGTCGAAGGCCGGCCGATGCCGTTCTCTTCGAGCGCTTTCACGAGCGTCGCCTCTGTGTAGCGCGGCGGCGGCTCCGTGAAGTGCTGATCTGGCTTCACTTCGAGCAATCGGAGGATGTCGGAGTCGGTCAGCTCCGGCAGCGACTTCTCGGCATCTTCGTCTTCGTCTGTATCGCGGCCCTCGATGTAAACCTGGCGAAAGCCCGGAAAGCGCATGTGGCTCGCCGAGGCTCGCAGCAGGTACGGCGCGGGTTGCGTGTCGACGGCGCCGTCGATCTCGACGCTGACCTGATCGAAGACGGCGTCCGCCATCTGGCTGGCGATGAAGCGCTGCCAGATCAGCATGTACAGCTTCTGCTGATCCGGCTTCAGCGACGCCTGCATCTCCTGCGGCGTGCGGAACGCCGACGTCGGGCGGATCGCTTCGTGCGCTTCCTGCGCGCCCTTCGCCTTCGTCTTGTAGAAGCGCGGCTTGTCGGGCATGAAGTCGCCGCCGTAGCGGTTCGTCACGAAGCCGGCCGCCTC
>JBBQVO010000031.1:0-23787 GCA_038211505.1 Dehalococcoidia bacterium | reverse complement strand
GCCCGCCGGCTGTCGCCGTCTCGAGCGTGTAGGTGCGGTAGAGGAACGGGATCTTGATGACGCCGATGAGGTTCAGGCCCGTGATAATCAGAAAGACGCCGCCGATCTCGGCCAGCAGCCGTTGATGATCGCGGATGAAGAACGCGTCGTCGCCGCCGAGCGTCGCCGACAGCAGCCCGACGGACGCGCCGATGGTCGTGAACACGACGGTGAAGCCGAGCACGAACGACGCGGCGTGCGTCACAGTCTCGCGGCGGCTGGAGCGTGACGGATCGAGCGTCGCCGTCGTGCCGGTGAGGTGCGCGAGATACGCCGGCACGAGCGGCAGCACACACGGCGACAGAAACGAAAGAATGCCGGCGGCGAACGCAAACGCGAACCCATATGGTCCCGTGAGATATTCGACCCATCCTTCGGTCATGTTTGTTCACCACAGAGGCACAGCGGCACAGAGGTTTCGTTCGGAGGCGACCCACCCTTATCCGTCTTTTGTGGCTCTGTCTCTCTGTGGTTCATCTTTGTCGTGAGCTAGTCGCTGAAGGGCGAGTCTTCGGCGGAAGGGATGCCGAGGAGCTCGAGGCGGGCGGCGTCGTACCTCTCCTTGGCGCGAGCTTCGCGGTTGAGGAGGCCCTTGAACTGATCGCCGACGGGCGTGCGTGTGCCATCGAGGAAGACTTCGTGAAGCTCTGCGAGCTTCTTCTGCCAGTCGTTGTAGACGGCCAGATACGCGTCCCGCTTCTCATCGCTTACTTTCATCTACGCCTCCGTCGCCGCATCAGATGCCGCGATCAGGCTACCGTGAGCGGCGGCCTAGCCGCGAACCGGTAGCAGGAATCCCGCCATCAGCATGAACGCCAGCCCCAGCATCAACACGACAAACACGAACGTTCGCACGACCGCCTCCTTCCCATCAACAGGAGCATGATCGGACGACTGGGCCGTGCGTTCCGGACGCACAGGCGGCGCGTAGCCTACGCATTCCCGACGATCGGCGTCGTGAGGCTACGGGCAGGTTCGCCTACAATGCCGCCACATCCGACGTCGGACGAACGTGCGGGCAGAGTTACGCCGCCCATCGACTTCTAAGGACACACATATGGCTGCCGACGCGCCGAACATCGACTGGGATCCTCTGACCGAAGAAGCGACGCAGCTGCTGTCGGACTTCATCCGCATCGACACGTCGAACCCGCCGGGCCGCGAGCTGGCGGCGTGCGAGTGGCTCGCCGGGCTGTTCCGCAAAGAGGGCATCGACGACATCGCCTTCTACGATGCCTCCGACGCGCGCGAGCACGGGCGCGAGCGGATGAACATGACAGCGACGATGGCGGGCGACGGCACGAAGGCGCCGCTGATCCTGCTCAGCCACACAGACGTCGTCCCGGTCGAACGGCAGTACTGGGACTTCGAGCCGTTCTCCGGCGCCGTCGCCGACGGCGTCATCTACGGCCGCGGCGCGCTCGACATGAAGTCGATGGGCATCATGGAACTGATCGCAATGTTCATCATCAAGCGGCACAAGCTGCCGCACACGCGCGACATCGTCTACATGGCGCTCGCCGACGAGGAGGCGGGCGGCGACTGGGGCATCGACTGGATGGAGGAACACCATCCGGAGACGCTCGACGCGGAATTCGTCATCAACGAAGGCGGCTGGGGCTCGGCCGAAGTGTTCGGCGTGCGGCGGCCGGCGTTCAACTGCTCGATCAGCGAGAAGGGACCGTTGTGGCTCAAGCTGATCGCCGAGGGGCGTCCCGGCCACGGCTCGGTGCCGCATCCTGACAACGCACTCGACCGACTTGTCCGCGCGCTCGGCAAGATCCAGGAGTGGTCACGGCCGATCACCGTCGTGCCCGAGCTGCGCGAATACTTCGACCGCCTGCATCGCAACCGCGTGCTCTCCGACGCGCCGTCGCAGAAGTCGATGGAGAAGCTCGCCGAGGGCAACCTGCTGGCCCGCGCGATCCTCACGAACACGATCAGCGCGACGAGCATGCACTCCGGCATGAAGCACAACGTCATCCCCGGCATCGCCGAAGCGACGATCGACTGCCGGCTATTGCCGGGGCAGGATCCGGAAGCGTTCACGCAGCAGATCCGCGACGTGATCGGTGACGACAAGGTGCGCGTCGAAACGATTTTCAAGTCGAGCACGCCGTCATCGCCGATCGATACGGAACTCTTCGGGATCATCGAGGATGTCGTGCACGACTACGTCGAGGAGGCGCTCGTTCTGCCGAGCGTGTCGGCAGGGTTCACGGACTCGCGCGTGTTCCGGCAGCATGGCATCACGTCGTACGGCTTCATTCCGTACTTGCTGGAGCAGAACGATGCGATGACGGTACATGGACACAACGAGCGGATTAGCGTCGACAACCTGCGCCTCGGCTGCCAGGTGCTGTTCGAGACGATCCGCCGGCTCGTGAGCTGATGGCGAGATAGAAGAACAACGACCGTAACGATAGAAGCAGCGCGAGAGCGACGGGAGAGAACATGAAAGCGGCGGTGTACTACGAAAACGGCGGGCCGGATGTCTTCAAGTATGAGGACGTGCCGGATCCGCAACTGCACCCGAACGGCGTCTTGATCGACGTCAAGGCGATCGCGATCGAGGGCGGCGACGTGCTCAATCGCGCTGGCGGCGCGTTGACCTCGAAGCCGCACATCGTCGGCTACAACTGCGCCGGCGTCGTACGCGAAGTCGGCGCGAACGTCACCGATCGCAAGGTCGGCGATCGCGTGACGGCGCTGATGGCGAGCGGATCGCATGCGGCGATGGCGTCGGTGCCGGTGACGTCGACGTTTCTCGTGCCGGAAGGATGCTCGCTCGAGCATGCGGCGTGCGTGCCGGTGTCGTGGGGCACCGCCCACGACTGCCTGTTCGAGTTTGGGCGGCTGAAGGCGGGCGAGACCGTGCTCATCCAGGCGGGCACAAGCGGCGTAGGCATCGCCTGCGTGCAGTTGGCGAAGCGCGCCGGCGCGATAGTGCTGGCGACGTCATCCAGCGACGAGAAGCTCGAACGGCTGAAGCAGTACGGGATGGATCAGGGCGTCAACTATCGCGAGGGCAGCTTTGTCGAGGCGGTACGCAAGCTGACGAACGGCCAGGGCGTCGATCTCGTCGTCGATTCCGTCGGCGGCAAGACGCTCGAGGGCAGCCTGATGTGTGCGGCGTACCGCGGCCGCGTGATCACCGTCGGCAACGTCAGCCGCTCCGATCGTGGCATCGATATCAGCCCGATGAGCGGCACCAACGGCTCGCTTACGGGCGTCTTCTTCGGCCTCGAGACGTTCCGCTCGGCGCCGCGCGTCGTGCCGATGATGAACGACTTGCTGCGCGACATCGCGAAGGGCGAACTGAAGGTTGTCATCGACCGCACGTTCCCGCTCTCGGAGGCCGCGGCAGCGCACGCGCACATCGAGAGCCGCGCCGCCTTCGGCCGCGTCGTGATGGTGCCGTAGCAAGCGTGGCGGACGCAACGGCCGCGTCGCAGAACTGCACCCGATGTTCGCGCCCGCTCGACGGCACGATGTCGTTCGTGCTGTCACGACGGGCGATGTGCTGGCGGTGCGCGGTGCGCCACGGGCCGATGCTGCGGCGTTCGTTGATGACGGCGATCGTCGTTGGGACGCTGTTGACGGCGATCAACCAGGGCAACATCATCGCCGGCGGCGCCTTTCCGGCGGCGCTGTGGTGGAAGATCCCGCTGACGTACTGCGTGCCGTTCTGCGTCGCGACGTGGGGCGCGCTGATCAATTCGAGGCGATAGCCGTCCCGCGACATTCATGCCTAGCGATGGCCTATACTGCGTGCACAGGCGACGACGGAGACGAGTACGTCGCGCGCGCCGCTGAGCGAGTCCGGGCTGGTGCGAGCCGGATGCGGTGGCCGCGGCCGAAGATCACTCCCGAGCTGACGCGCTGAACCTGCGGCCGTGCAGAAGTAAGCGCGTCCGGTGGCCCTCGTTAGCCGGGCAGGGCGTGTCAGCGCCCGAAAACGAAGCGCTTCGATCGACGACACGCGTCATGCGCGCGCACGATCGAGGAATGAGGGTGGTACCGCGGGTGTCGAATGTTCGGCCCGTCCCTGAGTTGGGGCGGGCTTTGCTGTTTGCGTGGGGGGAGGGTTGCCGATGGCGGTTCATATGTGGCGACCGAACGCCCTCACCCCGGCCTTCGGCCACCCCTCTCCCACTAGGGGAGAGGGGCTCAGATTGGAGCTCGGTCGATGAAGGACGAAACCTGAATGCGAAGGACGGGATTGTCTGAGGGCCGCATAGGGTGGGACGTCGCCGCCGAGTTGCGGTGGCGCACAGGCAAGGCGGCGCGTGAGTTACGCACGCGGGCGACCGAGAGCGAGCGCATTCTCTGGGAGGCGCTTCGCACGCGCCAGCTCGTCGGGCGAAAGTTTCGTCGGCAGCAGCCGATCGGGCCATTCGTGCTGGACTTCTACTGCTCGGAAGAACGACTTGCGGTGGAGGTCGACGGCGGTGTGCGTCACGATGTCGCGCAGGCCGCTCTCGACGCCGAGCGGCAGCAGCTCATCGAGTCGCTCGACATCCGATTCGTCCGCGTCGCCGCTGAGCAAGTGACCACAGATCTGTCGTCTGCCCTGAACGCTATACGCGCCGCATTCAAAGACCGAGCGTCGGATGAAGCCCCTCTCCCCCAGTGGGAGAGGGGTGGCCGAGGGCCGGGGTGAGGGCTCCGGAGGAGCAACAGAGATGACACTAACACCAGTATCCACAAGACCCAACTTCGTTGAGATGGAGAAGGCGACGCTGGCGTGGTGGCGCGAACGCGACATGATCGCGAAGTATCTGCGGCGCAACGAGGCGTCGGAGCGGCGCTGGTCGTTTATCGATGGGCCGATCACCGCGAACAACCCGATGGGCGTGCACCATGCGTGGGGGCGCTCGTACAAGGATCTCTGGCAGCGCTTCCACACGATGCTCGGCGAAAAGCAGCGATACCAGAACGGCTTCGACTGCCAGGGGTTGTGGATCGAGGTGGAGGTCGAGAAGGCGCACGGGTTCCAATCGAAGAAGGACATCCTCGACTTTGGCATCGATGTCTTCGTGCAGGAGTGCAAGGATCGCGTGACGCAGTTTGCCGCCATCATCACCGAGCAGTCGAAGCGCCTCGGCTACTGGATGGACTGGGACAACTCGTACTACACGAACTCCGACGAGAACAACTACACGATCTGGATGTTCCTCAAGCGCTGCTGGGAGAAGAACTGGATCTACAAGGGCAACGACGTCATGCCCTGGTGCCCGCGCTGTGCGACGGGACTGTCGGAGCACGAGATCGTGACGGAGGGATACCGCGAGGTCACGCACACGAGCGTCTACGTGAAGTTTCCGCTGCCCGAGCGGCCGGGCGAGTCGCTGCTCGTATGGACGACGACGCCGTGGACGCTGCCGGCGAATGTCGCCGCGGCGGTGCATCCGGAACTCACGTACGTGAGGGTGAAGCAGGCGGCGCGTGAAGGCGTCGACGATGTCCTCTACGTCTCGAAGGGCGCCGTGAAGTCGGCGCTGAAGCCGGGGTTTGAAATGCTCGGCGAGGTGAAGGGCAGCGAGCTCGTCGGGTTGACCTACCGCGCGCCGTTCGACGAGCTGCCCGCGGAACAGGGCGTCGAGCATCGCGTGATCGCCTGGACGGATGTCTCGGACGATGAGGGTACGGGCATTGTCCACATCGCGCCGGGTTGCGGAAAAGAAGACTTCGCGCTCAGCAAGGAGTACGGCCTCGCCGTCATCGCGCCGGTCGACGACGAGGGTCACTACGTCGACGGCTTCGCGTCGCTAACGGGCGCATACGTCGGCGACGATGCGACGCGCGACGCCATCTTCGACTCGCTGCGGCAAAAGCAACTGATGTATCGCACGCAGCAGTACGCGCATCGCTACCCGCATTGCTGGCGCTGCGGCACGCAGTTGATCTTCCGTCTCGTCGACGAATGGTTCATCAGCATGAACGAGCTGCGCGCATCGATCGCCGATGTGACGAAGCAGATCCGCTGGATCCCCGACTTCGGCCTGGCACGCGAGCTCGACTGGCTGAAGAACATGGACGACTGGATGATCTCGAAGAAGCGCTACTACGGTCTGGCGCTACCGATCTACGACTGCGAGTCGTGCGGCGCGTTCGAGATCATCGGCAGCGAGACGGAGCTGCGCGAGCGCGCAGTCGAGGGCTGGGAGATCTTCGACGGGCATTCGCCGCACAAGCCGTTCATCGATGCGGTGAAGATCAAATGCGCGTCGTGCGGCGAGCTCGTCTCGCGCATTCCCGACGTCGGCAACCCCTGGCTCGATGCGGGCATCGTGCCGTTCTCGACGCTCGGCTACCGGCAAGATCGCTCGTACTGGGAGCAGTGGTTCCCGGCGCAGTTCATCACGGAGGCGTTCCCGGGGCAGTTCCGCAACTGGTTCTACTCGCTGCTGACCATGGCGACGGCGCTCGAAGACAAGCCGTCGTTCGAGACGGTGCTCGGTCACGCGATGGTCCGCGACGAGCAGGGCGAGGAGATGCACAAGAGCGCCGGCAACGCGATCTGGTTCGAGGACGCCGCCGACACGATGGGCGTCGACGTCATGCGCTGGATGTTCCTGCGCCAGAACCCGGCGCACAACGTCAACTTCGGCTACGGCATCGCCGACGACGTCCGCCGCGGCATGTTTCTGACGCTGTGGAACACGTACGCATTCTTCCTCACGTACGCGTCGCTGGACGAATGGAAGCCCGGAGCCGCGAATGTAGAACAGCCGTCCTCGGCTGTTGCTCCTCGGACAGAACTCGATCGGTGGGTGTTGTCGGAGCTGCATCAGCTGATCGCCGGAGTCACGGACGCGTTGCAGGATTTCGATGCGGCGGCGGCGACGAAGCTGATCGAGGCCTTCGTCGACGATCTCTCGAACTGGTACGTGCGCCGCAGCCGCCGTCGCTTCTGGAAGTCCGAGAGCGACGCCGACAAGTCGGCAGCATACGCGACGCTGTACGAGTGCCTCGTGACGCTGACGCGGCTGCTCGCGCCGTTCACGCCGTTTCTCGCGGAGGAGATGCATGCTGGTCTGGATGCTGGAAGCTGGAACTTGGAGTCTGGATCGCGTGCGCACGAGAGCGTCCATCTCTGCGATTGGCCGTTGTCTGATCCGGCGCTGATCGACCGCACGCTATCGGAGGAGACGCGGCTTGTGATGCGGATCGCGTCACTGGGACGGGCGGCGCGGGCGAAGGCGCAGCTCAAGGTGCGGCAGCCGGTGGCGGAGTTGTTCGTGAAACTGCCGACGGCGCTCGAAGAGCAAGCGATCGAGCGGCTGGCGGCGCAGGTGCTCGATGAGCTGAACATCAAAGCGCTGCGTATCGTGCGCGACGAGTCCGACTTCCTGCGCTTCGAGGTGAAGCCGAACTTGAAGCTGCTCGGCCAGAAGTACGGCCGCGACGTGCAGGCGATCGCGCGGGCGCTGTCATCGATGCCCGAGCACGAACTGTCGCGCGTCGCGAAGGCGGCGGGCGCGGGCCAGAGCGTCGAGATCGCCGGCAAGTCACTGGGTCCGGAGGAGTTGCTGATAAACGGCCGCGAGAAGGAGGGCTTCGCGTCGGCCGAGGAGAACGGCGCGGTGGTCATCGTCTCGTCGGAGCTGACGCCGGAACTGGTGCGTGAAGGTCTCGCGCGGGAGATCGTGCATCGCATCCAGAATCTCCGGAAGGATGCCGGCTTCGAGATCGCCGACCGCATCCGCACCTACTACGTCGGCGATGACGTCGTGCGCGACGTCATGCGCGAGCACGGCGACTACGTGCGACAGGAGACCCTCTCCGTCGAGATCATCGAAACGAGCGCCCCCGACGGCGCGACCTCAGAGTCGGCGGAGATCGACGGGGTGCAAGTCACGCTCGCCGTCGTGCGGGTGTAGGGATCGCGTCGCGCTGCCGAGGCAGCGGTGGAGTAGTGTTCATCCTCATAGCGGGCGCCGGACTACCATACTGTCATTCTGAACGCAGTGAAGAATCTCTTCGCTGACGAATAGAATGCAGTCCCGAGTAGCGAGGGCGGCGAACGATCCTCCGAAGCAACTCCGGAGAGATTCTTCGCTTCGCTCAGAATGACACGCGTGCGAGGCACATCGTCGCGCGGCGGTGTGCGCGCCCGACGACGGGCGGCCGCATGGGGCCGCCCCTACTTGGCATCCGGCGATTGTGTCGCGACCTCTTGGAATGACAGTCTGAGCCACTCAGAATCGCGGATCGTAGTCGCACACGGAGGCGCATGTATCGGCGACCTAACGAGGGCGGCCACGTCGGGCCGCCCCTACAGTTTGACGCTACGCGCGCACGGCGGCATGCGCCGTCGTGTTCGCGAGTTCGGCAAGTGCTTCGCCGAGCGTGCGTGACGGCCGCCAGCGGCGCGTCGATGTGAGCTTGTTGATGTTGAGGCAGGAGCGGCGGATCTCGCCGCGCGCTTCGCGGCGCTCGATTGCGGCGGTGGAGGCGAAAGCGGCGGACATCAGCGTCGCGATCTCGTTGACGGACGTCGCTGTGCCGGTGCCGGCGTTCCAGCCGCCGGTCATCGTCGCGTCGTCGAGCGCGAGCATGATCGCGGCCGCTACATCGGCGACGTGAATGAAGTCGCGCTGCTGCTCGCCGTCGCCGTAGATCGCCAGCGGCAGGCCGGCGGCGAGGCGGTCGGCGAAGATGCTGATGACGCCGCCTTCGGAGTCGGAGCGCTGGCGCGGCCCGTAGACATTCGAGAGCCGCAGCGAGATCGTCGAGATCGGCGCGCCCGCCACGATCGCTTCGCCTTCGAGCTTGTGGCGGCCGTAGGGATTCTCCGGTCGCGGCGTCGTGAGCTCGGTCGCCGGCTCCGGCGTCTCACCGTAGATGGCGCCGCCGGATGAGATGAACACGAAGCGTCCGACGCCGTGGCGCGCCGCCGCATCGAGGACGTCGCGCAGGCCGTGGATGTTGATGCGGCGATCGAGCGCGGGATCGGCGATCGAGCGCATGACATTCGTCTGCGCGGCGCAGTGCACGACGGCATCGAAGGCGATGTCGGCGAAGATCTTGTCGACCTGACCGCCCGCGATGTCGGCGACGTGCAGCGGCACACCATCAGGCAGGTTGTGCACCTGACCCTTGCTGAGATCATCGAGCACGTGCACCTCGTCGCCGTGCGCGCGCAGCGCATCGACGACGTGCGAGCCGATAAAGCCGGCGCCACCTGTGACCAGTACGCGACGTTTCATGTTCTGCCTCCAATGGCGGGTTCCGGTGTGATGGCGAGCGGTTCGAGTGAGGGTGACGCGGCGGCGATCGGCTCGCCGAGACGCGATGCGAGAGCGACGTAGGCGACGAGCAGGAAGAGCGCGCCCGTGAAGACCAGCACCGAGCGCGCGCCGAGCGTCGCAAGCAGAATGCCGGCCGTTGCGGGACCGACGGCGTGGCCGATGCCGTCCATCGTCATAAACCAGCCGATGACGCCGCCGCGGCTGCCCGTCGCGCCGGCGAGCGACATCATCGTCGATGCGATCGCCGGAATCGCGAGACCGAAGCTCGCGCCGGCCACGGCTCCCGTCGCGATCACGAACGCCGGCGAACTCCACCGCGCGAGCATGATCATGCAGACCCCCGTGATCGCAAATCCCGGCGTCATGATGCGGCGGGCGCCGATGCGATCGGCGATAGCGCCGCCGGGAATCACCAGCAGTCCGCCAAGAATCGCCGCCGGCAGCAGGAAGAATGCTTCGCGCGGCAACGAGACCGCGAGCACATCGCGTCCGTAGGCGCGGAACGTGGCCGTGAGCGCGCCGAGCGCGGCGGCTTCGGAGAGCACGAGCGCTGCGAACGCAGCGCGCTGCGGGTGACGCAGGACGGCGGTGAATGCGCCGGGCTTCGGCATCGCGTCGATGGCGGCGACATGGGCATCGCCGACACGCAGCACAACGGCGAGGATGAAGGCGATGGCGACGCTGGCGATCGGCACGATCATTGCGACATCGAACGACGCGACGGCGTTGATCGCCGTGCCGCCGCCGAGGCCAATGACGAGCGAGCCGCCGGTCGCGAGCGTCAGCAGCGCCGTGAAGCGCGCTTTCTCGCCGTGATCGAATCGCGCGTCGCCGGCGGCGTAGATTGCGGGCCACGTGATCGACGAGCCGAGACCTTCGAGCGCTGCGGCGCCGATGATCAGCCAGGGCGCGACATGCGCGAGCGGCAGCATCGACGCATCAGCGAGCAATAGCAGAGCCGTGCCGCCGATGATCGCCTTCCGCGCGCCGAGACGATCGGTCACGAAGCCGCTGCCGAGTTGCGTCAGCAGCTTGGCGACGCCGAACGCGGCGAGCGCCCAACCGGCAATCGCATCGCTCTTGCCGAGGGACTCCGGCAGGTATGTCTGGAGCGCGACGAGGAAGATGAACAGGAACGCCGCATCGATGAAAAAGGCGATGACGAGCAGCGCCCATCCGCGCCGGATGATATCGAGCGAACCTGCCGCCGCTTCGCGCATCGCAGTCACGTTCATCGGTGCAGGCACTCCTTCACCGAGACGGGCGGCGCGATCGAATTGCGGAACGGCGAGACGTCGTAGACGGTGAGCTGCTCGCCTGGGCCGCCGTACGTGATCGCGGCATCGCCGCGTGCGACGAGACCATCGAGCAGCGCCTGCTCGTTCGTCGGGAATTGCTTGTGATAGCCGCGCTCGACCACGACGCGATCGATGTGCTTCGCGGCGATGTAGCACTGGTAGCGCGGCTGCTGCCAGTCGCGGCGATGCTGGCTCTCGCTGAAGAGCTCGTTCGCCAGTACTCCCTTGTTGCGGATCAGGTAGTACGCGCCTTGCTCGCGATCGTTCGGGCTGAGGACGCGGTAGGTCATGCCGGCGTGAAAGTCGCCGGAAGCGACGTAGGCGCCGTAGTTGTTCGACGCCGCGGAGACGAGGCCGGCGTAGCCACCCTCGCGCTCGAAGGCGCGGAGTCCCGGCACACCGGAGAGCGCGCCGGCGCTGAGCGCGACGCCGATCGCGGCGACAGACGCGAACGCGATGCCGACCTGACGATAGTGGCGCATGAGAATCGGCGACGCCCAGGCAAGCAGGAATGGGCCGCCCATGATCGATCCGCGACGTGGCAGATCCTGCACGATCGACCAAACGATGGCGTTGCGCGTGTTTTCGCCGACCGCCGGCGTACGGATGGCGAAGTAGAGCTCCGGCGCAAGAAACGGCGCCGCGATCGCGCAGGCGATGAGCAGCGGCGTGCGGCTCTCCGGTCGCTTGACGGCGCACCAGGCGACGTAGGCGGCGACGGCGGCGCCGCCCTCAATCGGGTGCGTCGAGACGGTGAACCAGAGCGCGAGCACGGCGAGCGGCCAGCGGCGGCGCTCGACGGACCAGACGAGCACGAAGAATCCCGCCGTCGCCCAGAGGAACGAATACTGACCGTTGGCGACGGAATCGATGAAGAACGGATTGGCGATAAAGAGCAGCAGCAGCCACGGATCGCGCATCTGCGTGCGCACGGCGATCGCGCCGGCGACGACGGATGTGGCGCCGAGAATCAGGAACAGCGTGACGGACCAGTCGCCGAGCAACGGATACACGAGCGCGTTGACGAGCCACGGCGCGAAGCCGTACGGGAACGTGAACGCGCGGCCACCATCGAGGCCCGAGAAGCGGATCGGGATCGTGCCGTCGCCGAAGAGATGATCGCTGATGTACCAGACGTGCGCGTAGTTGTTGATCGTGTCATCGGCGAGATAGATCGAGCGCGTCAGGATGCGCGCGACGCCGATCAGCGCGGCGAGAAAGAACAGCGGCAGCACGTAGTACGCAAACCACGTCGGGATGCCACGCGGCAGACGTCGCGCCGCCATCACGCGCCACCAGGCGCACGGCATCGCGACGAGATCGATCGCGACGTCCTTGAGGCGCGTGTTCGAGCGGAAGACGGGGATATCGACGACGGTCGTATCGTGAATCTTGTAGCCGAGAATCGGCAGGATGACGGCGATCTCGACCGTCTCGCTGTACTTGTAGCCTTTGTAGTACTGCAGCGCATCGAGCAGCGCGCCGACGCGGAAGGCGCGGTAGCCGGACTCGACGTCCTGAAAGCGGCGTCCGGACCAGAGCGACGCCCAGGCGGACATGATCCAGTTGCCGGCGCGCTTGTACAGCGGGTAGAGGCGGAAGTCACGGCGCCCGATGACGGCGTCGTTGCCTTCTTCGATCTTGCGGATGAGATCGTCGAGGCTCGCCGGATCGTGCTGGCCGTCGGCGTCCACCGTGACGACGACATCGTCGTTGTCGACCTGGCCGAGCTCGACCATGCGACCGAGATGCTGGAACGCCTCGTAGTAGGCGGCGGACATGCCGCGGTTCTGGTTGAACGAGATGAGCTGCGCGTGCGGCTTGTCGGCGAGCCAGTCGAAGACGACGCTACGCGTATCGTCGACCGAACCATCATCAACGATGATCAGGCGATCGACGAGCGGGTAGAGGCGTTCGAGGACGCCCGCGACGGTCGTGGCTTCGTTGTACGCCGGCATGACGGCGATCAGGCGCGGGCGCGTGGCGCTGCGCGGCGTCGTCGATGTGATAGCGGGGCGGGCGGCAGAGGCGATCATGCGTTGTTCAGCACCGGTTGCGCCTGCGTTTGCAGAAACCAGGCGACCGTGCGCTCCATGCCGGTCTCAAAGTCCACCTTCGGGGTCCAACCGATGACGCGCGCCGCCTTGGTCGATGACACCTGCTTGCCGCCGTAATCGCCGGCGCGGGCTGGCACGAACTCGATGCCCTTGCCGCCGAGCAGCTTCGTCACCGTCTCGGCGATGCGCAGGATCGTCACTTCCTCAGTGCCGTCGACGTTGAACGTCTGATTCTCGGCCTCGGGCGCGAGGGCGAGGACGTGAGCGTCGGCGAGGTCTTCGACGTAGACGAACTTGCGGTTCTGGCTGCCGTCGCCGGCGACCGTGAGTGCCTCGCCGGCCATCGCCTTGCGCATGAAGATCGGGATGACGAGCGCCGGCCGCATCCGCGGGCCGTACGGAATGCCATAGCGGAGGATTGTGAACGGCACGTTGTACAGCGTGTTGTAGTCGTGGCAGAGCATCTCTGACGCGATCTTCGTCGTCGTGTAGACGTGGCCGGTGAGCGAGGCGTCGAAGCACACATCCTCATCGACCTGCTGCTCGCGCGCCGCCCCGTACACCCAGACGGTGCTGGCGAGGATCACGCGCTTCAGCGAGTTCTCGCGCGCCGCTTCGAGAACGCGCGCTGTGCCGAGGATGTTCAGGGCGACGGAGCCCGTCGGGTCCGCGGCGACGTTGTTGACATCGGCGACGGCGGCGAGATGCATCACGACGTCGAGCCCGCGCGTCGCGGCGTTCAGCGCGTCCTGATCCATGATGTCTACGCGCACGTGATCGACGTCGTCGCGGTGCGGCGCGCCGACGTTGTCGAGCACGCGTACTTCGATGCCTTGATCGCGTAATTTATCGACGACGTGCGATCCGATGAATCCGCAGCCGCCCGTCACTCCAACCTTCATCACGCCTCCACCGCCACACGGACTTCCGCCAGCGCCTTACCAAGTGAATCAACGACGTAGTGCGCGTCGTCATCCGACATGACGGCCGAGACCGGCAGACAGATGTGGCGCGCACAGAGTTCTTCCGCGACGGGCAGCGTGCCGGCCGCCAGCGGCCCGAAGACGGGCTGCAGGTGGCAAGGCGCCTCGTAGACCTCACCGCTGAGGCCGACGTCGTAGGACTCGCGCAGCTTCTTCTTGAGCGCGACACGGTCGACGCCGACGGGCGGCATGGCGATGTACTTGTAGTAGTTGCTGACGACTCCCGCTGGCTCGCGCAGCGGCTCAACGCCGATGGCGGCGAGCGAGCGGTCGTAGATGGCGGCGATGCGGCGGCGGGCGGCGATGAACTCCGGCAGCCGCTTCAGCTGCGAGTGGCCGATGATCGCGTGCGGCTCGCTGAGCCGCCAGTTGTTGCCGAGCAGCGTGTGGAAGTTCGACGTGAAGCCGGCCTTACCTTGATCGCGGTAGACGCGCGCTTCTTGGTCGATGCGGTCATCGTCGGTCGTGATCATGCCGCCTTCGCCGGCGGTGATCACCTTCGTTGGGTAGAACGAGAACGAACCGGCGATCCCGAAGCTGCCGGCGGGCTTGCCGTTCAGGGTGCTGCCGTGCGCGTGCGCAGCATCCTCCACGAGCGGGATGCCGGCCGTCGCGCACATCGCCTGCAATTCGGCGATACGCGGCGTGATGATGCCACCGATGTGCACGACGACGATGGCGCGCGTCCGGCTGTTTATGAGCGTGCGCGCGTGATCGACGTCGATCGCGTACGTGGCCGGGTCGCATTCGGCGAAGCGCACCGTCGCGCCGGCGTGCTCGACGGCGGCTGGCGTCGCGAAAAACGTGTTCGTCGGGACGATCACCTCGCCGCCTTCGACGCCGATGGCGCGGAAGATGATCTCAAGCGCGCTCGTGCCACTGGAAACGGCGATGGCGTGCTTCGTGCCGGCTGTCTTGGCGAAGTCCTCTTCGAAGGCTTTGCCGTGCTTGCCGAGCGTCAGCTGGCCGGTCGCCATCGCTTCGTCGATCGCCGCGAGAATCTCTTCGCGGTCTTCTTCGGGGATATGGATCTTTGCGGGGGGAACCCTCATCCGTTGTCACCTCTCTGCAAGACATCGTCGCAGGAGAAGATGAAGATTTAATAAAGCCAACTTGAAGATGGGCTGTTATTCGGAGAGTGATTCCATGATAGGCAGGATCACGTATCCGAGACGCCGCTCGCGAGGGGCAGCTCGATCTTCACGACGGTGCCTTCCGGCGACGAATTGAGGGCGACGCCGCCGCCGTGCGCCTCGGCTATGTGTTGGACGATCGCCAGTCCGAGGCCGCTGCCGTCGGCGTGGCTGCGGCGCCCGCGGCTGCCACGGAAGAAGCGCTCGAACGCATGCTTCGACTCGTCGTTGCTCATGCCCGGCCCGTGATCGCGCACTTCGGCGACGGCGAAGCGGCCGTTGCGATGCAAGCTCAGCTCGATCGGCGCGGACGCGTCGGTGTAGCGGGCAGCGTTTTCGAGCAGGTTCTCGAGCAGCTGTCGTACGCGCTGCTCGTCGGCGCGCACGACGACTGGTGCGGCGCCATTCGGCGCAATCGTGATCTCGCGATCGGGGAAGCGCTGCCGTTCGTGCTCGGCGACGCTCTGCACGAGCTGTGCGAGATCAACCGGCTGCATCTGCAAGATCAGACGCGCATCAACCTGCGAGAGCATCAGCAGATCGGCGAGGATGCGGCTCATGCGCCGCGATTCTTCATCCGTCTCTTCGATGATCGTCTGGCGCTCATCCCCGGGGATCGCATCGCCGCGCAGCAGCTCGAGATTGCCGCGCAGCACGGCGAGCGGCCGCCGCAGCTCGTGCGACGAATCGGCGAGAAACGCCCGGTGCGCGTTCAACGTGCTCTCGATCTTGACGATCATGTCGTTGAGCGTGCGCACGAGCAGCCCGACCTCGCCCGCCTGATCGTCGCCGGCGATGCGGCGGGAGAAGTCGCCGGTCGCTTCGATCTCGGACGCGGTCGACGTCGCCTCGCGGAGGGGCCGCAGCGCCGGCGCGGCAACTACGTACGCCGCAACGTTTGCGACGAGCAGGAACAGCACGCCGCCGCCGATCAACACGACGCGAATGCGATCGAGCGCGGCGTCCGTCGGATGCAGCGATCGCGCGACGAGCAGCCTGCCACCGTCATTCGGCAGATCCTGGTACAACACGCGCACGCGCTCGCCGTTTGATGTCTGGTGCGTTTCGAACGATGCGGTCGCAAACGTCAACCGCCGGTGCGTCGCCACCGGCAACGGCGAGGCGAGGTTGCTGGACTTGTTGGTGATCACGCCATCTTTGCTCAGGATCTGGACATATACACCCGGATCGGCGATCTCGTCGAGCACTGTCGGATCGGTCTGGATCGCGCCCGGCGACGGATCATTCGCGTCGTCCGTGATGATGCGGTTGGCGCGCGTCTGCAGCGTGTCGTCGACGCTGGCGTAGAGCCGCTTCGATGTCTGTAGATAGACGATGATGCCGAACGCGGCGATCAGCACCGCGAAGAGCAGACTGTAAAGCAGCGTGAGACGGACGCGCAGTGACATCTACGACGGCTGCCGCATCACATAGCCAAACGACCGCACCGTCTGAACCAGACGCGAGCGTCCGGCGATCTCGAGCTTCTCTCGCAAATGGCCGACGTGCACGTCGAGCGAGTTGGAGTCGCCGCCCTCGTAGCCCCAGACGTTAATCAGGATGGCGTCGCGGCTGACGACGACTTCCGGATTGCGCATGAAGTATTCGAGCAGGCGGTACTCCGTCGGCGTCAGTGTGATCTCGTAGCCGTCGCGCGAGACGACGTGGCGCCGCGTGTCGAGCACGATATCGTCATACGTCAGCCGCTCCTCCGGCGCGTCGCGCTCGGTGCGGCGCATCAACGCGCGAAGGCGGGCCGCGAGTTCGGCGAGCTCGAACGGCTTCGTCAGATAGTCGTCGGCGCCGGACTCGAGGCCGAGGATGCGATCGGGCACCGTATCGCGCGCCGAGAGCATGAGAATCGGCAACGACTGCGTTTCGCGAAGACGGCGGCACAGCGATACGCCATCAAGATCAGGCATCGTCACGTCGAGCACGGCCACGTCGGCCGGGCGCGATTGCATGTAGGCGAGCGCGTCTTGCGGGTCGGCGAACGTAGTCACGTCGAAGCCGTGAAGCTTGAGTCCGCGCTCGATCACGTGTAGCAGCCGCTTGTCGTCGTCAACGACGACGGCCTTGAAGGTGCGTGGGGCCGGGGTTGGCGCATCGGGCATCGTTTCAGTGTAGACGGTCGCGAGGATCCCGCGTCAGTCGATGGGCGATGGCCCGCCGCATCAACAGTTGTCGAGATACCCGGGTTTGCCAAGGAGTTTGTCCAGCGTGACGGCTTCCAGGCCGCGGGCTTTGAGTCCGTTAAGAATGATCGGGAGCGCGGTCAGGATGACGCTGCGGTCGGCGCCGATATTGCCGTCGATGCCGTCGTGCAGCAGGATGATCGAGCCTGGCTTCACCTTGTCGAGCACGCGCCGCGCAACAAGCTCGCCGTCCGCCGTTGCCCAGTCGGCCGCGGACACATCCCACGTCACCATCGTCATGCCGGCGTTATCGACGACATGCGCCATGAAGGGCGTGTGAGATCCGTGCGGCGGGCGATAGAAAGCGGGGCAGACGCCGAGCGTGCGCTTGAAAGCGTCCTCGGTGTCGCGCAGTTCCGGGTAGGCAGGATCGAGCCATCGGAATGCGTCGTGGTTGTACGAGTGGTTGCCGAGCAGCTGTCCGTCGTCGAGAAGCGCGCGCGAGACGTCCGGTCGCGCTTCGAGCGCTTTGCCGACGGTGAAGAACGTGCCCTTCACGCCGTGCTGATCGAGGATGTCGCGGATCTCGATCGTGAACGGCGGATTGGGGCCGTCGTCAAACGTCACGGCGACCATGTTGCTCTGGCGTGATCCATGATGCACGAGCGAGCCGAACCAGGTTACACCCGGCGTCGTCGCGCCGACGTACGCCGTTGTGAAGAGCGAGAGCAGAGCGGTCGATGCAAGGATGATCGCAACACGCCTGCGCATCGGTGTGCCCGGCGACCTCGTCCACGCCCACGTCGCCGCGCTGATCGCGACGACGACCGCGCCCGACGCCATCGCAACGTCGCGTGCGGCGGCGAACCGGATGATGACGAGCAGGGTCGCAATCGCGAGCGGCACGGCAACGGACCAACGCGGCAGGCGGGCTCCGGGCGTCGGGCACACGAGACCGATACCACAGCCGAGCATCGGCGCGATGATCCACGCGCCGACCGGGTACGAGACCTGCGCCAGCAGCCACGCTGCCGCGCCGGAGATCGCGACGCCAAGCAGCGGGCCGAAGCGTCCGCCATCCAGTCGCGACACGAGCCACGCAGCGCCGAGCGCGATCGCCGCGGCGACGACGGCCTGCCAGACGGCCGCGTGCACCGGCGCGCCGACGATCGCCACGGCGGGCAGGACGGCAGCGCCGACTCCTGCGATCGCGACACAGTACAGTAGATGCGCCACCACGCCATCGAAGCGGAGATCGAGCGGGTGCCACGGTTCGGCTGGCGGCAGGAGGGTACGGCGCAGTTGCTTCAACACGCGTCACAGCGTAGCGCAGAGGCGCCACGGAGTAGCGCAGAGCCGCCTTCATCGATGTTTCGGCGATCGGTGGCAGCGATGCGCAGACCGGAGCATCTGGCGCTGGCGCTGATCGCCGCCGCGTGGATCCTCGGGCTCGCGATGATTCTCGCTCACACGATTTTCGTCACCAACGACTCCCTCAGCAACTACATCCATGTCTGGTACATCGCCGATCGGCTGTACGACGGGCGCGGCGTGCCGCTGCACATGCCGGTGCTCGGTCACGGCGACGCGTACGCGTTCCCGTACGGCTTCATCCCGTGGATGACTGCGGCGCTGTTGCGGCCGGTGCTGGGCGATCGGGTGGTGACGCTCTGGCTCGTCGCCGGCGCCGTCGGCGTGATCGCCGCGCAGTGGTGGGCGTTCCCTGAGCTGCGCCGCGGCTGGTGGACGGCGCTGTTGCTGGCGAACCCGATGCTCGTCGAAGGGCCGCTGCTCGGCCAGTTGCCGTTCCTGTGGGCGGTGGCGATGCTCTTCGCTGCGATCGCGTTTTGCCGGCGCGATCACCTCGTCGCGGCGACGATCCTGCTCGGGCTGTCGCAAGCGACGCATCCCGCCGTCATGTTGCCGATCGTCGGCCCGCTCGTGCTGGCGCGTTTGTGGTGGGAGCCACGCCGGGTGGCGCTGATCGCGACGTACGCGGCATCGCTCGTGATCGCCGCGCCGGCGGTGTGGCTCGTGCTGGCGTCGCCGACGGTGAGCGACAGCTCGCGCGCGGCGCTGCTCGGCAACTTTTTTGGCACTGTGTCCTTACGGGCGATCGTCGTCGGCGCGCCATTCATCGGGTTGCTCGCAATGCGGACGCCGCTGGCGCGCGTGCTGCCGCCGATCTTCGTCGCGCTCGTCGCGCTGAACGTCGTGCTCGTGCCGATCCGACACAACGAGTTCGCCTGGACCGCGCTGACGCGCGCACCGGACGAATCGCTACTCACCTACATCAACTCGCCGCGGTTCGAGCGCGGAGACGCAAACGCGACGTACCGCATCCTCCGCGTCGCCGACGGCAAAATCGGCATGTATCAGCTGGTGCAAGCGGGCGCGTATCTCGATGCGGAGCCGTTCCCAGAGAGCATCGATCGGCGTAGTTGGGACACCGAATCCGAGTACCTCACGTTCCTCGCCAACCGCAACGTGCGCTACGTCATCATCTACGTCGCCTATGACCGGCGATATGGGACGAACGAGCATGCGTTGCTCGACGGGCTGGCGTCCGATCCCACCTCCACTTCACGGGAACCCGCCGTGACCTGCGTGAGCCTGGTCGAGAGCAATGCCGCCTTCGACGTGTATCGAATCGACACGACTGCGTGCGGTTCGGTTCGAGACTAGACGCGCCCGTGAGACATTCGGATGAACTACGCGCAGGCAGCAGGAATGGCGAGATTCCGGCGATGCCGCGCGGGCGACGTGCGCTACCATAGTAGGCATGCAGCCCCAGATTGAGTACGCCACTACGTCGGACGGACTCGACATCGCCTACTGGTCGCTCGGCGATGGCATTCCCGTCGTGACGCCGCCCCCCGCGGCGCCCTGGAGCCACATCGAGCTCGAGTGGCAGATCCCCGAATGGCGGCACTGGTACGAACACCTCGTCGAGACCGAGCGCGTCATCCGTTACGACGGACGTGGCTCCGGGCTCTCGGCTCAGCCAGCGGATGTTGATCCTTCGATCGAGGCCTCCGTGCTCGACCTGGAGGCGGTCGTCGACCATCTCAATATCGAGCGTTTCGCGCTCTTCGGCATCTATTCGGCCGCGGCGATCGCCATCGAGTACGCCGTGAAGCACCCCGATCGAGTATCGCATCTCATGCTCTGGTGCGCCGTTACGAGTTACGCGGACCTGACGCAGGAGAAGGCGGTGCAGGGCACGTTCGAGCACCTGATGGAGTCGAACTACGAGTTCTTCACCGAGACGCTTTCGCACACGGTGTTCGGTTGGGAAGAGGGCGAGGCGGCGCACAGGCTGGCTCAGTACATGCAGAAGGCGATGCCACCCGCTGCGGCGCGCGCGCACTGGACGGCGAGCCAAACGCTGAATCTCGATGCTCTGCTGCCGAAGATTCAGGCTCCGACGCTCGTCATGCACCGCCGCGACTTCCCGCTGCTCAGCGTCGATGTCGCGCGCAGGATCACGGCACGCATTCCCGACGCGCGGCTGAAGATCCTCGAAGGGAAATCGCTATCGCCGTTCGTCGGCGATATCCGGCCGACGCTCGATGTGATGAACGACTTCCTCGGTGTCGAACTGCCGCAAGCATCGAACGCGAAGAAGCAGCACGCGCACGCCACGGGTTCGCAGGCGATGCGACAGGCGATGAGCGGCGGCTTCCGCACGATCATGTTCACCGACATGGAGGGCTCGACGGCGCTCACGCAACGTCTCGGCGACGAGGATGCGCAGGCGCGCGTGCGACTGCACAACGCCATCGTGCAGGACGCGCTTGGAATGTTCGGCGGCACACAGATCAAGCACACGGGCGACGGCATCATGGCGTCCTTCCTGACGTCGTCGTCGGCCGTCGAATGCGCCGTCGCGATCCAGCAAGCGTTCGAGGCGCACAACCGCGCGAACCCGGACGAGCAGGTGTTCGTGCGGATCGGCCTGAACGCCGGCGAGCCTGTGCAGGAGGGCGACGATCTCTTTGGAACGGCGGTGCAGTTAGCGTCGCGCGTCTGCGCCGCGGCTGCGCCCGGCGAAGTACTGACATCCGACGTCGTGCGGCAGTTGGTCGCCGGCAAGGGCTTCCTCTTCGCCGATCGCGGCGAGGCCGTGCTGCGCGGCTTCGAAGATCCGGTGCGCGTGTACGAAGTGCGCTGGCACGACGGCGGCGCGTGAGCACGCCAGAAGCGTCCAGCCCGAGCTTCGATCTCATCATCCGCGGCGGCAGCGTCATCGACGGCAGCGGCGGCGCTCCGTACGTCGCCGATATCGGCGTGCGCGGCGATCGCATCGCGACGATCGGCGATCTCTCGGCCGCGCACGCGGGCGCAGTGATCGGTGCGACAGGCATGGCCGTAGCGCCGGGCTTCATCAACATGCTGAGTCATTCGTACTTCAGCATCCTGCAAGATCCGCGATCGCTCGGGGAGCTCAAGCAGGGCGTGACGCTCCAGATCTTCGGCGAAGGCAATTCGATGGGCCCGCTGACGCCGGAGATGCGCGCGCGCATGGAGAAGAATCAATCGCCGGACGATGCGCACGTCGATGTCGCCTGGTCATCGCTGGCCGAGTATCTGGCGCACGCCGAGAAGTTCGGCGTATCGCAAAACATCGCGTCGTACATCGGCGCAACGACGCTGCGCATCTACGCCGTCGGCCAGGACGATCGTCCGGCGACGAGCGCCGAGCTCGACACGATGTGCGGCCTCGTCCGCGACGAGATGTCGGCGGGCGCGCTTGGCATCGGCTCATCGCTGATCTACCCACCCGCGTTCTTCGCATCGACGGAAGAGCTGATTGCGCTGTGCAAGGCGTCATCGCCATACGGCGGCGCCTACATCTCGCACATGCGCGACGAAGGCCGGGCGCTGATCGAGTCCGTCGAGGAGTTGATGCGGATCAGCCGCGACGGCGATGTGCCGGCGGAGATCTACCACTTGAAGGCGGCCGGCCGCGCCAACTGGCCGAAGATGGACGCCGTTATTGAGATGGTCGAGAAGGCGCGCGCGGCCGGCGAGCGGATCAGCGCCGACATGTACATGTACACCGCGGGCGCGACCGGACTTTCGAACTCGATCCCGCCGCGATTTCACGACGGCGGGCCGCAGAAGCTGTTCGATCGTCTCGCCGATCCGGCAACGCGGCGCGAGATCCGCGACGCGATCGCGGACTCGGGCGAAGGCTGGGAGAATCTGTACCAATCGGCGGGCGGCGCGGAAGGCGTCTTAATCCTCGGCACCCGCAAGGCGGAGAACCGGCAGTATCAGGGCCGCACGCTGGCGCAGATCGCGGCGGAGCAGCAGAAGGATCCGATCGACACGCTACTCGATCTGGTCGAGAGCGATCGCTCGCGCATCGATACGGCGTACTTCAGCATCTCGGAAGACAATGTGCGAAAAGAGGTCCAGCTGCCGTGGGTCTCGTTCGGCTCGGACTCTCCGTCGACCCCCGCCGAGATGCCGTTCCTCAAACGATCAACACATCCGCGGGCTTACGGCAACTTCGCGCGCGTGCTCGGCAAGTACGTGCGCGATGAGAACCTCGTGACGCTACCCGAAGCGATCCGCCGCATGACGCGTCTGCCGGCCGAGAATCTTCGCCTCGATCGGCGCGGGCGGATCGAGGACGGATACTACGCCGATCTCGTCGTCTTCGATCCGGCGACGATCGCCGATCGAGCGACCTTCGAGTCGCCCCACCAGTACGCCTTCGGCGTCCGCGACGTGATCGTCAACGGCGCCGTGACGCTGCGCGACGGCGAGTTCGCCGGCATCTTCGCCGGCCGCGCCGTGTACGGTCGCGGCCGCCACGCCAGATAGAACGAACATCCGCCTCACTCGCAGCGCGACGCGGGGCGATGATGTATCCATCGACCCTGTAGCGCGGGCTTTTCAGCGCGCGCGGTGCTCGACGTAGGACGAGCGAACGGGCGCCTCTGACGCTCGTAGGCGTGGCGTCGACACGGCACGACCGAGTGGCCATTTGCAGGCCATCCATTCGTACCGTATCGTCGAACGCAAGCCGCAATACATCAGGATTTGGAGCAAAGGGCATGACCGTCAACGAGGCGCAACGCGCGCAATGGAACGACGAGAACCAGGTGCGGACGTGGCCGCGCCGCGAGCGGATCACGGAGGCAGTGACGCCGACGCTGCTCGATGCCGTGGCGCCGAAGCTCGGCGAGCGGCTGCTCGATGTCGGCTGCGGTGGCGGGCTGGCGGCGCTCGATGCGGCGAAGGGCGTCGGGCCGGGCGGAAGCGTCACGGGGTTCGATCTCTCGGCGCCCCTGATCGGACTGGCGAAACAGCGCGCGTCCGACGCGAAGGCGACGAACGTACAGTTCGTCGCGGGCGATGCGCAGGTCGATGACATTGCCGGCGCGCCATTCGATGGGGTCATGAGCCAGTTCGGCGTGATGTTCTTCGCCGATCCCGTCGCTGCGTTCACGAACATCCGGCGCCATCTCCGAGGGGGCGCGCGGGTCGTCTTCGCCTGCTGGCAGCCGGGATCGGAGAACCCGTGGTTTCCGGGGCCGATCCTCGCCCGCTACGCGAAACCGCCGGCGACGCCGCCTCCCCCATCGACCATTCCGGCGCCGGGCCCGCTCGCCTTCGGGGACCCGGCCTACGTGCGGGGCGTGCTGTCGAGCGCCGGCTTCGGCGACATCGAGCACCGTGCGTTCATCTGCGACGTCGTCATCCCCGAAGACTCGATCTTCGATGAGGAGGTGCTGAAGCCGCTGCGTCTCGACGCCGAGCGCGCCGCAAAGGCGTGGGCCGATCTGCAGGCGTTCGCTTCGACGATGCGCGGTAACGACGGGATGTTGCACATCAAGCTTGCGCCGCAGATCTTCACCGCGGTCAACGCCG
>JBBQVO010000030.1:0-24682 GCA_038211505.1 Dehalococcoidia bacterium | reverse complement strand
TCGTCTCGGTCAGGCCGAGCGGATGTGCGATATCACCACAGCCATCGCGGGCGACCCAGCCTGCGAGTTCCGTCTCCGACGGCTGAGCGATGCCATCGCCGTTCGCGTCATCGATGACGCGCGCGTGGACGAGCGTCGTGCCCGGCGGGAACGGCGTCGCGGCCGAAGTCGGCGTGGGTGTCGGCTGCGATGATGGTGTTGGCGTTCGCGTCGGCGTCAACGGCGGCAGCGATTGATGCGCGAGGCGTGCCAACGGCAGCAAGCCGGCCGAGCCCGTGTCCGGCGGGTGAATCGTCGACAGATCGATCGGCGGTTCGAGCGAGAACTGCGGCGCGTCGATGTCGCCGGCGCGCCACGCGATGTGCGGCGTCAGTCGCTGGTCGCCGTCGAAGAGGACCACGTCGCGTCCCGGCGCGCCGCAGCCGTGCCGCGCTTCATCCGACAGCACGAAGACGCGCTGCGAACCCGCCACCACGAAGCCCGTAAGATCGCGCGTAACAGCGCAGTCGCGCCCAAGGGTTCCGGACGCGACGTCGAATACCCACGCCTGGGTGACCCGTTGAGTCGACGTATAGAACCGCATCGAGTCGCCGCCGACGACGAACGTTGTCGTCACCATCGCGCTTGGATGGAACGGGATTGCCTGCGGCCCGGGCAGCGCCGGGTACACGCGCAGTTCGTCGCCGGCGCGCGGACAGCCAGGCACGGTGTCGCCGCCGCTGATGATCAACCGAATGAGCGTCGCGACGCTGCCCGTTCCGTCGGAGAAGAAGTGGCCGCAGCGATCGAACGGCGCCGTGATGCCTGCCGCCGGCTGCACGACGGGTACGCCGTTGGCGATTTCCTCGCCGGCGATCTCCATCGTCGTGCGGCCGAGATCATGCAGCACGAAGACGTAGGGCGTCTGGCGATCGAATGTGTCCGGAATGCGCGGGCTGGGATCGGTCTCCGCCAGCCAGCCGAACGGCCGATCGACACGAAAGCAGCCGAGTATGCCGGCGCCGTTGTCCGATGATGGCTGCGGCACAATGGCGACGTAGCCATCGGCGTCCGTCGTCAGCAACTGAAGCCCGTCGCTGCAGCCGCCCGTGATGCGCCAGTTGGACAAGGGCGGGTCGCCGGCGTCGAACATGCCGTTGCCGTTGAGGTCGTTGACGACGCGGAGGCGGAGCGTGTTCGGTGGCAGCGGCGTCGGCGTCGCGGCGGGAGTGCCGGCCGTTGTGGTGTGGGTTGGCGTGAGTGTCGATGTCGTCGCTGCGGGGGTGGGCGTCGCGGCGCGGGCGTGGGTGGCGGCGACGAACGATGCTCCGGCGATGAGGGCGGCGAGCGTGAGGACGACTGCGCGGTTGCGCATCGAAGATCTCCCTTCGGGCGGCGGGCGGGCGTACCGGGTACAACGCCTCACCGCGGGCGAAGGTTAACCGCCGCCGCCGACGATCTTTCCCGCCCCGCCTCCGCCGCCCGTGGCGCCACGGATGTCTCAAGATCGGATCAATGGCGATCCGTAACCTATTGTTCTCGCGATACCAGTTGACAGGTTGGCGCGCCGAGTACTATCGTAGAAGGGTCGAAGGAGGCCGCCACCTTGGACGTTTCTTCGGGCACCATTCGCTGACAAAACGCCGCGTGATCGCGCGGTGTTTTTATTTTGTGCGGAAGCAGTCAGGCCTCCGCATCAGCCCCGCATCAGAGGGAAAGGATCCAACCATGAACTCTGGACTCATCGGCAAGGTCGACAAGGCGAAGAAGTACGCGCAAGAGCGAGACCGCATGCACGTATCGAGCCTGCAGGTCGATTTTCGAGGTGAGAACGATACGCACCAGGTGGCGCTCGATGGTGAGGCGTGGCGCTGCTCGTGCGATTTCTTCGAGGGTTGGGGCGCCTGCGCCCACACCATGGCGCTGGAGCGCATTCTCGACGGCATGATCCCGAGCGCGGCACACATGGCGCCCGCGCTGGTCTGAGGCTTTTTCACGGCTTGCGGTTGGGCGGTTGTGTCGGCGACGATTCGTCGCGCACGGCGAGCCCTCACCCCGGCCTTCTCTCCTACGGCGAGTCTGCGACGGCCACCCCTCTCCCACGAGGGGAGAGGGGCCCTCGTACATGCAGCGAGGCGGGAGACATCACGGCTATCGTAGCGCCTGAGCCGCCACGCTCGTGCGCGGCCGCGCGCTGCGCCACCGATCTCCGACGGCGCGAACCCTGCTACGCTGTAGGCGATGACATCCGCTGACGCTTCTACGCCGATCGCGCTTGACGCCTTCTTGTCCGAGATCGACGCCTGTCTCGATGAGATGCGGCCGTATGTGCACTCGCACGGCGGCGAGTTGAATCTAATCGACTGGCTACCGGATGAGGGGCGGCTGCGGCTGCAGCTGGCCGGATCGTGCCACGGCTGCCCGATGTCGATGGTGACGATGAAGCTTGGCATCGAGCGCATCGTGCAGGATCGCTTCCCGCAGGTGAAGATCGTCGAAGCGATCAAGGTCGACGACTTCGACTACCCGGAGCTCGGCGCGGAGTAACTCCTCGCTTCGGTTCGGCGTTGCGGTGTCTCGTGTGCGTCGCGAGCGGGATGTCGGGGTTCTCCCTCGCTCGATTGCCAGCCCTTTCAGGTTGAAGGTACGATCGAGAGTCGACGCCGTCCGACGGCCCGCTCAGCTGCGCTCGTACTCATCGCCACACAACCGAACCTCAGGATCGACGGATGCACGCACGTCGCCGCGTCATCGCCTGCACGTCCGCCGTCGCGTTGATCGCGGCGCTGGCCGCGGCGTGCGGCGGCGCGAAGCACGCATCGACGCCGACGGCCGAGAGCGGCGTCACGACGATCGCCGGCAGCGCGACGGCTGTGCCGCCAACCGCGACGCCGACGCTGCCGCCGCCTTCATCGAACGCGGCGGCGACGCTGGCGACAGGCGGTGAGTTCGAGCAGGCGAGCCGCGTCTACGCAGCGATCGCCGCGACGGCGACGCCAGGCGCCGTCCGGCAGGACGCGCTGCTGCAGCAGGCGCAACTGCTGGTTCGCGCCGGACGGGGCGCCGATGCGCGGCCGGTGCTCGAGTCCTACCTCGCTGCCGCCGGCGCCTTCGGCGGCGATGGCAGGGTCGCGCGTTACATGCTCGCCTCGACGCTCGATGATCTCGGTGACGCGCAGGGCGCTCTCGATAGCTACGAGCGCTACATCGCCGGCGACGGCACTCTCGCAGACTTCGCCCGGCTCGAGCGTGCGAAGCTCCTCGCCCGCTCGGGGCTCGGTGTCGATCCGGAGCCGCTAGCCGAAGCGGTGCTAGCAAGTAACCTACTCCCCGACTTCAAGGCGTCGTTTCTGCTCAGCATGGGCAAGGCGTTCGACGCCGGCCACGACGACGCCCGCGCACTCGCCTGGTATGCGCGCGCCGTCGATGGCGGCGACACGGCGTCGGCGCTTGCCCGCATCGCGACGATCAAGAAGCGCGACGGCGACGGCAGCTGGATTGCTGATGCATCGCGCGTCATCACGTCGTATCCATCGAGCGGCGCCGCGGCTGAGCTGCTCGATGAGCTGGACGCAGCGGCCGTGCCCGTCGACGACTTCTCGCGGGGCATCGTCGACTATCGCGCGTTCCGCAACGCGGCCGCGCGCGATGCGCTGACGCGCGCGGCCGGTGCCAACGATCACGCCGCCGAGGCGACGTACTATCTCGGCGCGCTCGACGAACGCGCAGGCGATCCGACGGCGGCGATCGGCGACTATCGCCGCTCGTACGAGCTCGATGCCACGACGTCCGTCGCCGATGATGCGCTCTGGTGGCGCGCGCGCCTGCTCGAGACGGCGAAGCGCTTCGATGAGGCGGGCGCGGTCTACGACGCGCTGATCGCCGGCTTCCCGTCGTCTACGTGGACGGGGGACGCGCGTTTCCGCCGCGGCCTCGTGCTCTACGAAGCCGGCGCGTACAAGCCCGCCGCCGACGCCTGGAGCGCGATCACGACGTCGAAGACCGACATCGACGAGCAGCTGCGCGCGCGCTTCTGGCAGGGGCGGGCGTTGATGCAGGCGAACGATCCGCTGGGCAAGTCGGTGCTCGAATTGCTGTCGTCGGACAAGGACGCCGCCGGCAACTTTTACGCGCTGCGCGCCGACGTGCTGCTGAACAAGAACGTCGCGAAGGACAACAAGCCGAAGCTCGACGCAGCGGTCGACTGGAAGAAGCTCGACGCCTGGATCACGCAGGCGACGGGCATCGACCCGAACGGAACGACCGTCGCCCGCCGATCATGGGCCGTCGTCGATGATCTGCGCACCGTCGGACTGACGGCGCAGGCGGACGCCGTCGCCCGTTCGTACATCAGCGCCGACGACTACGATCCGCTGCTGCTGTACGGCGACCTGCGCGCCGCGCACGACGCCAACAACGTTAGCCTCACTGCTCGCATCGCGGCGACGATGATCGCATCGCTGGCGAAGGACGCGCCGGCGCCGCCGGACGATCTCCAGCGATTGTCCTATCCGGCTGCGTTCGGCGATCTGACGTCGGCCGCGGCGTCGGACGAAGGCATCTCGCCGTTACTGCTGCTGTCGCTCGTGCGGCAGGAGAGCTTCTACGATCCGGACGCGGGTTCGGGCGCCGGCGCGCTCGGGCTGACGCAGGTGGTGCCGGCGACGGGGCAGTCGATCGCCGACGGGCTTGGCGTCGCATCGTTCGTCGCGAACGATCTCTTCCGGCCGAAGACGAGCCTGCGCTTTGGCGCGAACTATCTCGCGTCGCAGCTCAAGGAGTTCGATGGCAACGCCTATCAGGCGCTCGCCGCCTACAACGGCGGGCCGGGCACGGCGGCGAACGCGATCGAAGCATCGACCGCCGACGACGATCTCTTCGTCGCGAACCTCGAGTTCGACGAGACGAACCTCTATGTGCGCCTCGTCATGCAGAACTACGCGCGCTACCGCCAGCTGTTCGCCGGCGTCGACCGCCCGTCGCTACCGAACTGACGTTGCGATGGCGAAACGTCTAGTCGTGCCAGTCGAGCGTCTGGCGCATGGCGGCTTCGAAGCCTTCGAAGTCGGCTTGCTTGCGGACGGTGGCGATGAGGTTGGCGTCGGCGCCGACGAGGTAACGCAGCCGCGGCGTGCCGTCGTGGACGGCGTCGTATGTGGTGACCGCCACGTCGTTCGGGTCGGCGGGCGTGCCGCCGTTGCCGCGGAGCTTCGAGAACGATGCCGCGAAGCGCTGTGACAGGTCGTGATACGGCGACGTCTCGTTGAAGCGACGCGCGTCAAAGGCGTTGCTGTTGAATTGCGTATCGAAGGCGCCTGGCTCGATGACGATGACGCGGACGCCGAACGCCGACAGTTCGTAGTGCAGCGCTTCGCTGATCGCTTCGAGCGCGTGCTTGCTGGCGGAATAGAAACCGCCGTACGGCGGCGCGACGATGCCGGCGATCGATGACAGGTTGACGATGGTGCCGGCGCCTCGTTCGCGCATCGCCGGCAGCACCGCGCGGATGACGCGCATCGTGCCGAAGACGTTCGTGTCGAACTGGCGGCGGATCTCGTCGTCATCGGCGTCTTCGATCGACGACCGCAGCTCCATGCCGGCGTTGTTGATGAGGACGTCGATCGCGCCTCCGATCTTCGTCGCTTCTTCGACGGCCGCGGAGACGGACTTGTCGTCGAGGATGTCGAGCTGGAGGACGCCGATCTTCAAGTTCTCAGCGGCGGCGCGCTTCTGCAGCTCGGTCGCCTTCGCGGTGGTGCGCATCGTTGCGAAGACGCGATCGCCCTTGCGGGCGAATTGCAGCGCCATGAGCATGCCGAATCCGCTGCTGGTGCCTGTGATCAGTACGTTTGCCATGGGTGTGGTTCCTTTCGGCCTCGTTTGTCGTTTCGCGCGTTAACTGCATGCGCCGTCAGAACTTCGCGATCTGCGGCAAGATGTCGCGGGCGATGATCTCGAACGGCGTGATCTGCTCCATGCCGAGGAGAGCGCCGATGGCGGTCTGGACGCCGGCTTCGGCGTAGGCGCCGAGGCGCTGCACAACCTGATCCGGCGACGAGTCCTTGTTGAAGGCCATCATCGTCAGCACGCTCCTCTCGATCTCGTCGTAGTTGCGGCCTTCGCGCTCGCAGTGTTCGCGCAGAATGCCCATCTTCCGTTTGTACTCGTCGGGCGGCGCGCCGGGGATGTTGACGGCGTCGGCGTACTTGGCGACGAGCCGCAGCGTCTTCTTCTCGCCGGTGCCGCCGATCAAGATCGGCGGATGCGGCTTGCTGATCGACTGCGGCGAGTTGAGCGTCTCGGCCAGCTGGTAGTGCTTGCCGGCGAAGGGGCCGTTGTCATCGCTCCACATCTGCCGCACGATTTGCAACGCCTCATCCAGCCGCTCGAAGCGTTCCTTGAGCGGCGGAAACGGCACGCCGAGTCCGAGGTGCTCGCGCTCGAACCAGGCGGCGCCAATGCCGAGGTTCGCGCGGCCGCCGGAGAGTACGTCGAGCGTCGTCACCGTCTTGGCGAGGATGCCCGGATGCCTATACGTCACGCCGGTGACCATCGTGCCGAGGCGGACGCGCGACGTGTGCGCGGCGATGAAGCCGAGCGCGGTGTAGGCCTCGAGCATGTCCTGCTCGGCGGCGCCGATCATCGGTATCTGAAAATGATGATCCATGAGCCAGATCGACTCGTAGCCGGCGCCTTCGGCGGCGCGCGCGATCTCGGCGAGGCGCTTGCCGATCTCGGCGGGCCCGCCGGGCCAGGTGAAGTAAGGGATCTGCAGTCCAAGTTTCATGCGGTGTATCTCCTGTCTCTATTGGCGATGCGTTTCGCGTCCGGTTGTCGTCGTCGCCATTGCCGTCGTATGTTCTGAGTCGTCGCTCAGCGGAGAGAGTCAGGCACGAACGATAAATGCGCCCAATCTGTCATTCTGAGAGGTTGTGAGTTTATTCCGAAAACCTTCCGGAGCGCCTAAGAGTTGAGTCTGGAAACTGGCCCAAATCTCGCCCGCTCGGCATTTCTTCACAACCTCTGAGCGCAGCGACGAACCGCAGGTGCCGTGCGTGGTACCTCTCCGATGTCACGACGGATGCTGTCCAGAATGAATGTTGCCCAGGAAACGAACAGCGGCGACTGTCCAACAAGATTCTTCGCTTCGCTCAGAATGACACGGCCAACTGACAACCGCATCGCCACCTTTTCGAACCACCGATCTCAGGCGTGGCGCTCGGCTAGCATGCGCGCGGCGTCTTCGAGCTGCTCGAGGCGGTCGATGGCGAGCCACTCGCCGGCGAACTGGTAGGCGCCTACGCGGCGACCGTCGGCGAGGAGGCGGTTGACGAGATCGGGGATATCGAAGAACTGATCGCGCGGGATCACATCGAGCGCCGCTGGCTGGATGGCGTAGATGCCGGCGCTGACGATGTCCTTCTCGATCGGCTTCTCCGTGATCGCCGTGATGTTCGCGCCGTCGGTCTGGATCACGCCGTACGGATGCTGTAGCTGAAACTCGCGCGTGGCGACGCTGATCTCGTAGCCGCCGGCGCGGTGGAAGTCGACGAACGCCGTCATGTCGAGATCGGTGAGGATGTCGCCATTCATCACGATGATCGGATCGTCCGGCGGCAGTTCGACCGACGATCGCAGCAGCGAGAGTGGGCCCGCCGTGCCGAGCGGATGCGACTCGCGCACGTAATCGATGTGCACGTCGAGCTGCGCGCCGTCGCGGAAGTACGTCTCGATCAACTCCGCGCGATAGCCGACGGCGATCACGTAGTCGTGAAACCCGAATGTCTTGAGGCGCTCGATGATCTCTTCGAGGATCGGCTTCTCGCCGACGGGGAGCAGCGGCTTCGGGATCGTGTACGTCAGCGGGCGCAGGCGCACGCCGCGCCCGCCGGCGAGAACAACGGCGATCATACGGCGTACTCGCGCGGGCGATAGAGGTCGATGTGCTCGCGGATCCATTCGACGGTGCGGCGCAGGCCGTCCTCCATCGACACTTCGGGCCGCCAGCCAGCCAGCCGGTACGCCTTCGTGCTGTCGGAGAGCAGGCGCGAGACTTCGCTCTTCTCCGGCCGCATGCGCTGCTCATCGCCTTCGACGATCAGCTCGTGCCCAACGATCTTGCCGACGGTCTCGACGATCGCGCGGATGCTCGTCTCGCGGCCGGAGCCGACGTTCACGACTTCACCGATCGAGGCGTCGTTCGCGCCGACCATCGCGAAGCCGCGCGCCGTGTCTTCGACGAAGGTGAAGTCCCGCGTCGTGTCGAGCGTACCGAGGCGCAGCGCGCCGCCGGTTACGGCCTGGCTGATGATCGTCGGGATAACGGCGCGCGCCGACTGCCGCGGGCCGTAGGCGTTGAACGGCCGCACGATCGCCACCGGCAGCGCGAACGATCGCGCGAAGCTCAGCCCGAGCGCATCGCCGGCGATCTTCGTCGCCGAGTACGGCGATTGCGCCTGCAGCGGATGATCCTCGTCCATCGGCACGCGCAGCGCCGAGCCGTAGACCTCGCTCGTAGACGTGAGCACGATGCGTTCGAGTGTTCCGGACTCTTTCGCCGCGAGCAGCACGTTCGACGTGCCGACGATGTTCGTGTCGATCACTTCTTGCGGATGTTCGTACGAGTACGGGATGCCGATCAGCGCCGCGAGGTGGAACACGGCGTCGGCGCCGAGCATGACGGCGCGCACGGCGTCGAAGTCGCGCACGTCGCCCATCGTGATCGCGATCTGGTCGAGCGTCGCTTGCGGCAGCAGATCGAGATGGCCGCGCTGGCCGCGCGACGTGTAGCGCAGCATCGCCCGCACGTGCGCACCGTGAGCGAGCAGAAACTCGACCAGGTGGCTGCCGATGAAGCCTCCGGCGCCGGTGACGACGACCGTTTTACCTTCGAATCGCACGGATCCCCCAACCAAACAGCCGCACCAGCAGGCCGGCGAGCGCGATTAGCGCCAGTATGACGCATACCATCGCCCAGATGTACAGCGTGATGACGAGCGCCAGCATGAAGCCGACGTTCTGGGTGAACGCCGCCGCAAACGCGACGACGGGCGCGGCGACGAACAGCCAGAACGCTAGCCGCAGCCAGTGGCTCGCAAGCGGATTCATGCGCGCGGCGTGCCGTACGTGCGCAGCACGTCGCCGAATGATCGCTCGCCGGCGACGGCGCGCCACTGCTCGGCTGTCATGCGCCAGAGCGCCGCGAGGCCGCTCGACGCGAGGATCGTGATCGGGATGTACATCGTGTAGTGATAGCGCGGATCGCCGATGAATAGGACGCCAAACATCAGCATGTAGAACGGCGCGATGGCGAACACCGCCCACATCCGCAGATCGCGCATGCGGAACCAGATCGGCGCCGACGCTAGCGCGATCGCGATCAATCCGAAGAACGTAAAGCTCGATAGCCGAATCAGGCGATCGGCGCCTTCGACGCCGAGCCACGGCTTGTTGGTCTGCACCCATGTGACGCCCGCCTCGTCGCTGCGGAACAGCCGGTACAGGCGCTGCGGGATCAGCTTCAGCTCCTCCGTCTTGTGGGCGAGGGCCCACTTGCGCGCGAGCCGCGTGCCTTCGCGGTTCGATTGCAGCTCGATCTGCTGACGCGGCAGTCCGGCGAACGTCGCTTCCAGCTGGCCGGACGCGATGAGGCTCGGACCGCCATCGGTTTCTGGATTGTGACCCTGGTAGCTGACGCGGCCGGCGCCCGTCGTGCCGGCGATCGTCTCCCCGAGTTGGATGCGGTTGCGCACGACCCACGGTGTCACGATGAGCGCTCCGCCGATCGCAAAGGCGGCCAGCAGCGGGATCGCCTCGCGCTTCCAACGCACCAGCGTCAACAGCCCGAGCACGAGGCCGAAGAGCAAGAATTCGCCGCGCACGTATCCCGCGAACACGGTCAGCGCGCCAAGCCCGACCAGCAACACGAGCGGCGGCCGCGCGCGATCGCGATCGAGCACGAAGTACACGAAGAGCGCCACTGTCAGCGCGACGAGGAACCCGAAGTACGTCTCCGAGAGCAGCACCGTCGTGAACATGACGTGGCTCGGCAGCAGCGCCAGCGCGCCGCCGGCGAAGATCGCCGCCGTGCGATCGAAGAGTTTGCGCGCGATGAGGAAGACGAGCGCGACTGTCAGCGAGCCGAAGACGATGTTGGCGAGGCGGCCGGCGTTCAGAGAGTTGCCGGTCAGCTTGTAGATGACGGCGAGCGTGACGGGGTAGCCGGGCGGCCAGAGCGCCGTGGCCGACGGCGTCTCCTCGCCGGGGAAGATGCGGCTGCCGTCGGCGGTCACCCACACCGTCGGATCGAAGACGTAGCCATCTCCGGCGGCAAGATGCCGCGCCGTCGTGTCGTACCAGACGCTGTCATCGAAACGGCCGTCGCGCGGATTCGGATGCACGTACGCGACCGCAAGCAGCCGCACTATGAAAGCGAGCGCAAACACCGCCAGCAACCACCGCCCATCACCGGACGCGAAGTACGATCGCAATCTGCCGATCAGCCGTCCTCCTCAACGTTGCGAACTCGCTGGCGCGCGCCGCACGCCGCTGAATCACCGCAATTGTAGCCGCACCCACGGCAACACCCGTGGGATAACGAGAAGGGCGGCCCGCGGGCCGCCTTTCTCTTGCTCAGTATTTCGGATCGGACTGGCCAACTAGCGGGTGCTGACGAGTCGACAGAGGTTGCCGCGGTTGCATTGAACGGGTCAACTTCGAAGCTAACCCGCGCGGGCTGGAAAGCCCGCGCTACAGGTGTGATGAGTTCAAGGCCCTGTCAGTGCTCGGCCCTTTCTGTGTTCCTCTGTGCACTCTGTGGACAAACGGTCCGCACTACATGCTGCCGGCCTTCGTCAGGCCGATGATGTTGCCGTCGGGGTCGGAGAACTGCGCGATCTTCGGGCCGCCCGGCACATCCATCGCCGGCATGACGGTCTTGCCGCCCATCGACTCCACCTTCTTCAGCGTCGCATCGAGGTCGTCCACCTCGACATAGACGGTGACGACGGGCTTGCCGTCCTGCGCCGCGGCGATGCCGCCACCGATGCCCTTGCCGTCCTGCGGCGACACCATGCCGTAGTTCATCGGGTTGCCAGCATCGACGTTCCAACCGAACAGCTTGGCATAGAAGTCCTGCGACTTCTTGCCGTCTTTGCCAATGATCTCGAAGTGCGTAACCGGGCTTGCCATGACGTGACTCCTTCTCTCGTCTACTGCGTGCGCTCGAGCCAGCGATCCGCCGCTCGACACTCCTGCCGCGATCCCACCTCGTCGGGCAGCGTATCGGCGACGTTCCGCCGTATGACCGCCGCCGTCGAGGGTGGATCGACATTGTAGCCCTCCGCCAGAGCCCGGACGTTAACGCGGAAGGATCAAATTCATGCAGTTTCGCAACGCGGTCGAAGCGTTGAGATCAACGGCGGCCCGCCACCGGAACCGGTCGACCGGCTCAGCGGCGGATGCGGTAGCGGATGTGCGTGGCCTCCGGCGTGTCGATCACGCGAACGATCTCCAATTCGACACGCGACGGCAACACATCGAACAGCCTGCGGCCGCCGCCGAACAGCACCGGGATCTGGTGAATCTGCAGCTCGTCCAGCACGCCGGCCTCGATCGCGCCCTGCGCGGTGTACGCACCATGCACCATCACGTCGCGGTCGCCGGCTGCGGCCTTCGCCTGCGTCATCGCGCTGGCGATGCCATCGAGCACATATGTGACCAGCGGATAGTTCGCGACGGACGGTCCGGGCGGATGGTGGCTGGGCACGAAGATCGGGACGCCATGGTGATCACCTCGCCAGTGATCAACCTGCTCCGCCGTGCGCCGCCCCACCAGCACCGCGCCGGTGGCCTTGCCCTCGTCGAGAAAGTGCTGACCGAACCCCGATTTCTCGACGGACTCCAGGTCGGACGTATCCGGCCCGTCCGGACCGAACCCATACCACTCATGCAGGCGCATGAAGCCGTCGCCGCCCGGGTTGCCGACGTCGTCGTTCGGGCCGGCGGTGTACCCGTCGAGTGACATCGACATGTAAAGCACGGATGCGGGCACTTCGACCTCCTGTGGTCTCGACTCACTTGCTTCGCGCTATTGAGGACGCGCCACGGACTCACATTGTCGCCCTCCGGCTGGATTCGGACGTTATCGCGAGACCACGATGTTCTTAGAGTTCCATCGCAGTTAATGGCGCCAGTGTGTCACGCACTGGCGATCGGCGACGCAACATCTGTCGCCGTTCGCGACGGCGTCGACTCGCGCATCGGCGCCAACTGCCAGCGGCCGTACGCGACGAAGGCCGCGGAGATGCCGACGATGAGCGGGAAGATCGCTTCGACGACGCTGTTGATCACGATCGTGTCGACGACGGCGCCTACCATGATGATCACGAGCCCTACGGCGGCGATCGGCGTCAGAGCGACGCGGATGCGCGACAGCCCCGGCGCGATCATCGCGATGCCGCCGAAGACTTCGCAGACGCCGATGAACTTCATGAACGCGCCCGGCAGCCCCGACTGATCGGAGAGATCGGCGAGCGGCATGACGAGCTTGATGCCGCCGGCGAAGATGAACATTGCCGCGAGCAGCGCCTGCGCCGTCCACAGCGCGATAGGCAGCCACGATCGGCGTTGAGTTGTGTTGCCGGTGTCGGTCCGGCGTGCGGTTGCGATGCGGTGAATTGCGATCGTCATCGTCTTCTCCTTACTGTTTGCTTGCTGCATTCCTGATCGTCGTTACTTCTGCGCCAGGTACTCCGCCAGCCGCCCCAGCGTCTGGTTCGCGCCTTCGATCGCGCCGACCTCCGCGATGACCCGATCCCGCTCGGCCGCCGTCGCGAACAGCGCCTGCATTGTCAACTCGGTCTTGCCGCCACGGTCCACGAGCGTGACCGTCGTGACGAACTGCACCGACATATCGCCATCGTCGTCGCCGTGCGTGTACACCAGTCGCTCCGGCGGCTCGACTTCGATGTAGGTCACCAGGTTCGGATAGTCGACGCCGTCCGGGCCGTGCATGATGAAGCGCCACGTCCCGCCCGGCCGCACGTCCATCTCGCTCGTCGTCGTCGTGAACCCCGTCGGCCCCCACCACTCGCCGATATGCTCTGGATCGGTCCACGCCTTGAAGACGAGTTCGCGCGGCGCATCGAACGTGCGCTTGGTCACGATCTCGCGATCGGCGGTCGATGTCGTGTCGGTCTGTTTCGCCACCATGTCAGTCTCTCCTCCGTTTGCTTCCTCACGAGAAGCAACTCGAATGCTCGTGCCCATTGCGCGCTTACGCTCGGGCGAGGTACTCGTCGAGGCGCTCCCACGTCTCCGTCATGCCGGCGACCATACCCATCTCGAGCACCGTCTTCAGTTCCGCTTCCGACGAATACTCGGCACGCGTCGAGAGCAACGTCTTGCCGTCGCGTTCGGTGAACTCGACGATGATCCGCATCGTCGGCATATCCGGCAGCACGGCGCCGTCCTTGTCGGTGAACGTGTCGTCGTAGACGATGCGTTCCGGCGCCTTGATCTCGCGATAGGTCGCCTTGCCGCAGGCGTCCTCGCCCGCTGGCCCGCGCATGCAGTAGGTCCAGACTCCGCCGACGCGAAAGTCCATGTCGCACGAGACCGTCGGCCAGAGCCGCGGCCCCCACCACTGCTTGATCGCGTCGCAGCTCGCGAACGCGTTGAAGACGAGCTCGCGCGGCGCGTTGAAGACGCGTGATAGCGTCACATCGCGCTCGCCGGTCGTCACTGTTGGTGCGGTGTTCGTGTCAGCCATTGTCGAGATCCTTTCCTTCTTCCCCTGATTGATTGCTCTGCAGTTCGCGAAGATAGTCTTCGAGCCTGTCGAATCGCTGCTCCCAGTGCTCGCGGTACTCGGCCACCCAGTCGGCGACGTCCTTGAGCGGCGCTGCCTTCAGCCGGCAGGGCCGCCACTGCGCCTCGCGCCCCCGCTCGATGAGCCCGGCGCGCTGCAGCACCTTCAGATGCTTCGACACGGCCGGGAGGCTCATCGCGAACGGTTCCGCTAGCTCGGTGACCGACGTCTCGCCGGACGCCAACCGAGCCAGAATCGCCCGACGGGTCGGGTCGGCAAGGGCGGAGAACGTAGCGTTGAGCGTCTCGGCGGTCATGTAGTTCACCTGTTAGTTTATTAACCTTTCGGTAAAGTACATCGCCAGCGGCAGCCTGTCAATAGCCCGGCGACAATTTTCAGACGAATTTCAGTTGTTGAGGCACGCTTTTAACCCATTGCTGAACGAGACTACCCGGCGCGGGCTGAAACGCCCGCGCTACAGGTGAGATGATTTTCAGCCCCTTGTTGGGTTCGGAGTTTGGGGCGGCGTGAAAGGCAAGGCGACGCGGCGGCTACGGGCGGTTACGCGGCGGCTGCGGCATCGCGACGCGCATCCCACAGCCGCACGATCGTCGCCGCGGCGATGAACGCCGCCAGCGGGATCGCCGGGTAGTGGAAGCGGGGGTCGCCGAAGAAGACGAGCGGGATCACCAGCACGTAGAGGAACGCCAGCATCACGACGAGCCGGCGCACATCCTTCGCCAGCACGAATGCGAGGCCGCCGGCAAGCACGAGCAGCCCGGTCGCGTAGTAGACGGCGTTCGCGGCGAACGTCAGCACTTCGCGGCGGAAGTTCGGGATGAAGTAGTCGTTGCCGTACGACTCGGCCGCCCAGATGCCGTCGTCGTCCTTGTACAGCAGCCAGTACGCCTTCTGCGCGATCAGCTTTGGCATCCGCAGCGGGTGCGTCGCGACGTCGTGCACAGCGATGCGCACGCCTTCCTTGTTGCGATCGAGCTCGACCTGCTGCGGCGATTTGCCAGCGTCGTTCGCGAAGCACTTGCCTTGGAGTGTGAACGCGCCCTGCGCGCCGAGGTAGTTGCCGATGCAGAGATCGTCGCCGACGTTCGTTGACGGCCCCGTGACCTGCCCGAATGCCACGGTGTTGCGGATCGACCACGGCACGATCAGCACGGCGATCCCCGCCCAGACGATCAGCGCCTGCATCAGCGCGCGCTTCTTCGACTGCAGCGTGAAGATCCACACGCAGAGCAGCAGCAGGGGGAACGCCAGTGTGATGCCGCGCGTCATCGTCGCGTAGCTCAGGAACAGTCCAGCGCCGAAGAGCTGGTACCAGGGCATGCCGTCGCGGGTCCATGGCTTCCACAGCAGCACCGTGAGCGCCGAGATCCACATCAGTGTGAACAGCGGCTCCGACAGGACGGTGCCGGTGTAAAAGATCTGGCCCGGAAAGAGTGCGAGCAGCGCGCCCGCCGCGAAGCCCGTGCGCCGATCGAAGATGCGCGCCGCCATCAGGTACAGCAGCACGACGGTGATGGCGCCGAACATGCCGTTCATCATCTTGATCGAGAACGTGCTGCGGCCCCAACCAAAGATATCGCCGGCCTTCTTCAAGCCGGCGACCGTCGCCGGAAACCCGACAGGGTAGTAGGCGAACTTCTCGCCCGTCGGACGCACGTAGCCGTCGCCGTCGGCGATCGTGTCGCCGAAGAGCGCGTAGAGCGTCGGATCGTTGAGGCCCTGGGGCGGCCGATCGTTATACGCCACCCACGCCGCGCGCGGGACGATCGCCAGCGTGAACAGCAGCAGCATCAGGATGATGTCGAGCCGCGGCACGCCGAACGATCGCTGCTGCTCGGCGGCGCGGGCACTCGACGACGTTTCTACGCGGGTCGATGCGGCGGTGTCGATGCTCACGCTGTGGCGTACGATCCGTCGAGGCTAGGCTGCGGCCGCCGCACCGCCTCGAACAGCACCACGAGCCCGCGCGAGCCGAGCAGCGCGAACGTGAACACGATCGGATAGTGAAAGCGCGGATCGCCGAAGAACAGGATGTGCGTCGCCGTCCATCCCAGCACCAGCAGCGGCAACACGCCCGGAAGATCGCGCAGCCGCCCACGGCTCGCGACGACGCCGACGGCGGCGAAGATCAGCGCACCAAACCAGAAGGCGTTTGCCAGCCCGCGCAGCGACGATTCGGCATCGTCCGACGAGTAGTAGCCGCGTTGGTAGCCGGAGTTCCAGTCAAGCGCCGTCGAGTCCGCCTCGTAGATCGCCCGCACCTTCGTTGCTGCCAGCCTCACTTCACGCGTCGGATGCGTGAACATGTAGGCGAGACCTTTGCGCAGCGCGAGTTTGTCGGCCTTAACTTCGAACTCGCCCTGCGTGAGATTGCCGCGTTCGGGTTGCGGCGGCTCGCGCTCGGCGATCGCCATGCGGCCGGTCGCGCCGGCGTGATTGCCGATCCAGAGGTTCGGGCCGAAATTCGTCGCCAGCAAGACCGGCGAGCCAAGCTCGCGCTGGTTGCGCGCCACCCACGGCGCAAGCGTGACGCCGGCGACGAACACCGCGAGCAGCGCCCAGGCGACGGCCGGCCGCCATCGCATGCCGGCGAGCATCCAGGCGGCGAGCGCGACCGGCGCCAGCACGAGCGCCTGCCCGCGGGTCAGCGTGGCGGCGCCGATGACGAGGCCGAGCGCCAGCACGAGCACGCCGCGCCATGCCGCGTTCGCCGACGGCACGAGCACGATCAGCAGCACGGCGAGCGAGAACAGCAGCGTGAAGAGCGGCTCCGACAGCGTCAGCGACGTGAAGTAGATCTGGCCGGGCCAGATCGCCATCGCCGCCGCGCCGACGAGCGCCGTCCGGCGGTCGAACAGCCGCAGGCCGATCGCGTAAACGACGGGGATCGTCAGCAGCGAGACGGCGATGTTGCCGCCGTACGTTTGCCACGTGCCTTCGCCGAAGATGCGGAAGATGCCGCCGAGGAAGTACGGGTAGCCGGGCGGCCAGCCTGCCGTCGGCGTTCCGACGTAGGGGTTGAGGTAGCCTTCGCCGCGCGCGATGAAGTGCGCGGCGCCGCGGTACCACACCGTGTCGTCGAGATGGCTCGGCGCCGGATCGGGATGGACGTAGAGGATCCAAAGGAGTCGAAGCGCGAGTCCGAGGAGGAGAATCAGACCGAGGGCGGGGAGGTGCCGACGGATCTGTGCATTCAAGCGCGGTTCCCTATCGATTCAGTTGCGCCGTCTGCGGTGAGACAGCGACCAGGTGACCGTCCTCGAACTGTACAACATAGGGATCGCCGTCGAGCGTCTTCTCGAGCCGCTTGAGATCTCCGGACGGCAGCGCGCGCACGCTGACGTTCTTGCCGTAGAGCGCGTGGCCGACCGACGTCATCCATGTCGGTTGCCAGTACGGATTCGACCAGACGCCCTCGTCGTCGATAACGTAGATCGTCGTCCCTTCCGGCACCGTCTGATAGTTCGTCTTCAGATCGTCCGCCAGGATGCGCCAGCGATCGGTCTGCGACATGAACGGTTGCGTCTGATGGATCGTCTGCCAGGCATAGAGCCCGCCGACGGCGACGAGCGCCATCGCGGCAAGCACGTGCGCCGCCGGCTTGTACAGCCGCGACGCGTAGTGGTGCACGAAACCGGCCGCGACCGCGACGAGGATCGCGAAGAACGGGGTCGCCATGTAGGTGTAGCGCGTGGCGGTCCAGATCTTGCCCGGCGCGTACGGCATGACGGCTAACACCATGCCGACGGCGGCGAAGCGGGCAATGTTCGGGCCGCGCACGAAGAAGAAGATCGCGAATCCGATCACGACCGAGCCCCAGACCCACTCGATCGTCGTCGGCTCGAGCTTGATCGCGCCCACGGGATAGGCGAGCCGCGCCATGTAGATCCACGTTTCGCGCGGGATGTGCCAGCCGACGCCATAGAAGCCAGCATCGACGCCCTGGCAGCCGCAGCCGCTGAGCCCGCCGACGAGCAACGCCGCCGCGAGAGCGAACGGCGTCATCTTCAAGGCGAAGTCGAGCACGTCCTGTCGCTTGGCGAATGAGTACGTGCCGTAGTACACGAGCAGCACGCCGCCGATCACGACGCCGCCCTCGTTCGCGAGAAATCCGAGGATGAAGAGCGCCAGCGACGTCCAGTACCAGCCCGCGTGTTCTTCATCGCTTTCGACGTAGCGGTGCAGCGCGAAGATCGACGAGACGAGCAACAGCTCGCTGAAGACGTGAGGGAACGCCGTGATGTATGTCACGGTGTGCACCGCTGACGCCGATACGCCGAACACCAGTGCCGCCAGCGAGGCGACAAACACGCGCTTCGTCATCGACAGCACGAGCAAATAGAGCAGCAGCACGGTCGTCACGTGCATCGTCAGGTTGACGATGCGCCAGGGGAGCGCGTTGAAGCCGAACGCCTTGAACTCGCCCCAGTAGACGAGCATCGTCAGCGGCCGCCAGTTCGGCGTCAGATCGCGCAGGAAGATGACATCGCGCATGTACGCCGAGAAGCTGTGCGAGTGGATATCGCCCAGCACGAGAAAGTCGTCGCCGAAGAAGTAGTAGGACATCGTCGGGATGTGGATGCCGATGACGAGGCCGAGGACGAGGACGATCGGGATGTGGCGCGCGCAGCTTCGGAGCGCGGCGACCAGAGCCCGACGGTCAGTCGGCTCCACGATGGTGATATGCGGCGCGGCTACCGCCATCCAGCTCCCTCACCCGGCATAGCAGGGCATGCGGGATGCGCCTGATATTCGTGGCGATCGTAGCATCGGCGCGTACGCTCGGCAATGCAGGGTGCGGTCACATGGCTCAAGGATGTAAAGCCGCGGCTTCGGCAGCGCTCGCCGGGCCGAGCAGGTCGTCCGCCTTGGGCGGCGGCGATTGTCGCTCGACGACACCCAGGAGGACGGCCAGCGGCCGCGCCAGCAGCAGCGTCAGCGGGATCAGCACGAACGCCCAGGCGAGTAGGGCGAGATCTGGCGCGCGCTCCGCCGACATCGTGTGCGTGACCGACCGCAGCGGCTCGTTGACGATCAGCACCGTGTACGAGATGACGCCGATCCAGGCTAACGCGCGCGCTGGTGCCGTCGCCTCGAACCGCCCCGGCGCCCGCACGACGATCGGCGCGAAGACGAGCGCCAGCCCGATCACGACGAATGGCTCCTGGAGGGCGGCGAGCATGCCTGAATCGAGATCGATCATGCAGCCGGCGACGAACACCGCCGCGCCGACCGCAACCGATGCGGCCGCCACTGGCATCGCGGCAAGACGCCGCAGTGCCTCCGGCCGCTGCACCATCACGTAGCCGCCCGCCATGCCCGTCGCGAACTCGAAGATACGAAACGGGGCGCCCATCTCGATCCAGCTCCGGTGGTGCAGCAGATCGCCGTTGACGGCGATCATCCCCGCCAGCGACGTCAGCGTGACTGCGAGGGCCGCCGCGACGAACGCCGACGGCCCGATGCGCTTCAGCGCCGGCAGCAGCAGCGGGAACAACAGGTAGTACTGCACGACGACCAGCACGAACCAGAGCGATCCCTCCGGCGCGAACTGCCAGCCGTCGCGCCAGATACGCGGCACGAGGAAGGCGCCGGCGATCAGCTGCGAGCCGTCGACGTCGATGTCGCCGGCCTGGAGATAGTGCAGGTACGTCGCACCGCCGTGGCGCTGCCACTGCACCAGCGCCAGCGCGGCCGCGAACGCGATCGTCAGCACGAAGCCCGCCCAGTACGGCAGCATCACGCGACGCAGACGTCGCGCCAGGAACCGCGGCGTCTGCCGCACCGACGTATCGCGCTCGAGCGCGACGATCGTCAGCGAGAGCCCGCTGAGCATCATGAACAGCGGCACGCCGAGATAGCCGACGCGCAGAAACGCATCGCTCACGGCCGTCGCCGCGCCCCACACGTTCCCGTCGGCGATCCGATGCGGCACCGCCCGAAACGCATCCGACTGAGACGGATAGACGTTCGGGTACCGCAGATCCGTCCACAGGTGATAGAGGATCACCCACAAGATCGCGAACCCGCGCACCACATCGATCGCGACGATGCGGCGAGTCAACGGATGGGATCCACGAAGGGCCACGAAGGAGCACGAAGGACGAACTCCCCTTCCCGCGCCGGGAAGGGGTGGGGGGTTAGGTGCGGGTTCCGCCTCCGAGGTTCGTTTTTCATCGGCGATCGCAACGGCGCGTCGCGGGTCTCCGACGACAAGCATCTCTGCAACGCTGCCTCATCACACCCACTCCACAAATCTTTGTGCCTCTGTGTCTCTCTGTGGTTCACCCTCACCGAAACGAGATCAGTCGCCGAGGTTGTGATAGCCGCCGCGGTAGAACAGCAGCGGCCGCACATCCTCAACGACGCCTTCGCTCACGACCTCGCCGAGAAAGATTGAGTGATCGCCGCCATCGAGCACGCTCTTGACGCGGCACTCCATGAACGCGAGGCAATCGTCGAGAATCGGCGCGCCCGTCGTGCCGAGGCGGTACGGCTGGCCGAGCAGGCTGCCGCGTTCCGGCGCCGACTTCTTTGCGAAGACGCGCGACAGCGCCTCCTGATGCTCACCCAGGATGTTCACGGTGAAGACGCCGCCCGCTTCGAGCATGCCGTGCGTGTACGTCGTCTTGTCGACGCAGATCAGCATCATCACCGGATCGAGCGACAGCGACGAGACGGCGTTCGCCGTCATGCCGTGCAGCTCGTCGCCCGCGGCCGTCGTGATCACGGTGACGCCCGTCGCGAAGTGCCCGATGATCGTGCGAAATTCTGCCGGATCGACGCCCACGCTGCCTCCGGCCGCAATGATATCGGCGTACGCCGCCGCACGCGAGACGACAGCATTCGTCGCACCTGTGACCCGCGACCTCTGACCTCTGAGCTACAGGCTCGCGACCAACGCCGTCCACCCCGTCTGGTGGCTCGCGCCGACGCCGGCGCTGGTGTCGCCGTTGAAGTACTCGTAGAAGAGGATGTGATCGCGCCAGTGCTCGTCGTGCTGGTAACGCTCGCTGGCCCCGAAGACGGGGCGGCGGCCGTCGTCGCCGCGCAGGAAGATGTGGCGCAGCCGCGACGAGAGATCATCCGCGATCCGCGACAGCGTTTGCTTCTGGCCCGATCCCGTCGGGCACTCGACGAGGAAGTCGTCGCCGTAGTAGCGGTGATACTTGCGCAGCGACTCGACGAGCAGGAAGTTGATCGGGAACCAGACCGGGCCGCGCCAGTTGGAGTTGCCGCCGAAGAGCCCCGTCGTCGACTCCGCCGGTTCGTAGCGCACCTCGTGCGTCATGCCGTCGACATCGAGCATGTACGGATGCTCGAGGTGATAGCGGCTCACCGATCGGACGCCGCCGGGCGAGAGGAATTCTTCGGGATCGAGCATGCGCTTCAACAGCCGCTTCATGCGATGGCCGCGCACGAGCGTCAGCAGCCGCCGATCGCCTGCGCCCGGCTCGTGCCAGCGCGAGATCAGCCCTGCTAGGTCGGGACGGTTGTCGAGAAACCACTCCAGCCGCTCGCGAAAATTCGGCAGTTCGTCGAGCAGCGCCGGCTCGATCGTCTCGACGGCGAGCAGCGGGATCAGGCCGACGAGCGAGCGCACCCTCAGCGGCTTGTCGGTGTTATCGTCGAGATGTAGCACGTCGTAGAAGAACTCATCTTCGTCGTCCCACAGCGAAATGCCCTTGCCGCCAATGTTGTTCATCGCGCCGGCGATGTACAGAAAGTGCTCGAAGAACTTCGTCGCGACATCCTCGTAGACGTGATTCTCGCGCGCCAGCTCGAGCGCGATCGCCAGCATGTTCAGGCAGTACATGCCCATCCACGCCGTGCCGTCGGACTGTTCGAGATGGCCGCCCGTCGGCAGCGGCGCGCTGCGATCGAAGACGCCGATGTTGTCGAGGCCAAGAAAGCCGCCCTGGAAGACGTTGTTGCCCTCGGAGTCCTTGCGATTCACCCACCACGTGAAATTGAGCAGCAGCTTGTGGAACACACGCTCGAGAAAGTCTCGATCGGCCCGCCCCGTCACGCGCTTGTCGATGGCGTAGACGCGCCACGCGGCCCACGCGTGCACGGGCGGATTGACGTCGCCGAACGCCCACTCGTACGCCGGCAGCTGGCCGTTGGGGTGCATGTACCACTCGCGCAGCAACAAGATCAGCTGCTCCTTCGCGAAGTCGGGATCGATCTCCGCCAACGGAATGCAGTGGAACGCCAGATCCCACGCCGCGTACCACGGATACTCCCAGGCGTCGGGCATCGAGATCACGTCGGAGTTGTTGAGATGCCGCCAGGCGGCGTTGCGGCCGCTCGCGCGTGAAGCAGGCGGCGGCGCACACGCCGGATCGCCGTCGAGCCAGCGTTCCACGTCGTAGGCGTAGTACTGCTTCGACCAGAGCAGCCCGGCGAACGCTTGCCGCTTCACGAGCCGCGCGTCGTCCGTCGATTTCGGCGGCGACAGCGATGCGTAGAACGTGTCCGCCTCGGTGCGCCGCTGCTCGATGATTTGCTCGGCGTCCGCGAACGGCGCATCGCGCCGCGACGCCGACAGCCGCAGCAACACACGCTCCGTCGCGCCCGGCGCGATCGTCGCTCGATAGTGCGCCGCCATCTTCGTACCGGAGTCGTCCGGGTTGAGGACGCCCGTCGCGCCGCGCACGATCGCGTCGTTGATGCTGTCCTTCACGAACGGCGAGGCGTTCGGCGCGTTCCAGATGCGCCGCGCGTTCGTCTCGTTGTTGGTGAACATCAGCTCGGGCGCGCCATCGCACGCCAGCCACCATCGGCCGACGGCGGGATGCACGGCTTCGACGAGACGCCCGCCGTCCGAACGCTGCACCTCCATCATCGACGGCCGCGTCTCTGACCGCCCGCACGACCACGTGTTACGGAACCACAGCGTCGGCAACAGCCTCAGCGCGGCCGCCTCCGGCCCTCGATTCGTCGCGCTGATCGCGATCACGATGTCGTCGGGCGACGCCTTCGCGTATTCAACGACGACGTCGAAGTAGCGGTCGTCATCGAAGATGCCGGTGTCGATCAGCTCGTACTCCGGCTGCGAGCGATCGCGCCGCTTGTTCTCGGCGATGAGCTGCTCGTAGGGAAACGCGCGCTGCGGATACTTGTACAGGGCCTTCATGTAGGAGTGCGTCGGCGTGCTATCAAGGTAGTAGTAGCACTCCTTCACGTCCTCGCCGTGATTGCCTTCGTTGCCCGTCAGGCCGAACAGCCGCTCCTTGATGATCGGATCGGCTTCGTTCCAGAGCGCGAGCGCGAAGCACAGCTGCGCCTGATCGTCGCTGATGCCGAGCAGCCCGTCCTCGCCCCAGCGATACGCCTGCGACCGCGCCTGATCGTGCGACACGTACTCCCACGCCGATCCGTACGGCGAGTAATCCTCGCGCACCGTCCCCCACTGCCGCTCGGAGAGATACGGCCCCCAGCGCCGCCACGCGACGCCGTTCGCGCGCGCGTCCCGTAGCCGCCGCCGCTCCTGATCAAGATCAGTCATCGTTGAATGATCGTCATTCTTTGTCGGCCACTGCAAGGCGTCGCGCGACGGTTATCGGCCCGCGCGGCGCCGGCGACGGTATGCTTCCGCATGGCCAGACGCCGCACTGCTGCCGAGCCGTCGTTGCGCATCCGCGACTTTCTTGCGCTGGTGCATGAGGGCGTGGCGGCGGAGCTGGGCGCTGATCTCGACGGCATGCAGATGCGGCAGCGGTTTGGATACGTGCAGTATTGGCGTGGCGCCGACGCGACGATTCACTACGAGATCTGGGTGCAGCGCAAGACGGCGCGGCTGGAGATCGGGCTGCATTTCGAAGGCGCCGATCGCGATCGCAACTATGCCGCCGCGGCGATGCTCGCCGAGCGCGCGCCCGAGATCGTCGCCGCCATCGGCCCGGAGTTTGAGCTCGAGGAATGGACGTCGTTATGGACGCGGCTCCATCGTTCGTTCGCCGCGCCATCGCTGACGCCGGAGCTCGCCGCAACCGCCGCCGAGCGGGCGTTGGAGCTGATGCGGGGGATGGATCCGATCATCGAGTCGTTAGGGGTTGGTCGTTAGGGGTTGGTCGTAGACGTCGGTGGTATCCCCATCGATGGCCGCCGCTCGGACGCAGCGCGAGTGATTTCTGTGGTACCGGAGGTTCAAGACGCTGTCGGCAGCTGGGCAACCACTGTCATTCTGAGCGCAGCGAAGAATCTCTCCGCATGCGCCTCCGAGGGTGGTCCGTGGTCGATGCCATCCGGGACTGCATTGAATGCTTCACCGGAGAGATTCTTCGCTGCGCTCAGAATGACAGGTAGGGGAGAGCGCGTCGATCTAGCAGCCGCATCGCCAGCCGCTGCAGGCGGCCACATCGGGCCGCCCCTACGTCAGGCCCTCGGTGGTTTTCTGATAACTACTCAGAATGACAATTGAAGCCGCGCCCGACCGCGAGCATGGCTGTCACCCGACAACCGACGAACCGCCCAACCTCAGTAGCTCGCGACGAGCGTCTCTTCTTCGGTGGGGAGGCTGCGTTTGATCACGTCGAGGAATTCGAGGGCGACGCCGGCGCCGATCGCTACGCAGTCGAGCGGGTTCTCGGCGACGTGCACGGGGATGCCGGTTTCCTGCGCCAGCAGCACATCGAGATGCCGCAGCTTTGCGCCGCCGCCCGTCAACACGATGCCGCGATCGATGACGTCGGAGGCGAGTTCCGGCGGTGTGCGCTCGAGCACGCTGCGGACGACGGAGACGATCGTCGCCAACGCGTCCTGGATCGCCGCCGTGACATCGCTCGATGAGACGATCAGCGTTTTCGGCATGCCGCTGATCTGATCGCGGCCACGCACTTCCATCTTCAGGTCGACGTCGAGCGGCAC
>JBBQVO010000029.1:0-24946 GCA_038211505.1 Dehalococcoidia bacterium | reverse complement strand
CGACGTTCTGCGCCGTCTTCTCGACGTACTGCTTGATAGAGAAGCGCATCATCAGAGGCGGCGCCACGAACGCCAGTAGCCCGAAGTAGCCGATGCCGTCATACGCGACGGCGAGCGCCAGCCCGAGCATTCCGAACACGGCGTAGTGCGGCAGCAGCCACTCGAACTTTTCGCGCCACACGACCAGCAGCGACGTCTTCGTCGACAGGCTCACCGCCACCGTCACAAGTGCGATGTTCATCAGGTAGTACACGACGACGGCCCCGAGCGCGATCGGGATCAGCCACGCGTTTGCCGGCAGGCCCGGCCCGACGATGTGCACGAGCTCGCGCACCATGAGCGCCATCGCGACGTTGATGATCACGACGGAGCCGACGTTGAAGAGTCGCTTGTACCATGCGCCGCCGCCCGTCGAGAGTGCGGCGAAGGGGCTGACGATGGCCGCGCCCGCCGGCCCGAACAGGAACGCGATCGCGAAGTCGCCGACCATACCCACGGATACCGACGTATCGCCGTAGATCGGCACACCCATGCGACCGAAAGCGATCGCCAGCATCCCGACGACGGCAAGGCCAGCGACGTCGCTCGTATCGAGCTGGTGGGCGAAGTAGGCGACGCACACAAGACCGATCGCAAACACCGACAGCACGTAGGCCACCGCCGGCCGGGGCAGCCGCTCGCGATAGTCTCCGTCGGCAGGTTCATCCGGCCGCAGCGGCACGACGTTTGGGTAGGCGGGAGCGTCCGGCGCGGAAGTCAGATTGCCGGCGGGCGCGGGCGCGTCGATCGGCTCGTTTAGCATGGATCCCCGTCGCGGCAGGCCGCGCTCCCCGGACCATTCAGGTTCAGGTTAGTATCGGCGGAATCCAGACACGCCCGCACCCTACGCCGCTTCCTCCAGCTGGGCGTTGATCTGTCTTCGGAGGAGTGAAAGGATGCGTTTGTGAAGCTGGCAGACCCGCGATTCCGACAGGCCCATCATCTGGCCGATCTCGTGGAACGGCTTCGCCTCGGCGTAGCGGAGCCGGATGATAGCTCGATCACGAGCATTCAAGACGTGGATCGCGTCATCGAGCAGGGCAAGCGACGCGTTGTGGTCGGCGGCTTTCGCCGGGTCCCCGGTCTCGTCCTCGTCGACCGGGTCGAACGACGGCGCCGAATCGCCGCCGCGATCCTGCAGCGCGTGTTCGAGCGAGATGAATTTCGAGGCGGCGTGCCGCTGGATGTCACCCAACTGGTCGATCGTCACCCCCATCCGAAACGCGATCTCCTTCGGCGACGGCCAGCGGCCCAGCGTCGCCGACAGCTCCTGCGAGACTTGCTCGACCTCCCGCGCGCTCTTGCGCAGCGACCGAGGCAGCGGATCCATCTTGCGAATCGCATCCAGGATCGAGCCGCGGATGCGCCGCACGGCGAAGCTGGCGAAGCTCGTGCCGCGCGTCTCGTCGAACGCATCGACGGACTGGATCAGCCCTTCGATGCCGTAGGCGAGCGCGTCCTCCCGATCGAGTCCCAGCGTCTTCTGATTGTCCGTCGACATGCGACTGACGACGAAGGCGACGAGCGGCATGTGCCGCATGATCATCTCTTGCCGGCTCTGACTGCGGGTGCGAATCAAGCTATCCCCCTCGCGTCTACACGAACATGCCGCCTGTCCGGAGGACGACAGGCGGCATGTAAACGCGATCGAGACACGGGGAACCGGGCGGGGTTCACGGTGTTCGGCAGCCCGGCTGTCCGCGCTGAGTGCGGATCCGTGGCTTTGCGTCCCCGCCTCTCGGCGAGTTTGCCTGTTCGCTACCTCTGGACGTGTTCATCGCCCTCCTGGCAGCAATTCACCGGATCCTTCTGGTGCGCTCGTCAAGTCCAAACGCGGAATATGCTGATTCGTTACAGATCGCTGCAACATTATTTTGCCTCGAGCGTTCACCGCTGATGCCCCACCGACAGCCGTATCTGGCATGCTGACTCCAAACGTGGGTGCCCGACGCACCACGCCGTCAGCGCCAGGAGTGCAAACGTGGACGATAAGGACATCCTGAAGCAGATTCAAACGCTCGTCGAGGAGGAGCACGATCTCCTCGCCCACACCGCGCAAGCGGAAGCGAGCGATCCGAAGCACCAGCGACTGCGGTCGGTCGAGATCAGCCTCGACGAGTGCTGGGATCTGCTTCGCCAGCGCCGCGCCCGCCGCGACGCCGGCGAAGATCCCGACTCCGCGCAACTGCGCGATGCGAAGACCGTCGAGGGCTACAAGCAGTAAGAGCAGCCGTCGTGGTCGCTCTGCATCGTTTCACGCGCGACGGTACCACGCCCCTGCGCGACGATGTACATTTAGCGACTAAAATGTGGCCGTGCGCGGGCACGATTGACAGATCGGGCGCTTCTAGGCGTTGTGATTTGCATGGTTGATGAGCCGATGCGCGTGTGGCGGCGGATCTCGGCTGCTGGCGCCCCGAACGCCGCCGCCGCCGGGCTGCCTCAGTTCGATGTGCTCGTCCTCGCCGTCGCCATGCTGGCCGGCGCGCTTCTGGTGCTGGGCGACGTGTACCAGCGCTGGCTCGGGCCGCACACGATCGCCACCCTCGACATCGATGGCCACAACAACCCGGAGACGTGGTTCCATGCGGCTGTCCTTGTCGCCGCCGCCGTCTTCGCGTTCGGCGTCGCGCTGACGCACGCCGACTGGCGGCATCGACTGCAGTGGCTGCTGCTGAGCTTCGGGATGGCATTCTTCTCGCTCGACAAGACGATCAGTTTGCACGAACGCGTCGGCGCGAAGTTGCAGGATCTGCTGTCGCTGCCCGACCAGGGCGGCCGCATTGCCTGGGAGATCGCGTGGGCGCCGATCATTCTGGCCACGGTGATCGTCCTCGTGGTCTCCGTGTGGGAGACGAGCCCTCGCACGCAACTGTTTGCGCTCGGCGTCATCATCGCCGGCGGCGGCAAGCTCGCGCTCGAGGCGGCGACGTTCCCGGCGATCCACTGGTTCGGCGCGAGCGACGACAGCGGCTGGTTCTACGGCATCGAAGCCAACGTCGAAGAGACCGTGCAGTTGTTTGCCTTCGCCTGTCTCTGCGCCGCCTTCGGCCAGCTCTTCGTCGACCGCATCGCCGACATCGCTCGCCGCGCATCGACCGACATGCTCGACGACGGCAACAAACAGTCGACATCAACGGCGACGCTTCCCGCGCGCGTGGCTACGACGCCCGATCCCAGCCGGGCTCGAGATAGCGAGCCGCGCCAAGTCACACACGCCGCGCGCGATACGCCCCCGAACGCAGCGCTGCGATAAACGACGCCTCGTCGCGCACGTCCGCATCGAACTCGGTCGCGCAAACGCCGACCTCGCGCACCGAGTGGCAATCGCTGCCGCCGATTCCCGGCAGCTGCATCCCGCGCGCCAACCCGGCGGCGTTGTCGTTCTGAAGCAGGCCCTCGGTGCCGTTCTGCACCTCGACCGAATCGAACACCGACGCCAGATCCGCTGGCGGCAGCGATCCGTAGCGGCGGCTTGGATGCGCAAGGAACATCAACGCGGCTTCTTCACGGACGATGCGCTGTAGCTCGCCGAGAGTCGCCATGGCCGGATCGTGGCGCGATGCCCCGAATACCAACACATGCCCCACCTCCGTCGTCACCTCCATGCCCCGTAGCACGACGAACTTTATCTCGTCCGCCAGCCGCTCGATCGCATCAAGCGGCCAGAGCGCGTCGTGCTCCGTGATACACACGCCATGCAGCCCACGCGCGAGCGCAGCCCGCACAAGCGCCTCCGGCGTCAGCGCACTGCAAGGCGAATACACCTTCGTATGACAGTGGAGGTCGATCAGCACCGAAGCGGTTCTTAGTTCTTAGTTCTCGCGGAAGCTACTGCCACCCGGACCGCGCGCCCTTCGTCATGCCGAGCGGCCCGATCGGCCAGTTGTAGCCGAGCTTCATCGCCGTATCGATGTCATCGGCGCTGGCGATGCCTTCTTCGAGCACCTTGCGCGCCTCGGCGACCATCGCGAAGTAGATGCGGTTGGCGACGAACCCGTACTTGCCGGGTGCATCCTTCACCATGATCGGCGCCTTCTCCAGCCGCTCCGTGATCGCCCGCATCGTGTCGATCGTCTCTTGCGACGTCTCCGGCGCGTAGACGATCTCGATCGGCTTCATGATGAACGCCGGACTGAACCAGTGGAAGCCGATGAACCGATCGCGCCGCGAGACGGCTTTGGCGATGTCGGCGATCGAAAACCCCGACGTGTTCGTCGCGAAGATCGCTTCCTTCTTGACGATGCCATCGAGCTCGCGAAACACGCTCTTCTTCAGATCGAGGTTTTCCGGCACCGCCTCGATCACGAGATCACAATCGCGAAAGTCGCCGACGTCCTTCGTGAACGACAGTCGCGCGACCGTCGCATCGAAGTCCGCCTGCGACATCTTCCCGCGCTCGACCGCGCCCTTCAGCCCGAAGCGCCCGTCGATCATCGATTCGCGCGTCTTCTCGATCAGATCGTCGTTGAGATCGCGCACGACCGTCGTGAAGCCGTGCGCGACAAACGTCTGCGCAATCCCGCCGCCCATCACGCCGCCGCCCATCATCCCCACCAGCTTGATGTCATCGATGTTCATCTCTGCTCGCCTTTCTGAGCGGCGTCGCCGCGTCCGCTGCGTAACGATAAGGAAATGATCGGCGAGAGCCAATGAGCACGCTGGGATACTAAACCGACAACGAGAACGCAGAGACGCACCTTTCGGCTCCGTCCGCACCGAAGTCCGTTTGACCGACGCTCGTGTTTGAGATCCAGTGCCCCGGCCACGTTCGGAGTCAAATCGTGGAACGATGATCGTAGGGACGAAGCTTCAGCTCCGTCCGTCCCCGAAACGGCACACATGTTAGTTGCTTCGGTGGACACTTCGCCGACAAACGAGACGGGCCATCGAAGAGCCGTCGTCGGAAAGGGGCCGGAGGTGAGGAGCGCGACCGGTGCGCCCAATCGTTAGAACTCACTTCACCGGCTGCGGCAGCAGCCGCTGAAACAGCTCGTTGCTCAGCAGCCGCCCGCGCGGCGTCAGCCGTAGATGCGTCGGCGTCCGCTCGAGCAGCCCGTAGCCAACGAACTCCGCGATCACATCGCCGTACACACCGTCGACGTCGTCGCCGTGCCGTCGCGCGAACGCCCGCACATCGATGCCGTCGACCAGCCGCAGCCCGAGGATCATCGTGTCGGCCATCGAGAGCTCGCGCGTGATCGTCTCGGCGCCCGCGACCTGGCGCATCGTCCCGTCGGCGGCGGCGACGGATTCGTCGACGAGTTCGGCGTAGCGGTTCGGCAGCAGCACCGTCGAGAAACGCACGCCGTTGAGAAACGAATGCGCGCCAGCCCCCAACCCCAGGTACTCGCGATTCTCCCAGTAGACGAGATTGTGCAGGCAGCGCCGGCCCGGCCGCGCCCAGTTCGAGATCTCGTACTGCTGGTAGCCCGCGCGCGCCAGGCGCTCCTCCGTCCACTCGTAGTGCTCCGCCTGCATATCCGGATCCGGCGCCGTCACGCGGCCGCGCGCAACATCGCGCGCCAGCGGCGTACCGTCTTCGATTGTCAGCGCGTACAGCGAGAGATGCTCCGGCGCCAGCGCTAGAGCTTCTTCGAGTGTCCGCTGCCAGGCCGACAGCGGCTGCGCCGGCAGTCCGTAGATGAAGTCGAGGTTCACGTTCTCGAAGCCGGCAGCGCGCGCTGACGCATACGCTTCCCGCGCTTCGGTGCCCGTGTGAATGCGGTCGAGCGCCACCAGTTCCTCATCGTCGAACGACTGCACTCCGATTGACAGACGGTTGAAGCCGATCTCTCGCAACCCGCGCAAATACTCGACCGACAGGCTTCCGGGGTTCGCCTCGAGCGCGATCTCCGCATCCGGCGCAACATCGAACGTCGCCCGCATGCCCTCGACGATCTTTTGCATCTCGTCAACCGGGTTGAGGCTCGGCGTCCCGCCGCCGAAGAAGACCGTCTCCACCGGCCGCCCGTCCGCCGCCTCTCGCCAAAGAGACGCCTCCTTGAGTAGCGTCTCCGCATACGACGGGATCATGTGCTCGTGGTTGGCGTACGAGTTGAAGTCACAATATCCGCACTTCGCTGTGCAGAAGGGAATGTGAAGATAGAGTCCAATCGCGTCCGAAGTCACTCCCGATCGTACCACGCCTCAGGAGCGCTACTGGCTGCAAGGCACGAACGCCGCGCACGCTCCGTACGGACAGGTCTTCAGACCTGTCCATCCCAGGACGATCCAACAGCTACGAATCGGCGATGATCGGAAAGCCGCCTGCATCCGACGCGGATACCGTGGCATCACACCCCGCCGAACGGTATACAGTGCCCGTGAAACTCGGCGGCAACTTTTTTGAAGACCTCAAACCCGGCGCGATGATGCGCCACCCCGTGCCGCGCACGATCACGGATGGCGATGTCGCCCTCTACATCGCCTTCTACGGCGACCGCAACCCCAGGAACTGCTCGGTCGAATTCGCCCGTGCCCTTGGCTTCGAGCGCGCCCCCGTCCACGACCTGCTCGTCTTCCACATCATCTTTGGCCGCACCGTCGGCGAGATCTCGCTCAACTCGCCCGGTAACCTCGGCTACGCCGACCTCCGATTCCTTCGCCCCGTCTTCACCGGCGACACGCTCCGCGCCGAAACTGAGATCCTCGGTTGGCGCGAGACATCGCAGGGCGATACCGGCGTCGTCTGGGTACGCACGGTCGGCTTCAACCAGCGTGACGAGCGCGTTCTTCAGTTCTTCCGTTGGGTGATGGTCAACAAGCGCGAGCCGTCCGTCCCGACGAACGCCGACGATGCGCCCGAGATGCCGGCGCTCGCCTCGCTCGACGAGATCACCATGGCGCCGATCACGTCGTTCGATCGATCAGCGACTGGCGGCGACCGGTTCTGGGAGGACTACGCCGCGGGCGAGCACATCACGCACCCTCAGGGCATGACGATCGAAGAGGCGGAGCATCAGCTCGCGACCCGGCTTTACCAGAACACCGCCCGCGTCCACTTCAACCAGCATCAGCAGGCCGCATCGCGAAAGGGTCGCCGCATCGTCTACGGCGGTCACGTCATCTCCGTCGCGCACGCGCTCTCGTTCGATGGCCTCGAGAACGTGCTCGGCATGGCGGCATGGAACGCCGGATCGCACACCAACCCGACGTTCGCCGGCGACACGATCTTCGCCCGGACTGACGTCCTCGATCGCATCGATATCGGGCGGGAAGATATCGGCGCCCTCCGCCTCCGCCTCGTCGCCGTCAAGAACACCGACCCCTCGCGCGAAGACATCTCCCTGTACGTCCCCGGCGACGACGGCCGCGACCGTTACTCCCCCAACGTGGTTCTCGATCTCGATTACGTAGCCCTCATTCCCAAGCGCGCCGTTGCGGCCCGCTGATAGCGTCGCCCGTCGTAGCGCCGGCGCATTAATCGCAGTTCGCGGACTCCGGCGCGTCAGCCTCGATCAAGTACCGATCGACCGCGGCGTCGACACAGGTGCTCTTCTTGCCGTACGCGGTATGGCCGTGGCCCGTCCACGTCAGCAGCCGGCCGGACTCCAATTGGTGTGCGAGCGACACCGCCCACGCGTGCGGCGTCACGGGATCGCCTTTGGTTCCGACGACGAGGATCGGCGACGATCCGACGGCATGCAGCGCTTCCGGCGTAGCCTTCGGCGGCACAGGCCAGTGTGAGCATTGATAGCCAACATACGCCCATCGGGCGCCGAAGTGCTTGTCCTCGCGGCCCCAGAGGTCGGCAAGTCGCTGATATTCGGCGTCGTCTTGCGGCACCGATTCATCGAGACAAACGATCGCGCGGTTCGCGTTGACCGCGTTCAAGGAACTTGGTCCGGGTGAAGAACCCGCAAGAGCGGCGAGGGCCGTCGCGTCGTGACGGACGTCCGCGTCCGCGAGCGCCTGCGAGAGCATCGGCCACGAGTTCGAGGTTCCGAGCGCATTCTCGACGGCCGCCAGCACGGCCGCTGGGCCAATTTCGTGTTGTCGTCCGTCATTCGCCGCGAGCGACAGGGGATCTACATCGAGGTTCCTCAACAATCGGTCGAATTCCTGCGCCGGGAACCCCTTCGAGTAGAACGAGCAACCGATGCGGGTTGCGCAATCGGCGAGATACGCCTGCAACTCTTGCTCAAGCGCATCACTCCTCGCCTTGTATTTCTGCTCGTACGTGAGCGTGGGATCTTCAGCGCCATCCAGCACGAACGCGCGTACATGCTGCGGATACAGGTCGGCATAGGTCGCGCCGAGCAGCGTGCCATAGGAATAGCCGAAGTAGGAGATGCGCGGCTGATCCAGCGCAAGTCGAAGGCGTTCGATATCTCGCGCCGCCGTTGCCGTGTCGACGAACGCTAGTTCGGCGCCAGTACCGTGCTCGCACGAGTCGGCATAGGTCGACGCAGCGTCTGACCGCCGCTGAATCGTCGTTCGATGGTCCGGTGTGGAGATGATCGAAGTGGGCGCGGGGGCAGCCGAGTCGCAAACGATCGGTGGGAAACTCTCGCCGACGCCACGCGGATCGAAACCGACGATGTCGAAATGCGCCCGCACGTCATCACTGAACACGGCGTCAGCGCGACGGGCGAAGTCCACCCCCGAGCCGCCAGGTCCACCCGGGTTAATGATCAGCGATCCGATGCGCTCCGCCGGCTTGGTAGCCGCGACACGAAGTACGGCTATCCTTACGGTGGCGCCTTGATCGGCGTGCGCATAGTCCAACGGCGCGATGAGCGTGGCGCACTCTCGTCCGGCTCCGCAGTTCACCCAATCGAGTTTGGGCGCCGCCAGCGCGCGGTTACCTGCGCCGCCCGAACACGATAAGAGCGCCAGCATGCAAATGAACGTGGCGAGCGCGCCGATACGGCGAATCGGTACGGTCGCGAGCACCGTCGGCTGAACCCGACCAGAACTTAGCTGGCGCCTCATTTTGCCGCCTCATTCAGAGAAGCTTCGCGTGAGTATAGGTGAACGCCGTCGGCTGCAGGCCTCAATCCGTTCGCGCTCGGCGTTGTCATGTCCTGGGTGTTCACCTCCGGGCGCGCGGCCAGGCGCCCGCTTCCCACGTCTCGCTCCTCCGCGATAGAATGACGGCGTCCCTGCCCCCAATCGGGCGGGGACTCTTACGTTTGAGGGATTTATGGCCGACGCCACCACCTCCACCGAACACTCTCGCGGCATGAAAGACCTTTTGCCCGACGAGATGGATCGCCTGCGCGCCGTCGAGGACGCGTTTGCGACGACCTGCCGCGAATGGGGCTATCGCGAGATTCGCACCCCCGTCATCGAGCCGCTGCACCTCTTCACGGCTGCGGGCACCCTCTCGCCGCAGACCCTCGATCGCGTCTACTCCTTCCTCGATTGGGACGGTTGGAGCGGCGAGCGCGTCGTCCTCCGCCCCGATTCCACCATCCCGGCGGCGCGCCTCTACGCCGAGCGACTCGATGGCGGCCGCATCGCCAAGCTCTTTTACAGCCAGAACATCTTCCGCTTCACCGACGACGCGTCCTCGCGTGAGGAGTGGCAGTGCGGCGTCGAGCTGATCGGCGAGACCGGAGCGCGCGGCGATGTCGACCTCGTGCTCCTGGCGCTCGAAACGCTGCGGCCGCTCGCGCTGCCCGACGTCACCGTCAGACTCTCACACGCCGGCATCGTTCGCGCCGTCCTCGCCGCCGCTGGGCTCGCGCCCGACGAGCAGTCCTCCGCCTACGACCGACTGCTCGACGGCGACATGACCGTAGTCGACGAGATCGAATCGCGCCTGCCGCAGCTCAACGGCCCGCTGCGCATGCTCTTCGAGATCGAGGGCGGCGGCAGCGGCTACGTCGCCAACATCCGCGACACGCTCGCCTCCGCGATCCCGTCGCTCGCGCCGGCGCTCGATGATCTCGCCTTCGTCGTCGCCGCGCTCGAAGCGCGCGACGTCACGCCGAGCATCGCCGCAGTCCTCGCGCGCAGCTTCGAGTACTACTCCGGCCTCGTCATGCGCATCGAGACGCGCGGCCAGCGTGTCGCCGCTGGCGGTCGCTACGACGACCTCGTCGGCCTTGTCGGCGGCCGCTCCGTCCCCGCATCAGGGTTCGCGCTCTACATGACGCCGCTGCTCGACCTCATCGCGCCGCCCCGTCGCGTCGGCGAAGAATCGCGCGTCATCGTGCAACCTGCGTCCGACGATCCGTCGCTCGTCGCCGCCGGATACGCTGCCGCCGATGCCATGCGCGCCGCCGGACTGCACGTCGAAGCGGTCGAAGGCATGCACTCGCTGCCGACGCACCGTTTGTCTTGCGCTGAGTCGCCGCGTTTCACGCTTACGTCGCCCGACGGCGCCCGCGACTTCGATACGATCGAAGCCGTCATCGCCGCGCTGGAGTCGCCACGGTGATCCGACTCGCGCTGCCCACCGGCGATCTCCGCGCGTCTACGGCCGCCATGCTCGACGCGGCCGGCGCCGGCATCCCGGACTACGCCGCCGGGTCGCGCGCGCTGCGCTTCCCCATGCTCGAAGGCGCGGCGATCGCCCGCGTCTTCCGCGAGCGCGACATTCCCGTGCAGGTGGCGCTGGGCAACTACGATCTCGGCATCTGCAGCTACACGTGGATCGAAGAACTCGCGCAGCGTTTCCCGAACCACGATGTCGTGCGCCTGCGCCATCTCGGCTACGGCGCCCACTCACTGTGGCTCGCCAGCGCCGGCGATACCGTCGATCCATCGATCCGCATCGTCAGCGAGTACGCGAACATCGCCGAGACGCTCGCCCGCCGCATGCGCCTCCGCCGCTATCGCGTCTTCCCGGTCGCCGGCGCCGCCGAAGCGTATCCGCCTGAAGACGCCGATCTGGCGATCATCGCCGCCGAGTCGCGCGACGAGGTCGAAGCGCACGGGCTGCGGCCGATCGCCAACATCCTCGATAGCTCGACGTGGCTCATCGCCAACCGCCGCAGTCTCGCGTCGAAAGACCTGACGCCGTTGCTTACGCAACTCCTTCGCGCCGGCACACAAAACGCCGCGCCCGCGCTGACGCCGCCGCCATCGCTCGATCTGCGAGAAGCGCCACCGCGCGCGCCGCGCACGATGCTGCGGCTCGCGCTGCCAGACGGCCACCAGCAAGTACACGCGAAGGCCGGCTTCGACATCTCTGGCCTCCGCGTCCGCGGCTACGGCGACAGTCCTGTCGTCCGCCGCCCAGCCGTTGATTTCGATCGCGTCGAGATTAAAGTCATCCGGCCGCAGGACATGCCGCAGCAGGTCGCGATCGGCCAATTTGATCTCGCCGTCACCGGCCGCGACGTGCTCTTCAACCACAAAGTGCAGTTCCCGTCGAGCCCCCTCGAGGAGATCATCGATCTCGGCCGCTCGAAATACAGCCTCGCCGTGATCGTCAAGGATGTCCCCGCCGACGATCTGCCAGGCGCGCTCCGCTACTGGCGCTCCCGCTCCGACGCCCCAATTCGCCTTGCCAGCGAGTTCGCGAACATCGCCGATCACTTCGCCCGGGAGCGCCACTTCGGCCGCTACAGCGTCATCCCGATCGCCGGCGCATCCGAAGGCTTCGTCCCCGACGACGCCGAGATCCTCATCGAAGGCATCGAGACCGGATCGAGCGTCCGCGCCAACAAGCTCACCGTGCTCGAACGCTTCTTCGAGTCCACGAACTGCGTCATCGCCAACACCCAGCGCCCGGCCGGCGATCTCCGCCCGATCTTCGATGCGCTCGTCGAACGCCTCCGCGCCGGCGCAGCCGAACCCGTCGCCGCGACGCCTGGGGGAGCGTGAGCGATGCCACCCCTCGGCCTCCACATGACCGTCGCACGCGAGCTTGCCGCCGGCCTTAACTCGCGCGCCGTTGACGCGGATCGCGGCGCTTACTATCTCGGCGCGACGACGCCCGACATCCGCATCCTCACGCGCTGGGATCGCGAACGTACGCACTTCTTCGACATCCACCGCTTCGATGCGCAAAGTGGCGTCGCGCGTCTGCTCGCCGAGCACTCGGATCTCAGCGACGCGTCGGCGCTCGACGCATCGACCGCGGCGTTCGTCGCCGGCTACATCTCACATCTCGTCATGGACGAGGAGTACATCACGCAGATCTACCGCACCTGCTTCGGCGAAGGCGGCATGCTCGGCGATGAGCTGATGGCGAACGTCATGGATCGCCTCCTGCAGCTCCACCTGGATCGCCAGGAGCGCGAAGACGCCGCCGCCGTCGTCGAGATCCAGCGCGCGCTCGCCGAAACGGCAGTCGCAGTCGCCGTCGACTTCATCGCCCGCGATACGCTGCTGCAGTGGCGCGACTGGCAGATCGATCTCATCGCCACGGCGCCGCGCTTCGAGAAGATGCTCAGCCGCCACCTGCAGGCAGCCGGCGTGGTCGATGGCGAAGAAGCGATCTCGGGCTACCTCGAGGAGCACGGCGAAGAGCTGCTCCGCGGCACGATCGCACGCGTCGGTGAAGAACGCATCCGCGACTTCCTCTCGACCGCGAAGATCCGCGCCCGCGACCAGATGAAGGAGTATCTCTCGTGAGAATCGTCCGTGGCGCCGACGAGGGCCGCCGCACGCTGCTCCGCCGCCAACCGCTCGGCGAGACAGAGCTGCCGGCGTCGATCCGCGCCAAGAACGCGGAGGTGTTCGGCGCCGATCTGCCGGTCGAACAGCAGGTGCGGCGCATCCTCGACGACGTTCGTCGGGACGGCGACGCCGCGGTCGCGCGCTACACCAGAGCCTTCACCGGTGCCGAGCCGAAGACGTTCGAGATGGCGCGCGCCGAAGTCGAAGCGGCGTACAAACACGTCGACGCCGATCTCGTCGACGCCCTCCGCGAAGCGGCGACGCACATCCGCGACTATCACACGCTGCAACGCGAGCACTCATCGCGTTCGTTCAGCGAGCGTGGCGTCGGCATGCAGGTGCGGGCGATCGAGCGCGTCGGCATGTACGTGCCCACGAGCCCCGGCGCCGTCTACCCGTCGTCGGTGCTGATGACGGCGATCCCGGCGAAGGTCGCCGGAGTCGGCGAGCTGATCATGATGAGCCCGCCCGCTCGCGACGGCGTCATGTCGCCGCTCAAGCTGGTCGCCGCCGACATCGCCGGCGTCGACCGGATCTTCAGCGCCGGCGGGGCGGAAGGCATCGCCGCGATGGCGTACGGTACGAGCACGATTCCGCGCGTGGACAAGATCGTCGGTCCTGGCAATATCTTCGTTACGCTCGCCAAACGTGAAGTCTTCGGCACCGTCGGCATCGACGCGCTCTACGGCCCCAGCGAGACCATCGTCATCGCCGACGACACCGCTAACCCGATGTTCGCCGCCGCCGATCTCCTCGCCCAGGCCGAGCACGATGAACTCGCGACGCCCATCCTCATCACCACATCCGAGTCGATGGCCGAGGCGATCAGCCGTGAAGTCGAGCGCCAGCTCAAACTTCTCGACCGCGAAGACATCGCCCGGGCATCCTTCGACGCGCGCGGCGGCGCGATCATCGTTGACACCGTCGAAGAAGCCGTCGCCCTCGGTAGCGAGTACGCGCCGGAGCACATGTGTCTCCTCGTCCGCAATGCCGCCGAAGTCGCGAAGACGATCCACAACGCCGGTGGCATCTTCGTCGGCGATGACGCGCCTGAGTCGCTCGGCGATTACACCGCCGGCCCGTCGCACGTGATGCCGACCTCGGGCGCCGCCCGCTACGCCTCGCCCCTTGGCGTCCACGACTTCTTGAAAGTCACGAGCGTCGTCGCGGTCGATGCCGCGCGCCTTCGCGAAGCCGGCCCCGCCGCCGCGAAGATCGCCCGCGCCGAAGGCTTCACCGCCCACGCCCGCAGCATCGAACTACGCCTACAAGGCGGCGAGCCAGGCGAAACGGCGGCCCCAAAATGACCACGCCGCGTGCGCGCCTTATGTCGGCCTCAATAACAACTCGTCAACCGAGCCCCCTCTCTACGACGTGGAGAGGGGGTGCCCGAAGGGCGGGGGTGAGGTGCTCGTGCGCCACCACTGGCACCGGGCCATGAACAACACAACCATCACACGCACAATCCGACGTCTCCGCCTCACGCTCCGCGCGCAGCGCTGCGCCACCTGCAACGCGACGATGCTGCGCGGCGCCTGGTCGTGGCGACAACAGTCATCGGACGGCGCGACGATCTACTTCTGCGATAACGCCCGGTGCCGCAACGTCCGCAAGCAGCCATCGTCATGAAACAAGAACGGTTCGACATCCGCAGCATCATCCGCCCCGACCTGGTCGGTGTCCCAGGCTACGTGCCGATCGAGCCGACGGACGTCCTCGCGCGCCGCCTCGGCATCGCGCCAGACGCGATCATCAAGCTCGACGGCAACGAGAACCCGTACGGCCCGTCGCCGCGCGCGCTCGCCGCGATCGCTGCCGAACGCAACTACCACATCTACCCTGATCCCGATCAGCGTGACGTCCGCGCTGCGCTCGCCACATACGTCGATGCTGATCCCGAGATGATCGTCTGCGGCCTCGGCAGCGATGACCTAATCGATCTGATCCTTCGCGCCGTCATCGCGCCCACCGCAGTGTCAGCCGAGCTACGTGATGCCGTCATCAACTGCCCGCCGACATTCGGCATGTATCCATTCTCCACCGATGTCGTCGGGGGCCGCATCATCGAGATCCCGCGCCTCGAATCGTTCGCACTCGACATCGACGCGATTGAGAAGGCCGCTCCCGACGCCAAGCTGATCTTCCTCGCGTCCCCCAACAACCCCACCGGCAACCGCCTCTCGGCCGACGAGATCGTCCGCCTCGTCGCGACGGATCTCCTCGTCGTCATCGACGAGGCCTACATCGAGTTCGCCGGCACGCACGGCGCTCCCGCGTCGGCCGTCGCGCTCGTCCGCGAGCACGAGAATCTCGTCGTCCTGCGAACCTTCAGCAAGTGGGCGGGGCTCGCCGGATTGCGCGCCGGATACGGCGTCATGGCAACCGTCCTTGCGTCGCTGCTGATGACCATCAAGCAGCCGTACAACCTAAACGTCGCCGCCGGCGTCGCCATGACCGCCTCGCTCGAAGATCGCGCCCTGCTCGACGATCGCGCCTGCAAGATCGCCGGCAGCCGCGAACGCCTCGCGAAGCTGCTCGACGCGATCGACTGGATCGCCACCTATCCATCCGAGGCGAACTTCATCCTCTGCCGCCTCGATGGCGTCGACGCCGTCGAAGTCAAGGATCGCCTCGCGAAGCGCGGTATTGTGATCCGATACTTCGACACGCCGGCGCTGCGCAACCACCTGCGCATCAGCGTCGGCACAGATGATCAGTGCGACACCGTCGTCGCCGCGCTGAAGGAGATCGGAGCCGAACTTGGCCGATAAGACGACCATTGGCGCACGTACTGCCTCGGTGGTGCGCGAGACGAAAGAGACGCGCGTCGAAGTCACGCTTGATCTCGACGGCAGCGGCCGGTCGTCCGCGAAGACCGGCATCGGCATGCTCGACCATCTCGTCGAGCAGATCGGCAAGCACGGCCTCTTCGACCTCAGCGACACGGCGACCGGCGATCTGCACGTCGACGAGCACCACACCGTCGAGGACGTCGGCATCGCCATCGGTCAGGCGATCGATCGCGCGCTCGGCGACCGCCGCGGCATCGTCCGCATGGCGGACGCGCTCGTGCCGCTCGATGAGTCGCTGGCGTCCGTTGCCGTCGACATCAGCGGCCGCCCGTACTGCGAGCTCGAAGTCACATGGACGCTCAACCGCATCGGCGAGCTCCCATCGTCGCTCGTCGAGCACCTCCTCGCCTCGATCGCCACCGAAGCGAAGATCACGCTGCACGCGCGCGTCCTCAAGGGCGCGAACGACCACCACATAGCCGAGGCGATCTGCAAAGCACTCGGTCGCGCACTAGCCGCCGCAACGCGCATCGAGCCGCGCCTCGGCGGCCAGATCCCCAGCACCAAAGGCGCCATCGGCTAGGGTGCCGTCTGCATCTCGTCCGATACGCGGCGAACAGGAGATCGCTTTCAGTGACCGAACCCGTGTTCAAGCCCGCAATCACCGCTACGCTCTCCGTCCGAGGCGGCGCAGCCGCCGTCGACTTCTACAGGTCGGCGTTCGGCGCCGTCGAGACCTACCGCGTCGACGCGCCCGACGGCGCGGTAGTCGCTCAGCTCTCCGTCGGCGGCGCGGAGTTCTGGGTCGCCGACGAGTCGCCTGAACATCTCAATCGTAGCCCGGAGTCGCTCGGCGGCTGCTCCGTCCGCATGCTTCTGATCGTCGAAGATCCGGCTGCCATGTGCGAACGCGCCGTCGCCGCCGGCGCGACCCAGGTGGCGCCCGTCGCGGACGACTACGGATGGCGACTCGGCCGGATCGTCGATCCGTTCGGGCATCACTGGGAGATCGGGACAAAATTAGCCGCGGATCGTTGAGTGCGCCCAAAACGAACCTTAGAACGTCGGAAATCGCAGGCGTAGTCGTTGACACCTGCCGCAACTCAACCGATAATACCTAGCAAACGCTAAGTTAGCGCTCGACGCGAAAGGACGAACGGCATGGCTGTTGACACGAAGACGATGGAGATGCTCGAGACGCCATCGGACGACACCAACCAGTTCGACCTGAGCTGGATGGAGAGCACGGGCGAGCGCGGATTCTGGGCGAAGCCCGGCCGCCGCGGTCTCACGCTCGAAGAGATCAACAAAGGCTCGTACGGCGTTTCGCCGGATAACAGCGATCAGCTGACGATGGCGCAGCGCGGCTCGGCCGCTCGCGTCGGCGTGCCCCGCATCGGCTACCACATCGCCAAGAAGGGCGACATCTGGTCTGACAACGCCGCCATGCTCTACGAAGAGGCGGTCCAGCGCCAGTGGTCATCCGCCACCGACATCCCGTGGGAGGAACTGAAGCCGCTCCCCGATGACGTCGAACGCGCCTACAGCCAGTTCTGCACCTTCCTCACCGAAGTCGAATTCATCGCCGGCGACACTCCCGCGCAGTGGATGCCACAGATCAGCAACGACCACTACGAAGTGAAGATGTTCCTCGCGTCGCAGATCATGGATGAGGCGCGTCACCTCGACGTCTTCCGCAAGCGCGCGCTCGCGAACGGCGGCGGTCTCATGTCGTCGAGCGGCAACGCCGGCCTGCGCGTGATCATCGAAGCGAAAGACTTTACGGAGATGTCGGCGATCATGCACGTGCAGGGCGAAGGGCTCGTGCAGTCGATCTTCCGCATGGGCGAGTACATCGCGACGAACGAAGCCGAGAAGCGCATCTTCCGCCTGTCGGCGCAGGACGAGTCGCGGCATGTCGCATTCGGCGTCATGCACCTCAAGTACATCCTGGAGACAGAGCCCGAGCGCCGCGAGGAGATCCACAGCTACCTCGAGAAAGCGGAGCCGCTGATTGGCGCCGGTGGTGGCGGCGCCAGCCCGGTCGCCGGTGGCTCGCCGATCTTCGGCACCTCGCTCGGCATGCTCTTCGGCCACTCACTCGGCAGCCAGGAAGAGGGCGGCAAGATGGCGCTGGCCGCATTCCGCCGCCAGCTCAATGAGTACATGCACCGGCTGCAGGTCGCCGGCATGGGTGAGCGCCGCTACCGCCTCCCGGCGCAGATCCAGGCGATCCTCGACCCGCCGAAGAATTGACCGAAGCACTCGCAGCACCGAAGAAGCCCCGACTTCGACCGGGGCTTCTTCGCGCTTAGAGACGATGTTGGATGTTGAATGTTAGAGGTTGGATCGATGCGAATCCGACGAGCGAACCTCATACCTCTTCGTGACCTTCGTGGTTAGCCCTCGCCGTCGATCTCGAACCGGAAGTCTTCGATCACGGGGTTGGCCAGCAGCTTGCGGCACATCTCGCCGACCTGCGATTCCGCCTCCGCGCGCGACGCCGCATCGACGCGAATCTCCATGTACTTGCCGGAGCGGACCGACTCCACGTTGGCAAAGCCGAGTGAATGCAGGCCGCCCCGGATCGTCAGTCCGGGCGGGTCGTTTACGGTCGGCTTTAGCGTGACGTAGACGCGGGCGAGGAACATGGCTGGAGGATATCGTGCGCGCGCGCCTCGAACCACGCGAAGGGCGCGTTCGGTCCGCCGCCAAGGCGCACAACCGTGCGGCGCTACGGCTGGTCGGCAGCCCTTGACATCCGCCCCGTGCCTGCGAACCGTACAGTGTGCTAGCATCGCGCCACGAGATGATTGAATTCGAGGAGGAGCACCACATGACGAATATGACGCGCAAGCCGAACGTACGCCGCGGCGAGCAGGGGCACGGCGAACCGTATCTTGGTGTCTTTATCGGAGCGGCTGGCCTGGTCGCGCTCGGCATCGGCGCCGCCGCGGACCTCGGCTGGCTCGATATCGTCGGCGGCATCGTTGCCGCACTGGGGCTGATCGCCAGCTTCGGCATCAACCACGCCACCGTCGAAAAGGGCATGTACGGCCGACTCGATAAGCTCGACGGCAACAAGTAACCGGCGGGCGGATCGCCGCTCGTACGTCCCGGCCTACAGCTCGAACCGGAACTCTTCGTGCCGATCCGGATCGGTCTCGTCGGTGATCCGGTCGATGCGGCGGTAGATCTTGCGTAGCCACCAGTGTGGCACCTGCAGCGCCGCCAGCAGCGTCAGGCCGAACAGCACGACGCCGGCGATCTCGACGATCTTCGACTCGACGCCGATCCCGATCGACGCCACGATCATGGCCGCGATCGCCAAGAGCGACGCCGTCGTCGGGCCGACGTGCCCGCGCTCAGAGTTCAGGTTCCGCAACACGGCCGCGCCCTTCCGTTAGTGAACTTCCTGTCCCGTGAGGCGCCGGTACGCTTCCTTGTACCGGTCAGCCGTCCCCTGTACGACTTCGTCAGGCAACTCCGGCGCCGGTGGTTCTTTGTGCCAGCCGGACTGCGTCAGCCAGTCGCGGACGTACTGCTTGTCGAAACTGGCCTGCGGACCGCCGGGCTTGTATGTCGCGACATCCCAGAACCGACTTGAGTCCGGCGTCAGGATCTCGTCGATGAGGTGCAGCTCGCCGTCGATGTAGCCGAACTCGAACTTCGTGTCGGCGATGATAATGCCTCGTTCCCGGGCGTATGCGGCGGCAAAGTTGTAGAGCGCCAGGCTGCGGAGTCGCAGCACCTGCGCGGCCTCCGGCCCGACCTCCTGCATGAGGTCTGAGAACGTCATCGGCTCGTCGTGCCCCTCGTCGGCCTTCGTCGTCGGCGTGAACATCGGCTCGGGGAGTTGCTCGCTTTCGACGAGCCCCTTCTCCATGCGCACGCCGTTCACGGTGCCCCACTTCGCGTACTCCGCCCAGGCGGATCCGGAGAGATAGCCCCGCACGATGCACTCCACATCGACCCGCTTCGCCTTGCGGGCGATCGTCGATCGCCCGACGAGCTCCGGCGGCAACTCGAACGGCAGATCGTCGGCAGGCGTGCCGTCGGCGATGCGGATGAGGTGGTTGGGCACGACGTTCTTCGTCCGCTCGAACCACCACGCAGACATCTGGCTCAGCACTTTGCCCTTGTCGGGGATCCCAGTCGGCAGCACGGCGTCGTAGGCCGAGATGCGGTCCGTCGCCACGATCAGCAGCCGCTCGCCGAGATCGTAGGTATCACGCACCTTCCCGCGGTACGTCGGGTTCGGCATCGTCGATTCAAGCAGTACTGGCATCGAGACTCCTTCTCACGACATTGGGTTACTCGCGGGCGTTTGATTGTATCGCGGGAAAACGTGATTCACTTTCGCAGCGTTGATTAGAACGAATGTTTCACGTGAAACAATTGATGTCCGGAGGAGTGGGACGCGCGAGACTGCGGCGCAGGTGCGCTCCCACGAACATGGAGTTCAGCGGTTTGGACTGCCTCTGTGGTGACATCGGAGAGATTCCTCGGCTGCGCTCGGAATGACAGTTGTTCCGGTTCGCGGAACCAGTGCTGACGCCCGGGCGGCGCGGGCGGCATGTCAAGTTTCGAGGTGGCCGCCGGGACGGCCATGTTCCTCAGAGTGACAGTCGTCGCGTTTGACTGGCGCACGCAGTCCACAATCTCATCGTATAGGGAAATGTCCAAGGAGTCGATGTCACTGCAATTGCGACTCACGCCTGTTCATGCGCGGCGGCGGGACGACGCGGGATGTGCTTTCTGTGTGCCGGAAAAGTTGTTGTGCGCCATGACATCATGCGAGACGCAACCGCCGGAAGCTGTCATCGACGTGCCGCGTGTAGACGCCGTAGTCGAAGATCTCGTCGAGCGTCGAGGCATCGAGGCGGGAGGTCACGTCGTTGTCCGCATCGAGCAGGGCGCGGAAGGGCGTACGCGCCTTCCAAGCGTGCATCGCGTTGCGCTGCACGATCGCGTAGGCGTCCTGCCGCGAGAGGCCGGTTTCGATCAGCGCCAGCAGGACGCGCTGCGAGAACACGAGGCCCTGCGTCAGCTCGAGGTTTTCGCGCATACGGTCGGGATACACGTTGAGGCCGCTGACGATCTCCGTGAACATCGACAGCATGTAATCGAGCAGCGTGCACGAATCCGGCAGCGTGATGCGCTCGGTCGACGAGTGCGAGATGTCGCGCTCGTGCCAGAGCGCCACGTTCTCGAGCGATGTCACGGCGTAGCCGCGGATGACACGCGCCAGGCCGCAGATGCGCTCGCAGAGCTCCGGGTTGCGTTTGTGCGGCATGGCGCTCGATCCGGTCTGTCCCTCGGCGAACGGCTCCTCGGCCTCGAGCACTTCGGTGCGTTGCAGATGCCTGATCTCGAGCGCCATGCGTTCTAGGCCGGCGGCGATCAGCGCCAGCGTCGAGATGAACTGCGCGTGGCGGTCGCGCGGCACCACCTGCGTCGAGATCGGCTCGACGGCGAGGCCGACGCGCGCGCACACTTTCTCCTCGATGTCCGGGGGCACCGTGGCGTGCGATCCGACGGCGCCGCTGATCTTGCCGAACGACACCTCGGCCTTCGCCTCGGCAAGCCGCGCCTGCGAGCGCCGGATCTCGGCCACCCAGCCGGCGAGCTTCAATCCGAACGTCGTCGGCTCGGCGTGCACGCCGTGCGTCCGACCGATGCAGATCGTGTCCTTGAACTCGATGGCGCGCTTCTCGACGGCCGCTCGCAGCGCGTCGAGATCCGATTCGAGCAGCGTCGCCGAGTCGCGCAGTTGTAGTGCCGTGGCCGTGTCCCAGACATCCTGCGACGTCAGCCCGAGATGCACCCAGCGCCCCTCCGCGCCAAGGCTGTCGGCGATGGACTTGAGGAACGCCGTCACATCGTGATGCGTCTCGGCCTGGTAGCGCGCGACATCGTCGATGTTGTAGCGAGCGCCACGCACCTTCTCGGCATCAGCGACGGGAACGCGCCCCGCCTCCGCCCAGGCATCGACAACGGCAACCTCGACGGCCAGCCAGCGGTCGAGTTTTCCGGCCTCGGTCCAGATCGCGGCCATCTTGGGGCGCGAGTAGCGCTCAATCATCGAGGGTTGTCCACAGAGGGCACAGAGGGCACGGAAGCGGGAAGAGGTTCATGGGGCAGTTTACCGACACATCCGCGAGTGGGCCAACGGCGCGCTCTATGCGGACTTCGAGTTGCGCATCCCGAGGAGCACCGGTATCCCGAACGGGTCGCCGGCGGCAAACCGTTTCTGGAAATGCATGACCTCGAGATTCTCGATGTCACCGGTAGCGGGGTTTGTGCGGGCGATGACACCTTGCGCGATTTCGTCCGACTCTTGCGACTCGTACGGCGACATAGCATCGATGAACAGCGTGTCCGAAGCGGAGTCGTACTTGACGATCTTTGCCTTTATCCAGTGTTAGTCAGGCGGTCGCTGTAGCTTCGCGTCCTTCGCGTGGGTTTCCGTTGAGAGGCGCCGCGCGTAGTCATCGAGCTTCTTCGCGAGGTCCCGATCGGTGAGTGCGAGGATGCGGGCGGCGAGGATGCCGGCATTGCGGGCGCCGCCTATGGACACCGTGGCGACGGGGATGCCGGCGGGCATCTGGACGATCGACAACAGCGAGTCCAGCCCGGACAGGTGTTGCAACGGCACCGGCACGCCGATCACGGGAAGCGTCGTTACCGACGCCGTCATGCCCGGGAGGTGCGCGGCCCCGCCGGCACCGGCGATGATCACGCGCAGGCCGCGCTTCGCCGCGCCGCGCCCGTACTCCAGCATCTCGATCGGGGTGCGGTGCGCCGAGACGACGTGGATCTCGTGGGGCACGCGGAACTCCGTCAAGACATCTGCGGCGGCCTGCATCACTGGCAGATCGGAGTCGCTGCCCATGATGATGCCGACGAGCGGCTTCGCCGCGGCGCGCGCAGGACTCATCGCGCGCCACCTCGCACGCCGCCGCCGACGCGATCCGCTGCGGCGCGGGCGCGTGCGATCGCATCGTCGCGGGTCGCAGCGCATACGGTCACATGGCCGAGCTTGCGGCCGGGCCGCGCCGGCTTGCCATAGAGATGCACGTGCGCGCCGTCGATGGTCAGCATGTCCGCCAGTGTATCGGCAGGATCGCTCCCATCGTCCGGTCCGAAAATGTTGACCGTGGCGACAGCCGGCGCTGTCAACGTCGTTGCCCCGAGAGGCAGATCACATACGGCGCGCAGGTGATTCTCGAACTGCGACGTGACGCACCCCTCGATCGTGTAATGCGCTGTGTTGTGCGGCCGGGCCGCCAGCTCGTTTGTCAGCAGCCGCCCACCGGCGACGAAGAACTCGACCGCGAGCATCCCAACGCAGTCGATCTCAACGGCGATGGCGCGAGCGATCTCCGACGCCTCCGCGGTCACCGATGCGGGCAGCGACGACGGGGCAATGCTCTCGCGGAAGACGCCGTCGCGCTGGAGCGTATCGACGGCGGGATATACGACGGGCTCGCCGCCCGGACGACGCGCGACCTGCACCGCGAACTCCGCCTCGATGTTGCAGAATTCCTCTACGAGTAAGGGGCGCCCCGCCAACCCGTCCAGGATTGCGAGCGCCTCTTGCTCGTCGCGCACGATCCACACGCCGCGTCCATCGTAGCCGCCGCGCGCTGCCTTCAGCACAATCGGCCATCCCGACGATGCGGCGAACTCGACGATGTCGCCGACGGTACGCACCTCTTCATGCGTCGGCGTGGGCGCGCCCAGTCGCCGCATCGCCGCACGTTGCTCGCGCTTGTCGACGACGACCGCCGCCGTCGTCGCGCCGGGGCGCAGCACCACGCCGTCCGCCTCAAGTGCGCGCAGGTGCTCCGGCTCCACTAGCTCATGGTCGAACGTCACGACATCGCAGAACGCCGCGAGTGCCCTCAGCGCCTCGATCGAGTCAGGCGGACCGACGATGACGTCGTGCGCGACCCGCGCCGCGCTGTCGGTCTCACTCGCTGCGAGGAGGCGGACGGGGATCGCGAGCGGGATCGCGGCCTGGTACATCATGCGGGCGAGCTGACCCGCGCCGACAATGCCCACCACCGGGGGCCTCATCGCGCCACCGCCAGCGGCTCGCCAATGTCCGTGCGGAAGTGCATACCCTCGAAACGAATCCGGCGGACGTTTTCGTACGTCTTCGCGCGCGCTGCCTCCATCGTCGGGGCGGTCGCCGTGACGCCGAGCACGCGGCCGCCGTTCGTGAGGAAGACACCGTCGCCGCGCCGCTTTGTGCCGGCGTGAAAGACGATCACGTCCGGGTCGATATCATCGAGCCCGTCGATCGGCTTGCCGACGTCGTACGCGCCCGGATATCCGCCCGAAGCCAGCATCACCGTCACGGCGGCCTCGTCGCTCCATCTCACGTCGATGCGATCGAGCGTCCCGTCGGATACTGCGAGCATGATTTCGAGGAGGTCGCTCTCCAAGCGCGGCAGCAGCACCTCCGTCTCCGGATCGCCGAAGCGCGCGTTGAACTCGATCACCTTCGGCCCCTCGGCCGTCACCATGATGCCGGGATAGAGCACGCCCTTGAACGGCGCGCCCTCCGCCGCCATCGCGGCGATCGCCCGCTCCGTGATCTCGCGCCGGATCGTCTCGGCCGTCGCGTTGTCGAGCCATGATGGCGGGCTGTAGGCACCCATGCCGCCCGTGTTCGGTCCGACGTTTCCGTCGACGACGGGTTTGTGATCGCACGAGAACGGCATGTGGCGGACAGTCGAGCCGTCGGAGAATGCGTGCGCGCTCGTCTCGCGGCCGATGAGCTTGTCTTCGATGACGACGCGGCGGCCGGCTGCGCCGAGCGATCCTTCGACAAGCATCTCTCGCAGGAGGGCGATCGCCTGCTCGTGCGAGTCGGTGACGATCGCGCCCTTGCCAGCGCTCAGCCCGTCGGCTTTCACGACGACATCGCCGTCGCGCGAATCGACATAACGTGCGGCGGTGGTGAACTCGTCGAAGCTGGCGCTCTCGCTCATCGCGATGCCGGATCGCATCGTGAGCGTCTTCGCGAACGCCTTCGACGCCTCGATCTGCGCGGCGGCCTGCGTCGGCCCGAAGGCGCGGATGCCGGCGGCGTTCAGGCGATCGACGAGTCCGAACGCGAGCGGATCATCGGGCGCGACGACGACGAAGTCGATGCGCCGCTCGCGGACGGCGCCGATGACAGCCGTCGCGTAGGCGTCGACCACGGCGGCGGGTGCGTGGGCGTTCGGGACGGGGAGCGGCAGCAGTTCGGCGATCTCGGCGATGCCGCCGTTGCCTGGCGCGACGATCAGGTCGCCGAGCAGCGGCGATTGCCGCAGCTTCCAGGCGATCGCGTGCTCGCGCCCGCCGGAGCCGATCAGCAGGACGTTCGTCGCCATCAGTTGCTGGTGCCCTGCTCGAATCGCCGCCAGACGAACAACACACCGACGGCCAGCAGCGCCGGCACGATGAGGCCGCTGCGGAGCCTCGATGGCTTCTCGCGCAGGACGGCGCGCGTCTCGGCGATCTGCTGTTCGATCTTGACG
>JBBQVO010000028.1:0-26242 GCA_038211505.1 Dehalococcoidia bacterium | reverse complement strand
CGCCTTTCAGCGGCGACGTGCCGAGACTGAACAGCGCCATCCCGTCGCGCTTGGCGGCGAGCCGCGCTTCCTCGATCAGCAGCTCCGTCGTGCCGTACGGCGACTCCGGCGCCCGCAGCTGCTCTTCGACGTAGAGCAGGTTGCGCGCCGGCGCCAGCGCGCACGTCATCGCGCCGATCACGCGGCCGTCCTGCAGAGCGATAAAGATGCGCTTCTTCTCGCGCTTGGCGAACGGCCGGGAGCGCAGCAGAAAGTTCATCGGCGGCGCTTTGCGCGAATCGAGCCACGCTTGCTTAATCGTCTCGATTTCCGAATCGAGCGCCGGCGACCGGTGCGTGTACTCCTCAACCGTGATGCCGCTGCGGCGCGCGAGATTGATCGCTGACCGCGCCTTCTTCGCGCCCTTCCCGCTCAGGCTGTAGGCCGCGAGGTCGAAGAACGGCTCCTCGCCGATCTTGACGGTGTTGAGTCCGAGGCTCGCGGCCACCTTGCCGACGCGGGCGCTGGCCCCCACGAACGTGAATCGCCAACCGCGCGAGGCGCAGTATTCGACGAAGCGGCGCATCAGCTCCGGGAGGTCGGCCTCGGCGCAGACGGGGTCGGCGCAGGCGACGGCGGTCTTACGATGCAGCTCAAACGCGATGAAGCCGTCGACGTCCGACGGTTCGAAGTACCGCCACCCGTCGTACAGCGTCAACTGCGCAAGCCCGTTGTAGGCATGCGTATCGACCAGCCGCTGCCGGCGATCGGAGAGCGATTCGTTGCGTCTTGGCATGACATCTACAGCATTCATTGCCTCCATTTTACGAGATTGGCCTGCGGCCCACGGCTGCGCGTCCTAAAGATTGGCTGAAAGTTGACGCCTCGCACGTGCGCGATCGTTATGTAGCTGGCGCCTCGCGTTTGCGATGTAAGCTGGCACCACGCCGAATGGCGTTAAGGAGTGCGTATGGCGCGCATCCCGCTGATCCTGGCATCGCATATCCGGCGGCGGCCCGTGACTTTCGTCGTCGGGGCGATCTTGGCCGCGCTCGCGCTTTCGTTCGGCATCCCGCGTCTGCAGTTCCGCACCGGCCAGGACACGCTGCTCGATCCGACCTCGACGATCTCTCGCGACAACGCGCGCTTCCAGGCGCAGTTCGGCGGCGATCCGATGCTGATCCTCTTCGAAACATCGCCCGGCGCCAAGATCGACCAGCTCTTCACGACGAGCAATCGCGACACGCTGGCGCGTGTTGAGCGCGATCTCAACGCCAGCGGCAACTTCCAGAGCATCATCTCGCCGCTCGCGATCCTCCAGTTCGCGCAGGTCCAGATCCAGCAGCAGATGATCTCGCAGCCGGCCAAGCTCGCCGCGGATGAAGCGGCCGGCGAGACGCAAGCGCGGTCGGAGAGCGCGGCGCGAGGCGAAACGGCGGCCGCGCAGGACGCAGCGGGCGCCGCCGCGAAACAGCGCATCGCCGACACCTTCAATGCGGCGTTTGGCGCGGACGCGCGGCGGTTCCTCGCCGTCGGCGATCAATCGCTCGACAATCCGAAGTTCGTCGACTTCATCATGCGCAGCGCCGATGGCACGTTGCGCCCGGAGATACGCGGCATCTTCCCGGACGAGCAGCACGCGCTGATGGTGGCACGTCTCCAGGGCAACCTCTCGATCGATGATGGCGCGACGGTCGCCGGCGAGGTGAAGTCGCAGGCACGCGACTACCGCTTCGACGGCGTGACGCCGCTCGTGTCGGGGCCGCCGCTGCTGATCAAAGAGATCAACGACAAGATGCGCAGCGCCATCGTGCTCATGGCGATCTTCGCCGTCTTGATCATGGTCGTCGTCTTGTCGCTGGTCTTCCGCGCGCGCTGGCGGTTGTTGTCGTTGCCGGCGGTGCTCGTCGGCTGCGTGTCGGCGTTCGGGCTGATGGGCTTCGCCGGCATCCCGCTGACGATGGTGACGATCTCCGGGCTGCCGATCCTCATCGGACTCGGCGTCGACTTCGCGATCCAGATCCACAGCCGCATCGAAGAGGAGACGTTCGCGGCGGACTCAGCGGAAGCAGGACTCGATCGCGCCTTTGTGCGGCTGGGGCCGGCGCTGGCGCTCTCGGCGCTCGCCGCCTGCATCGGATTCATCGTCCTGCATCTTTCCGACGTGCCGATGATCCGCGATTTCGGATCGATGCTCGCCGTCGGCGCGATCATCGTGTTCGCAACAAACGTCGTGCTGATCAGCCCGATCGTTTATCTGCGCGAGCGCCGCCGCCTCGGACCGCGTGCGATGCCGCGCGCGCGACTGGAAGTTGAACGCATCGTCGGCGGCCTGACGTCACGCGCCGTCGGGCGGTTGGCGCCGATCGCGCTCGTGGGCGTCATCGTAGCGACGACGGGGTTGTACGTCAGCCGCAAGATCCCCACGGAGACCGATCCCGAGAAGTTCGTGCCAGCCGACAGCTCCGTGATCAAGGATCTGCATCACGTCAGCGCCGTCGTCGGCTCGACGAGCGAGCTGAACTTGCTGGTCGAGGTCGATCCGGGCATGCATGTAACCGATCAGCCGGTGCTCGACTGGATGATCGCGTTCGAGCAGCGCGAGCTGCAGCGTCACCACGAGCTCAGCACGTCGAACAGCGTCGCGTCGTTCACGCAATCCGTCACCGGCATCGCGCCGACGACCGCCGGCGCCGATGCCGCACTGTCGGCGGCGCCCAGGGCGCTCGTCGATAATGTCGTCAGCGGCGACCGGGCTATGGCATCGATCACGTTCGCGCTCTCCGACAACGTCGACCTCGCCGGACAGAAGACCATCACCGAAGACATCGAACGCGACGCGCATCCGCCCGCCGGCGTGCGCATCGCGCCCGCTGGCATCGCCGTCGTCGGCATAGCCACGGTCGATGCGATCAGCAGCAACCGCGACCTGATGTCGTTCGTCGCGATCATCGCCATTCTGGTGACGCTGCTCGTGTTGTATCGCAGCCCCGTGCGGGCGGTCGCGCCGTTGCTGCCGGTGCTGCTCGCGCTCGGCGCATCGGCGATGATCATCTACTTCGGCGGCATCAGCTACAGCCCGCTGACATCGATTTCAGGGCCGCTGATCATCGCGATGGGGACGGAGTTCAACATCCTGCTGATGTCACGCTACTTCGAAGAGCGCGCAGAAGGCGCGACGCCGCGCGATGCGATCGCCAAGGCGTCGCTGCGCATCGGCCGCGCGATCGCCGCATCGGGTCTGACGGTGATGGGCGGCTTCGCCGTGCTCGCGCTCAGCGACTTCCCGCTGCTCGATAACTTCGGCAAGGTGACGGCGCTCAACATCGGCCTCAGCCTGCTCAGCACGCTGATCCTGCTGCCGCCGCTGCTCGTCTGGGCCGACGAAGAGCATGTGCTTGCGCCAGTGCCCAGCAGGCCCGAAATACTTCCGGAATAGGAGATGTGATCATGGCGACGACGGAGCAGATCCTCGGCTTCTACCAGAAGCAAGGCGCGATGACGGACGCGCGGGAGCATGGTGAAAGTTTCCGAAGCTTGCCGCACGATGTGGCGAGCCTTGCCGCCATCGTGCAGGGGTTGCTGTTGCACGAACACATCGCGCCGGCATACGGCGTCACCCTCACCGACGAGCGCCGACGCGAGGTGCATCTTCGATCGAATGCGCAGCGACTGAGCTGTCTCCTCGATCGCGATGCGCGGCCGCTCGACGTCGCACGGCGAGCCGAGGAGCGGCTAGCCAGTAACTGCCGGCACATCACGGTGTTGCTCGTAGCGGTGCTGCGCGCGCAGGGTGTGGCGGCGCGAGCGCGGTGCGGATTCGGCGCATACTTTGAGCCGGGCAAGTATGGCGATCACTGGGTCTGCGAATATTGGAACACCGATGAGCGGCGCTGGCAGCTGGTCGATGCACAGATCGATGAGTTGCAACACGGGTTGTTCAAGCCTGACTTCGACCTGCTTGACGTGCCGCGCGACCGCTTCGTGGTCGCCGGCGATGCATGGACGAGGTGCCGCGCGGGCGACATGGATCCGGCGAAGTTCGGCATTCTCGACATGCAGGGACTCTGGTTCATCTCCGGGAATCTGGTACGCGATGTGGCCGCGCTCAACAACGTCGAGATGCTGCCGTGGGACGTGTGGGGCGCGATGGCCAGTCCGGATGAGGTGATTGAGCCGCCGCGGGCGGCGTTCCTCGATCGTCTCGCGGCGCTCACGCACGATCCAGATGCAAACTTCGCCGAGCTGCGCGACCTCTATGAGAACGACGACCGGCTGCGTGTGCCGGCGATGGTGTTCAACGCCGTGTTAAACCGGCAGGAAGCGGTCTAACCTGGACTTCGGCCAACCAGCTGACTCGTGCGCGGCGAGCGTCGCCGAGGTGGCGGTTCGTATACGACCACCGCGAAAGCGACGTGCGCGCGCCGTACGCCTGCGCGCCACTGGTTAAAGTCGAACGCCCGGATCACTCCGGGCGTTCTCTTTTGCACTCTACACAGGCGGAATCACGCGGGCGCGATCGCGTCGACCTTCGTGCGGGCGCCGGGCTTGTCCTTGAACCAGAGGGCGTTGATCTCGACATACGACTTCATATTGTCTGGCGTGTCATCCTCGGCGAAGATCGCGTTGACCGGGCAGGCCGGCTCGCAAGCGCCGCAGTCGATGCACTCGTCGGGGTCGATGTACAGAATCTTGTCGTCGTCACCCTCGTCGTGGATGCAGTCGACCGGACAAACATCGACGCAGGAGCGATCCTTCGTGCCGATGCACGGCTCGGTGATGATGTACGTCATGGCAGTCTCCTCTTTGCGCTGGGTCGGCCGGTTCGATTGTGAAATCCGTCGCCATTCTAGGCAGGCTCCGGCGTTGTGTGAAGTAGGTTTTCACCGTATTTGCTTCGCTAATCAAAAAATTCACCGATCTGCACCACAACGGACGCCGAGCGGAGATCACAACGCGCCACCGTGCGATACTGCCGCACGTACCCCACGATCGAAGCACGGAGGATGACGATGCTCGAGATTGGCCAGCAGGCGCCCGACTTTACGCTCGAAGACGAGAACGGCGCGACGGTGCATCTGACGGACTTTCGCGGCAAGTCGTCCGTCGTGCTGATGTTCTACCCCGCCGACAACACGCCGGGCTGCACCAAGCAGTTGTGCGCGGCGCGCGACGATTACGACAAGTATCAGGCGGCGGGCGTCACGGTCTACGGCGTCAATCCGGGGAGCGCCGGCACGCACAAGAAGTTCTCGGAAAAGCACGGGCTGCGTACACCGCTCCTTCTCGACAACGGCGGCAAGGTCTCGCGCTCGTACGACGCGCTGATGCCGATCCCGATCCTGACGGTCGTGAACCGCACCGTCGTCGGCATCGATCGCGACGGCGTCGTCAGGTTCTACGAGCGCGGCATGCCGGCGACCAGCACGATCCTCGACGCGATGAGCGCCGGCGTCGGAGCCTAGCCTAGGTGAGCGACATCGAAGATCTCGAGCGGCGCGCGCGCGGCGGTGCGATCACGACCGCTGAGCTTGAGATGGTTCGCGTGCATCTCTGCCCTGCCGACCCGTCATCGCGGCAGATGGCGCGAAAGCGGGCGATCGCCATCGCCGGCGCCTATCTCGAACACGCCTCCGACGTGGGCCTGATCTTCGAGCTGATCCGCATCGCGGAAGACTCGGACGAGCCCGATGCGGCCGTCAAAGACGCGGCCGTGCGCGCGCTGGCACGGGCAACGGGCTATCGCGGGCAACCCGTGCGCATGGATCTCTGACGGCAATCAATCTCGATTCGGCGCGCCGTAGATGTAGCGATGCAGGTTGTGAGCGCCATCCTTCGGAAACTTCGCGCGATCAGCAGCCGGCAGCTGCTTCCCGATCGCGACGACTTTCTCCCAGAGCTCTGGCTGTGCCGCGGGCTTCGCATGAGGCTTCGGACCTTGCCCGCCTTCTTGGTCACCATACGTCGATCGTACCACGACTTACGCGGCGCCCGAGGCGACAAACCTCGTTCTGCTACGCTGTGGGCGCCCATCCCGCCCCTAGCGATCGTCAGGATCTCGATGCTCGTCTTTGCACGCAGACTGCTGCTGCTCGCGATCGTGCTGGTCGCCGGCGCCTCAATGACGACGCCAGCCCGACGTGCCGCCGCCGCGTCGCCAGTGCCGGTGCCGCCACAACACGAGTTCGTCGCTCTCGCCGATCGCCCCGTATGCAACTTGCTGCAAGGCGATGCCAACGTGCGCGGGCAGGACGGCGCGTCTTCGGTGCTGGCCAACGGCCGGGTCTTCTGGGGCTTCGGCGACACATATGTCAACCAGAACAGCGGCGGGCCGAACGTCGGCAATAGTCTCGGCTACACAAATGCGCCATCGTCCGATCCGGCGGCGGATTGCGTCGCGATGCAGCATAAGCGCGACGGATCGGGCAACGCGATCGCACTGTTCCCGAAGCAAGCCGGCGAGTGCGGTCTGTGGCCGCTCGGAATGTCTGCGCTGCAGGCGCCGCTGGTGCACTACTTCTACGTCTCCGTAACCAACTGCGGCAACTACACGACGAACGGCATCGGCCTGGCGACGTTCGACGGCTCACAGGTGCCGGGATTCCCCGCCGCTCGCAAAGGCATCGTCTGGCCGTCGTCGGGACAGACGAGCGTCGTTGAAGGCGCGCAGACATTCCTCGGCGGACCGAACGACGGATATCTCTACATCGGTCTGCAGGGCCCGACGGCGGACGGCGCGAATCAACCGTTCGCAAAGACGGTGCGGATCGCCCGCGTGCCGGCGTCGGCGGGCGAGGTCGAAGCGTGCGTGCCGGAGAGTTCCGCCGCTTGCAACATGGAGTACTGGAGCCCGAGCTCGCAGTCGTGGCAGCCGACGGTTGGTTCGTCCGGCGTCGCTTTCAACGCGCTCCTCGGCACGAACGGCGGCGTCATGTTCGGGTACAACGGCGCGCTCAGCGAGTGGATGGCCACGTACGCGACGGGGCCGCTGTTCGTCGTTCGCGCCCGCACGTCGCCGTCGCCATCATCGGCTTGGAGCGCGGATGAGCCGCTGCTTTCGTACTGCGCCTACTTCCTGCTGCCGGGCCAGGGCTACTGCTACACCGGCTACATCCACCCCGAGTACGAGACCAACGGCGGCAACACGATCTACGTGACGATGGCGACGCAGCGCATCCCCAACGGCAACATCGATCTCTACAGCGTGCTGCTACATGAGATCACGCTCGGGCGTCCCGTCACGCAATCGGTCAACGGCAACGCGCGCCGGTACGCGATCGGCGCGCCACCGGCCGGCTTCACGCCGGAGGGCGCCGCCTTCTACGAGTCGGCCGTGCCGACGCCGGGCTTTGTGCCCGTGTACGAGTGGAGCGATCCTGGCAACGGCGACGTCATCATGGGCTGGCGGCAGCCCGACGCCACGCACACGTCGCGCGGCACGCTGCTGTTCTATGCGCCGCCGCGTGTCTCAGTGTCTAACTACGCCGACGCCTACGAGCCCGTGTATCGCTGGGACAAGAGCCCGACGGAGCACGTCTACTCAGCGCTGAGCACGCTGACAGCGCAGGGGTACACGAACGCCGGCATCGCCTTCTACACACTCTGCGGCGATACTGACAAGGACTATCTCAGCGACTGCGCCGAGATGAACTCCGGCAACGATCCGCTCGTCGCCAACGGCAATGTCGACAACGACCTGCTGCTCGACGATCAGGGCAATCCGATCCCGAACGCCTTCGGCTTCCCGATCCCGCTCGGCAACATGCAGAGCGTCGCCGAAGACAACGGTGTGCGACGGCAGGACATCGACAACTGCCCGCTCGTCAACAACCCGTGGCAGGAGAACACCGACAGCGGCGACATCGCGACCGGCACGGCGACGCCCGACGTGACGCGCCCGAACAGCGACATCCTCGGCGACGCTTGCGACCCCGACAAGGACAACGACGGGCTCACGAACGCCGAGGAATCGGTCGGATGCAACGGCTTCGGTCCCACGAACCCACTGAAGGCCGACACGGATGGCGATCACATCCTCGACGGCTTCGAGTGCCGCGCCGGTTCGAACCCGAACGACGCGGCGAGCAAGCCCGTGCCACCGACGCTGGCGCAGGACACCGATCACGACGGACTCTCGAACGCGCTGGAAGCGGTCTACGGCACTGACCCGAACAACCCGGATACCGACGGCGACGGGCTCAGCGACCTCGTCGAGGTGAAGTTCTGGGGCACCGATCCGTTGGCCGCCGACACCGACGGCGACGGCTGCGGCGACGCCCGCGAAGCGTCGAGCGTCGACGCCAACTGGGTGGTGAATTCGAGCGATCTGTTGGCTATCGCGCAGCGTTTCGGATCGGATCAGGCGTACGCCTCGTTTGATGTCAATCGCGACGGCCACATCAACTCAAGCGATCTGCTCCAGGCGGCGAAATCGTTCGGTTCCTGCGTGCCGCCGCGGCACATCGACCGGAAACTCGCGCAGTAGCCGCTACTCCTTGCTCGCGACAATGACCTGTTCATCGATCAGCTGGCGCACGTCAGCGTCGGCGATGCCGATCTCGCTCAAGGTGTCCCGCGTATGCTCCCCGAGCATCGGCGCGCGACGGGCGATCGACCACGGCGTCCCACTGAACTTGTACGGCGCGCCGGGATACGTGACGTGCCGGCCGTCGCCGTGATCGACATCCACGAAGAAGCGGCGATCGCGGGCGTGCGGATCGTCGAGCCAGTCTTCCGGCGCGCGGACGGCTCCCCATGTCAGCCCGATGCGTTGCCCCATGTGAAAGAGATCCTCTGACGTGCGCTGTGCTGTCAGCACTTCGAGGGCGTCGAAGATGAGGCTCGCGTGCTCCAGTCGCTTCGCCGGCTCGCGCAACTCGTCGATCTGATCGCCGAGGCCCTCGTCTCGCAACAGATCGAGCAAGCGTTGCCAGCCGCGCTCGTCGAGCGGGATCGCCAGGTTGATCGGCGTGCCGTCGGCGCAGATGTACTGTGTGCGAGCGGATTGCGTGGCGCTCGAGTGACGTCCGGTCTGGCGGCGCAGGATGACGTGCTCGTACTCCCAGTAGACACTCGAGAACTCCACCGTCACCGCGAGCGCGGCCTGCGCCGAGACATCGATGAACTGTCCCAGGCCGCTCGTCTCGCGTTCCATCAGCGCCACCATGATCGTGATGTGCGCATAGTGCGAGGCCGTGTGATAGCTGTGGAACTGCCCGGGACGCACGGGCGGCAACCCGTCGCCGTCGGCTTCATCGTAGCCACACGATTGCATCGGGCCGCCAAGCGCCATCGTCACGAGATCGGTCGTGCGATAGCCGGCGTCGACGTACGGTCCGCTCTGGCCAAACGGCGTGACGGCGGCGTGAATCAGCCGCGGGTTACGTGACGAAAGCGTCGCATAGTTAAGCCCGAGTTCGGCGGCGCGGCCGGGCGGCAGCGTTTCGAGCAGCACATCGGCCGAATCGATGAGGCCGCGCGCAAGATCAGCGCCTCGAGGCTGCTCGATATCGAGCGCGATGCCGCGCTTGCTCGTGTTGCAGTGCCAGAAGTACAGGCTGCCGTCGGCCGACGTATCGCCACCGTCAAACGGCCCGACCGCGCGCGTCGGAGACCCTGACGGCGGTTCGATCTTGATCACGTCCGCGCCCATATCGGCGAGCAGCTTGCCGCACCACTCGCCGTACGCATCGGCGATCTCGATGACACGAATCCCCGATAGCGCCCGCTCACTCACCACAGGATTTGCTCCTCTTCGAGGTGGGCGATCTCGTCGGTCGTCATGCCGAGGAGATCGCCAAAGACGTCGGCGTTGTCCTCGCCGATGCGCGGAGCGGCGCGACGGAACGTCGCTGGCGTCCGCGAGAGCTGCGCCGGCATGCCGTCGATCCGATGCCTGCCGACAACGGAGTGCTCGACCGTTGGAAACAACCCGCGATGCGCCAGCTGCGGATCGTCGTCGTAGAGCTCGCGCGATCGTTGCACGCGTCCCGCCGCCACGCCGGCTGCTTGCAGCGTCGCCTGCGCCTCTTTCGCTGAGCGCGCCCGCGTCCACGCCGAAATCGCGTCGTCGATCACAGGTTCGTATGCGATCCGCGACGCGACGGTCGCGAATCGCCGGTCATCCGCCCACGCGGCGCGCTCGATCGCGATCGCGAGTGCGCGCCACTGCTCGTCGCCTTCGACGGCGATCGCGATCCAGTCGTCGTCGCCGATCGAGTCACCCGGTTCCGGCGCGCAGCGGTAGACGCCGTGTGGCGACATCGGCGGTTCGCCGCTGCGGTTGCCGATGCGGTCGGATCGACGGCCGTTGACGCCGTAGTCGAGGATCGACGTGCCGGTGAGCGTGATCGCCGCCTCGACCTGGGCGATGTCGACGTATTGGCCGCGGCCGGTGCGTTTCCGGTGAAACAGCGCCTGCAACAGCGCCATCGCGCCGTAGTAACCGCCGGTGTGATCCATGTACGAGTACCCCCAACCGGCCGGCTGCATGTCCGAAAAGCCGGACAGGTGCGTCAATCCGGACAGCGCCTGCACCGTCGGTCCGAACGTCTGGTAATCAACGTACGGGCCACTGTGACCAAGCCCCGCCATGCTGACGTAGACGATGTCCTCGCGCAGCTTGCGCAGGCCGTCATAGTCCAGTCCCCAGTTCGCCATCACGCCGGAGCTGAAGTTCTCGATGACGGCGTCGGAGATCGTCACGAGGCGGCGAAAGATCTCGCGGCCCTCGTCGCGCGTCATGTTGATCGTGACGCCGCGTTTGTTGCGATTGAAGTTGTTGAAGTAGCCGCTGCTGTCGTACGTGCGCTCACCGACGTGCGGCCCGAAGACGACGCGCGCGAGATCGGGACGGGCGCGACTCTCGACTTTGATCACCTCAGCGCCGAAGTCGGCGAGGATGCGCGCCGCCTGTGGCCCGGCCATCGCCCAACCGAGATCAATGATGCGCAGTCCGTCGAGAGCGCCGCTCACGCTATCTCCTCACGCTTGATTCGCGTGACGCAGCATAGCGACGCGCCGCCAACGCCGCACATGCTGAGCGGGGTCAGACGGAGTTTGTGGCGTCGACGAACGCCGCGAGCTTGGCGGCGGCCGCGCCGGAATCGATCGCCTCGGCGGCGAGCGCGCCGCCGGCTCGGATGTCGGCTGCGGAGCCCCAGGCGACGAACGCGGCACCGGCGTTCATCAGGACGAAGTCGCGAAGCGGTCCCGGCGCGCCATCGAGCACGAGACGCAGTTCGGACGCGTTCTGCTCCGGCGTGCCTCCGCGCAGATAGCCGATGTCATGGCGGCCGACGCCGATCTCTTCCGGTGTCACGTGGTAGCTACGCAGCTTTCCGGCGATCAATTCGGTGACGGCGGATCCGCTGCTAACGCTCACTTCGTCGCAACCGTCGTCGCCGTGGACGACGAGCGCATGCTCGCTGCCCAGACGCGCGAGCACTGTCGCGATTGTCTCGACGAGGTCGCCGCGCGCGACGCCGATCACCTGGCGCGTCGCGCCGGCGGGATTTGTCAGCGGGCCGAGCAGATTGAACACGGTGCGCACGCCGATCTCGCGGCGCGCCGGCCCGACATGCTTCATCGCCGGATGAAAGCCCTGCGCGAACATGAAGCCAATGCCCGCGCGATCGATACAGGCGGCGACCTGCTCCGGCGTGAGATCGATCTTCGCGCCGAGCGCTTCGAGCACGTCGGCGCTACCGCACTGCGAGGTCATCGCACGGTTGCCGTGCTTGGCCACGCGCGCGCCGCCGGCCGCGGCGACGAACGCCGCGCAGGTGCTGACGTTGAAGGACTGTACCGCCGCTCCGCCGGTGCCGCAGGTATCGAGCAGCGGCCCATCGATCTTGATGCGGCTGCTCTTCTCGCGCATGACGCGCGCCATGCCCGTGATCTCGTCAACCGTCTCGCCTTTCATGCGCAGCGCCGTCGCGAACGCGCCGAATTGCGCCGGAGTCGCGACGCCGGTCATCAGCTCATCCATGCATGCCGCGGCTTCCGCCTCGGCGAGATCCTGCCGATCGATCGCGCGAGCGATGCCGTCTTTGATCGTGAATGTGTTAGTCATAGGTTGTCGTTGTTCTGCGACTCACGGCTTCAACGTACACCCGTTGCTCCCGATCCCAAACGGTGAACACGACGCGATAGCTCCCGACGCGTATCCGCCAGCCGAGATCGCGTTTGAGTTTCTTGACGCCAGGGGGACGAGGTTCCACAGCGAGACGCTCGATTGTCTGGAACACGCGCTCACGCGCACTAGACGGCAACGCGTCGAGTTCGCGTCGCGCGCTTCGCCGGAGTTCGACTCGATACGATGCCACGGCTTCGCATGTACTCCTCGATCGTCATCGTTCCCGATGGGTCGGCCGCGTGCTCCTCGATGTTGCGCTTGATGCGCACCGAGTCGAGTTCGTCCTCGAGAGCGTCCTCAATCGCATTGCGGACGAGATCCGCCATCGGCGCCTTCTTCTCGAAGGCGAGGCGGCGGAGATCTTCGTAGCGTTCTTCGTCGAGGCTCACCAGCAGTCGTTTCATCGTCCACTCCTGATATCGTGAGTACGTGATATCACGATATCACATCGCCAGGAAGTTCCGCAGGATCGCGTGCCCGTCCGGCGTCAGGATTGACTCCGGATGAAACTGCACGCCCTCCACGGCAAGCGTTCGATGCCGGACGCCCATAATCGCCCCGCTCTCGCTACGCGCCGTCACCTCCAGCACGTCGGGCACGCTATCGCCGCGGATCGCGAGCGAGTGGTAACGCGTCGCGGCGATCGGCGACGCAAGGCCGGCGAAGACGCCGCGGCCGTCGTGCGTGACCTGCGAGACTTTGCCGTGCAGGATCTCGCCCGCGCCCTCGACAATGCCCCCGAACACTTCGCCGATGCACTGATGGCCGAGACAGACGCCGAAGATCGGCATCTTGCCGGCGAAGTGACGAATGACATCCTTGCTAATGCCCGCCTCGTTAGGGTTGCCCGGCCCGGGCGAGACGATGATCCGCTCCGGACCCATCTGCTCGACGTCCTCGATCGAGATCTGATCGTTGCGAACGACTTCGACCGTCGCGCCCAGCTCGCCGAGATACTGATACAGGTTGTACGTGAAGCTGTCATAGTTATCGATCAATAGCGTGGTCATCGTTTCCTCGCTTTGAAAATCAGCACATACGGAATCAGTTTCGCGAGCTGCACGTTGAGTCCGCCCGCGTCGTCGCCTGTAACATCTCCCTGGTACGGTTCAGCTAGTCGCTCGACGGCGAATCCATTGTCTGCGAGCAGGGTGAACCAGGTCGACACGGTGCGCGGGAACCAGCGCAGGCGACCGCGCGTGCCATTCTCGAACGACCACTCCCAGTCCACCGGCGCGCTCCAATACGACCGCGCGAGTGCGAATGTCGGATCGCTCGAACGGGTCGTCTTCAGCGGATGCACGACGGCGATCGCGAGCACGCCGGCTGGTTTAAGGACGCGCGCGGTTTCGACGATCGTGCGCTCGATTTGTTCGACGTAGTCGAGCGCATGAATCGACAGAGCGAGATCGAAGCTCTGGTCGTCGAACCGCGACAGATCCTCAACGGTGCCCTGCACGAACGAAGCGTTCGTGGCGTCGTGTCGCCCGGCGTACTTGCGCGCATACTCGATTTGCTTCTCCGAGAGATCGATCCCGACGGCCACGGCGCCCATGCGCGACAGCGCGACGACATCCTGCCCGCCGCCGCAGCCCAGCACGAGCGCGCGTTTGCCGCGCACATCGTCGAGCAACTGAAGCTCGACCTCGTGGATGCCGTACGACCACTTGAGACGACCCACATCGCGGTCACCGTAGCGTTCAGCCTGATACGCATCGGCGATCGCGTCCCATGCCGCACGATTGTCCGGCGGCGGCTGTTGCTCCTCGGCGCGCTCGGCGATCGGTGTGCCTTCGGATGAGAGCTGCGACCAATCGGTCTCATGCAACGATTCCGGATCCGTCAGGATCTTGATCAGGGGCAGCCGCAGATCGGGCGGCATCCAGAGATCGGCGAGTTCGGCTGCGACGAGCCAGCGAGCGTCGTCGTAGTCGCCTTCGGCGTTAAAGCGCATACCGCCGTCGCTCATCGGCGTGCGGAAGATGTTGGCGACGTACTGCCGCTGATCGTCGGGGTCGACGATGTACACCGTCTCGACGAACGACTCATCGCCAAACGTGACGCCGAATTGATCGCGCGCGTGACGACGCAACGCATCCTCCGCCGCTTCGTCTTCGGCGACCACGATCATCGGCAGCGTCCACTGCGACGCAAACGGCGGCCGGCGTCGATGCACGACGAGCACGCGATCGCCGCGTTCGAACAGCGCCGCCGACATGAGATCAGGCATCAGTCGTCCTCAACAGGCGTAGTGCGCGAACACGCGGCGCACGCGGCGATCTTCGTCGAGGAACATCACCTCGGCGACCATTCGCTCGTTGATGCTGCGGTAGTAGAGCGTGACGCTATCGACGCACAACAGCTTATCGACGAGCGTGAATCTCAAATCCGGGTACGCCTCGAGACCGCGCGCGAAGTAGCCGCGCAATGCGGTCTTGCCTCGCACGACGCCGCCGCCCGTGAGTTCCGCCGCCAGGGGCGACGACAGCTCGACATCGTCGGCATATAACGCCAGGATGTCGTCGATGTTGTGCCCGTTCCAGACGGCGACGTGATGTTCGGCGAACGATTTCGCATCGTCGGGCGTGATCTGCGGTCGGTCTGCCGGCATTCTTGTCTCCTCAGTAGCCCAGACTGCCGCGCGGCGCGTCGTCCTGACGCTCCTCGGCGACTTCGATCGCGCGCATCATCGCGCGCGCCTTGTTGCCGGATTCCATGAACTCTTCTTCGGCCGTGCTGTCGTAGACGACGCCGCCGGCAGCCTGTATGTAGGCCACGCCCGGCTTCATCCAGATCGTACGGATCGCGAGCGCGCTGTCGCAGTTGCCGGACAGATCGAAGTAGCCGATGCAGCCTCCGTAGCCGCCGCGACGCTCGCCCTCGAGCTCGGCGATGATCTCCATCGTGCGGATCTTCGGCGCGCCGGTGACGGTGCCGTGCGGAAAGTACGCCCGCAGCGCGTCGTACGTCGTGACGTCAGGGCGCAGCTTGCCGACGACGTGCGACACCATGTGCATGACATGCGAGTAGCGCTCGATCGCCATCAGCTGCGTCACCTTCACGGTGCCGGCCTCGCTCACGCGGCCGAGATCGTTGCGCGCGAGATCGACCAGCATGATGTGCTCGGCGCGCTCCTTTTCGGACGACTGCAGTTCGTCCGCCATCTGCTGCTCATCGTCAGCGTCGCGGCCACGGCGACGTGTGCCGGCGATCGGATGCGTCTCGATGACGCCGTCCTCGACGCGGATCAGCATCTCCGGCGACGCGCCGACGACGTGCATATCGCCAAGCTCGAGGTAGTACATGTAAGGCGACGGGTTGACAGTACGCAGCGCGCGGTAGACCTCGAACGGATGCGCATCCGTCGCGCGGGCGAAGCGTTGCGATACCTGGATCTGGTACGTGTCGCCGCGGCGGATGTACTCCTTCGCCTTCTCCACTTTCGCCTTGAATGCATCTTCCGTCGTGTTCGACGTCAGCGAGCGCGCATCCTTCGCGCGCGGCTGCTGGCTGTGGATCTCGTACGGCAGCCGCGACAACGGATGTTCGAGACGCCGCACCAGCTCCTCGATCTTCCACACTGCCTGCCGGTACGACGCTTCGATATCGCCATCGAGCCGTACGTGACTGACCACTTTGATCTTACGCTGCAGGTGATCGAAGACAAGCAGCGTGTCGATGAAGAGAAAGATCGATTCCGGGAACCGCTGCGGATCGGCGTCCGGCATCGGCAGCTTCTCGTAGTACCGCGCGCACTCGTACGCCATGTAGCCGACGGCGCCACCGTTGAAGCGCGGCAGTCCTTCGACGGGCACCGGTTTGAACCGCCGCAACTCATCCTCGATCGGCAGCAGTGGATCGCCCGCAGTCTCGCCAGCCGCCGTTCCGGTGCGCAGCACACGATACGGCTCCGTGCCGATGAAGCTGTACCGCGCGAGTCGCTCGCCGCCCTCAACGGATTCGAGCAAGAACGAATACTCGCCGCGCGCAACCTTCAAGTAGGCCGACACCGGCGTCTCAAGATCGGCGACGACTTCGCGATACACGGGCACGATGTTGCCACGCGACGCCATGACCTTCGCTTGTTCGAGCGTCGGAGAATACGTCGTCACGCATCACCTCCTGCAGCCGGCATGCCGCGATCGAAGTAATCGAGACGCAGCGCCTTCCGCACCTCGACGATCGTCGCTTCCGCGGCGTCGTACCCAGCCTTGCTCCCTGCTTCGAGCGCCTCTCGCACAAGCTTCGGATGCGCCTCATAATAGGCGCGGCGCTCACGCATTGGATCGAGCAGGTTGTTGATGGCGACGATCAGTTTCTTCTTCACGTCGACATCGCCGAGCCCGCCGCGCTCGTAGTACTCCTTCATGTTCTTCACGTCATCAACGTCCGGATTGAACGCGTCGTGATACATGAACACCGGATTGCCCTCGACGCGGCCTGGATCTTCCTTACGCAGATGGTTGGGATCCGTGAACATCGACATCACCTTCTTCCGAACCGTCTCCGCGTCGTCCTTGAGATCGATCGTGTTGCCCCGCGACTTACTCATCTTCGCATCGCCATCAATGCCGACGAGCCGCGGCACCGCGCCCACCTTCGCCTCGGGAATCGGGAACACATCGACGCCGGTCTCGCGGTTGAAGCGCTCGGCGACGTCGCGCGTCAACTCGATGTGCGGCAGCTGATCCTCGCCCACGGGCACGAGATTCGCGCGCGGCATGAGGATGTTCGCCACCTGCATCAGCGGGTAGATGAAGAAGCCCGTTGGCACGCTCTTCTTCGTCGTCTCCAGCGTCTCCATCTCCGACTTCAGCGTCGGGTTGCGCTGCAGCCGTCCGAGCGGCAGGAACCACGACAGCAGCACCGAAAGGTCGGCGTGCTGCGGCACCTGACTCTCGATCACGTAGTGCCCGCGCTGTGGATCGAGTCCCACGGCCAGCCAGTCGAGCGCCACCTCCCACACCGATCGCCGCACATGATCGATGTCGTCGACGTAATCCGACACCTGGTAGTCGGCGATCAGGAAGAAGCACTCATACTCCTCCTGCAACTCCACCCACTGCTTCAGCGCCCCGCCATAATGCCCAAGATGCAGCGGCCCCGTCGGCCGAATGCCAGTAAGGATGCGTTTACGGTCGTTCACTGATCAGCTCCTCTCGAGCGCGAGCCGCAGTAATGCTCACACCCTGTAGCGTGGGCTTTTCAATCCGCGCGGGGGTCGATGACGAAGTCCCGTTTACGAATTGCTCGTAGTCCGCAGTCCGAAGCGCGCTCGCGTACGGATAATCCTCGATCCGCGCGACGAGTTTCGCCACAACTGGATTGCGAACCACGTACGGGATGTACGCATTCAATTCGTCGATCGTCGCAGCGATCTTGTCGTAGAACCCTGCTGCCAGACTGTGCCCTTGATGCCAAGCTCGTCGTTGACTCGCCGAGCGATGCCGCCCTTGATCACCCGCATCGTGTTGCTGAGCGTATGTCCATCGGCGGGCACGATGACAACATGGGCGTGATCCGGCATGAACACATACGCGAGCAGCAGGAAACCGTAACGCTCGCGATCCGTAAGGAGTTGCTCAACGGCGATCTCAGCCAGACGGCCGACAAACAAGAGCCTCGAATCAGCAACGCGTGTTGACACGAAGTACGGCGTGTTGTCGAGATCGACATGCGGTGGTCGGCGACGACTTCGGATCGTTGGCGCATCAGTCATAGGTTCTCCGATCGTGGCATCGTCGCCGCTAGACCCGCGCGGGCTGGAAAGCCCACGCTACAGTTGTTGAGTTCGCCGTCCTCAATTCGACCCTTCCGTGCGCATTGTCGCTACGCGTCTGACAGGCAACAAAAAAACTCTCGACCCCACTGAGGGGCGAGAGTTACTCGCGGTACCACCCTGCGTTACCGAACGCCGCATCGGCGATCGGCATCTCTGCCCGCACGAGCCGATCGCTCAGCCGATGCGGTGGGCCGTGGTAACGGCGCCCATCCCGTCGGAGACTACTGCGCCCGCGTGCGGACGGTTCGGTCCGAGGCTCCCAGGTCCATTCGGTCTGTCGCGTGGCCGCCGGATTTCACCGATCCCGGCTCTCTTATCGGCTCGCCTGCCAGACGTACTCTGCCTGATCATCGCCCGTATGTATCGTGCGCGAAGTCTATCGGCGTCTCGAAGAACCTGTCAAGCGAGGCGGACTATACGTCAACAACGGTGCATGCTTCCGCGCAGTCCACGCGTCCGTGAAAATGTCTGTGAGACAATCGCCGGCAACCACAAAGAGCGGAGGCACCATGGGCGTCGTGCAAGGGACGGTCGAGGCAGGGTTTGAGCCGGTGCGCGAGCTGTTCGAGCAGCAGTTCTCGAAGGGCGAGCACGCCGGCGCGTCCGCAGCGATCTATCATCGCGGCCGCATCGTCGCCAATCTCTGGGACGGCGTCGCCGATGTCGAGACGGGGCGCGCGTGGGAGCGCGACACGATGGCCGTCAGCTTCTCGACGACGAAGGGCCTCGCGGCGACCTGCGTGCACATGCTCGCCGACCGCGGACTGATCGACTACGACGCGCTCGTCTCGAAATACTGGCCGGAGTTTGCGCAGAACGGCAAAGAGATGATCACCGTCCGCCACATTCTCACGCACCAGGCCGGACTCGCCGCCGTGCCGTCTGATCTCTCGTCACATGATCTGCTCGATTGGGACGCGGTGATCCGCGCCATCGAGCGCACGGCGCCGATCTGGGAACCGGGGACTGAGACCGGCTACCACGCGCTGACCTTCGGCTGGCTCACGGGCGAACTCGTGCGCCGCATCGACGGCCGCAGCATCGGCGCGTTCTTCGCCGACGAAGTCGCGAAGCCACTCGGCATCGACGATCTCTACATCGGTGCACCCGCAAGCGTCGAGCCGAAGATCGCCAAGCTCGTCGAACCGGTGATCCCTGAAGCGATGCGCGCGCAGATGCAGGCGATGATGGGCACCGAATCACTAACGTCACGAGCGCTCGGTCCGAGCGACGGCAAACTCAACGACGTGATCGACACGCCCGAAGGCCACCAGGCGGAGATCCCCGCCGCCAACGGCGTCATGGGCGCGCGCGGCCTGTCGCGGCTCTACGCCTGCCTCGGAAACTACGGCGAGCTGGACGGCGTGCGGCTGATGAGTGAGCAGCGCGTGCGCACGATGTCCGAGCAGCTGACGTATCGCGCCGACAAAGTGATCATCGTGCCCGTCGGCTGGTCGCTCGGCTTCATGACCGGCGGCGCTGAGGGCTGGCCGCAGGGCCCGCGCAAGACCGCGTTCGGCCACGCCGGCTTCGGCGGGTCGATCGGCTTCTGCGATCCAGAGATCGGCATGGCCTTCGGCCTGACGCTGAACAAGCTCGGCATGGATCTCATCGGCTACGGCCGCACCGCCACACTCGCCGAAGTCGCCCGCAAATGCGCCGAAGCAGCCGCGTAACGTCGGGCTCAACCACGAAGAGTACGACCAAGTCGGGGGGATCCGGGGGGCGTTCGCGGCGCGCAACCGCGCGGTGGACACCGCGGCTATTGGCCAGGCGGGATCGCCGGCGGTTCGACAGGCCCAGACGCCGCTGGCGTTACCGCCGCCACCGGGCCGACGTTGGTGCTGAGGACGTCGGATTGGCGGGCGAGGCGGATCGAGGCGCTCAGTTCGCGCGGGAACTCGGCCACACCTTCGACGTAGGGCGGCTGGCCGATGCTCGCTCGATTAGCGAGATATCCGTACCAGTTCGACCAACTGCCGGCGCTGACAAGCCGTGAAGCAAGATCGTCGCGCGACAGCCCGTCGACCCGATCGGGGAATCCCCAGCGTTTCGTGAACGTGACCGCGAGCGAGGCGTCGATGCCGCTGACGTTCGCCCGGTTGCGGCTGTCCATCAGGACGATGGCGTCCGCCGGCGCGACATACGGCTTGCGCAGATCTTCGACCGAGAGATTCGGATAGTCGCGCAGGTACCAGCCCCAGCCCTTCGAGAAGTCGAACGACGAATCGAGCACGATCGCCATGTCGCGTCCGCGGCCCGAGGCGGCGGCGGCGCGATCGATGGCGCGCGACAGCTCACGCACGTCTGGTGCGTTCTGCGTCGACGAGAGCAATTCGATCGGCGTGTCGCCGTGATCACGTGGCGACAGCGAGTTCGCGAGCTGCGGCACATCGCCGTGCCCCCAGCCGGCGAGCACGCCTGATCGCAACGTGAACACGGCAACGGCAGCGAATGCCGCCGCCACGAGCCCCTGCGCCAGCCGCCGCGGCGCATACACACGGAATTGCGGCAGGGCAATCTGCGGCATCTCGAACGCGGCGACGGCGTCGTTCACGATCTTCGCAGACAGCATGATCGCCGGCAGCGCGACATGCACCGTCAGCCACGGATCTTTGCGGCCGATCATCGAGAACGCGCAGAACGCAGCCGCGCACCAGAACGCCAGGAACTTCGTCACATCCGGCAGCCGCAACGAGAGGATCGCCGCGCCGACGATCGCCGTCGCGATCAGCGGTTGCTGATGTCCGTCGATCGGCGCCCACCCCGGGATGAACGCGACGGCTACGAGCGCGAGCGACGTCGCCGCGACGGTCACGCGGTTGCGCCAGCCGCTGAACACGATCAGCGCCACAAGGCCGCATCCGATCGCACCGAGCGCCAGGAATTCGTACGTGCCGAGCATCATGCCGTAGTAGTAGATCGGGCCGTTGGCATGGTGAGCCTCCGGCCGCCAAGTGTAGTCAAGCGTGCCCCAGAGTCCCGTCCAGACGCCGCCCTTGTGCGTGAAGAAGCCGGTGAACAACGTGATCGCGATCCCGTAGAAGATGGCGGCGCAGACGATCCACGCGTGCCATTTCCACGCGAACCCGAGCAGCGTTGTGATCGCGAAGATGACGCCGAGCGTCGCCAGCATCACCGGCAGCTCGCCGCCGGGATTAATGTTCGAGCCGCCGATCACGACGATCGTCTGCTGTCCGTCGAAGCCGCGATCGCCGACGAACGAGAGCTTCTCGACGAGAGGGCCGTAGAACGGCAGCATCAGCAGCACGACTGCGACGAGCGCATTGGCCGCGACAGGCAGCGATCGCAGGTTCAGGCGCCGCTTCACAGCGCCGGCGAACGGCCACATCAGCGCGATCAGCGGCGCCGTGACGATCAGGAGCGCGTACGTGCCTGCTCCCGCGACCGTCACGGCGTCAGCTTCGTTCGATGCCTCGATGGTGCGGCGAGCCAGCTTGCGATCGTACGCCTCGCGGCGCGCCGGCGCCGTCAGCACGTGATACGAATTGGCCAGCGTCTCGCGCTCCGCGCGCACCTCCGTGCGCTCGATCGCAGCCTTGTAGGCGCGACGGATCTCGCGCGGTTGAGCATCGTTGGCGAGGCCGAGGCGTTCGTAATGCGTCTTCGGGACATTGGTGTCGATGCGAGGTTCGCCCGCCTGCTCGAACAAGTCGCCGGCGACCCGATACGCAAGATACGCCGCAAAGATCGGCACGATCGCCAACGCCATTTCCGACGACGTGACGGCGAATGCCAGTGTCGCGGCCATGACGTAGATCCACGGACGTTCGCCCGAGTCGAGGTAACGCCAGAGCGCGATCGCCGTCGCCAGCGTGAAGAACGCCAGCTCGATATCGGGGCCGGCGAAGCGGCTGAAATAGATCATCGTGGGCGATACCGCGAGCAACAACGCAGCCGCGATCGCGCCCGGGCGGCCGATCTTGTTCGCAAACGCGAACGGCAGCGCCCCCAGCGCGACGCCGAAGATCGCCGGCATGATCCGCGCCGCGGCATCGCCATCGCCGAACGCGCGGAAGACGCCCGCCGTCAGCATCACATGCAGCGGGCCGTGGAGTTCCGGCACGTGCTCATACATCGCCGTGCGCGCGAATTGTCGCGCGACGAGCGCATATAGACTCTCGTCGTCGTGGAACGTGCGCAGGTCGAGCTGCCAGAAGCGCAACACTGCGGCGAGAACGGCGAGCGCGCCGAACGCGACCAGCGTCAACAGCCGCGCGCCGTTGCGCTCAAACCACGATCTGCGACGGAAATGGACGGAACAGACAGCCATGATGCACTCCCTGCGGCAGTTGGCGTTCCGTGTGGTATCGGAAGCCACGCAGGGGCTAGCACCTCAGGCCCTTCCCCAATATGCCTTGGAAGATTCACCGACTGAAAGACGTCGTGCGCTTCCGCTTGAGTCACCATCAGCGCGGAGCGACGCCGCCGACTCACGAACAGGACTCTGAAGGTAATCACCTGTAGCGCGGGCTTTCCAGCCCGCGCGGGTTACCTTCGACGTCGCGCCGCTCAATGCTCATTCCGTCACACCCTTCGACCCTTTGAGCCGCGCTAGGAACACCGTTGCAAGTCGCGAAAGTGCCTGACACGATCCCAACCAACCTCTGTGCCCCTGTGTCTCTGTGGTTAATTCCCCTCAGCCGGCAGCCGCGATTCGATGCGCTTGACGCACTCCGAGATCGCGGCGACGTGCTCGCCGATCGGCGCGATCCGTTCGACGTCGATGCGGTTCAACAGCTCGCTGATCATCTTCTCGTTCAACAGATCGAGCTTCTCGTCGCTGACGACGTCGTGCAGCATCTTGAGCAACGCATCCTGCACCATCTTGTTCTGCGCTTCGGCGACGGCCTGCTGCCGGTTCTGCGAGATCAGGATGAACGTCGAGAGGAAGATCGCTTCGAGGCTCACCGCCATCGTCAGAAAGTTGAACGGGAACGCATCGTTGCCGAATCCCTTCGTCGCAATCCACACCGCGAACGCGATGATGTGCACATAGACGAAGCGAATGTCGCCGCAGAAGCCGGTGACGACGTCGGAGACGCGCTCTTGCATGCCCCGCGGCGAGTCCCCGGGCGTTTCGGGCGTTTCGTGCGTTTCAATGGCGGCGGTCGCTTGCATGTCAACTCCTGTCGCTATTGATGCGAACGATACGCGACCGCGAGCCGGACGCGCATGCGGATTGACGAAACTCAACGAAACGAGCGCCGCCGGCCAATAGAACACGCGCCCGATCGCAGCGACAGATCCTTCTCGATGTCGCGCAAATCCAGTCGTCAACACTCACGCGCCGGTTGACCGCGCGCCAACAGGAGAGTATCGTGATCGCACAAAGGTTCTATTTCGATCGAGGTCGCATGCCCGCTCATCATCGCCTCGGCAATCTGCATCTGCGCGTCCTCTCGGACGGCCTCTATTTTCAGGATGCCGGCGCGGTGTTCGGCATCGTTCCGCGGCTCCTCTGGGAGCGCCTCGGCGTCCCGCTCAACGCAAAGCATCAGATGGCGCTCGGCCTGAACTCGCTGCTCCTGCAGTCGCAGGGCAAGACGATCCTCGTCGAAACAGGCGTCGGCGACAAAGAGCGCCCGCTCGGCCAGACGGAACGTCCCGGCGGCACGACGCTGCTCGATGAGCTGGCGGCTCTCGATCTGACGCCGAACGACGTCGACGTCGTCATCAACACGCATCTCCACGCCGACCACTGCGGCTGGAACACGCGTAAAGACCCGGCCGGCGCCTACGTGCCAACGTTCCCGCGCGCCCGATACCTCATCCAGCGCGGCGAGTGGGAGGCGGCGGCGCACCCGAACGAGCGCACGCGCGCGACCTATCTCGCCGAAAACATGCTGCCGCTCGAAGCGGCGGGTCAGCTCCAGCTGATCGATGGCGAAACGCGCGTCACGGACGAAGTGACGATCATCCCGACGCACGGGCACACGGCCGATCACGCCAGCGTCGTCCTGGCGTCCGGTGGCGAGCAGGCGATCTACATCGGCGACATGATCCAACACTCGGTGCAGTTGGAGCGCGCGCCATGGGTGTCGTCGTTCGATGTCTACCCGCTTGAGGCGATGGAAACGAAGAAAGCGATCGTCGCGCGCGCCATCGCCGAGGAGCAGCTCGTCGTCGCGGTCCACTGCCCGTTCCCGGGGCTCGGCCGCATGACGAAGACTGCCGATGGCAAGAACGCCTGGACGCCGGTCGAACCGAATGGCGGTCCCGATGGTCATTGAGACGCGGCCGCCGATGGTCGATCTCTACGACTGGCAGCGCGAGGCGATCGACGCGCTCGTCGACGGCGATGGGCGTGTGCTCGTCGTCGCGCCGACCGGCGGCGGTAAGTCGATGTGTTATCAGCAGCCCGCCGTCGACCTCGAGGGCATCGCCGTCGTCATCACGCCGCTCGTCGCGCTGATGGCCGATCAGGTCGCGGCGCTCACCGTGCGCGGCGTGCCGGCGACGTATCTCGCCTCGAACGTCGACGCGACGGAGAACCGGCGCCGCATCGATATGGCGCTCGCGGGCGAGGTGAAGCTTCTGTACATCGCGCCGGAGCGTCTCGCTTCCGACTGGTTCATCGACGATGTGCTCGCGCGGCTGCCGATCTCGCTGCTGGCGATCGACGAAGCGCACTGCATCAGCCAATGGGGCCACGACTTCCGCCCCGACTACCTGCAGCTCGGTACGCTGATCGAGCGCCTGCGGCCGAAACGGCTGCTCGCCTGCACGGCGACGGCCACGCCCGCCGTGCGGCGCGAGATCGTCGAGCGCCTGCACATGCCCGACGCGCACCAGGTGCTGCGCGGGTTCGCACGCCACAATCTGCGGCTGAGCGTCGAAGAAGTGAGCGGCCCGAAGGCGAAGGATAAGCGCATCGCCGAAGAAGTGCGGCGCGCGTTGGGCAAGCCGAACACGGGCGCGGGCAGCGCGCTCGTCTACACGGGATCGCGCCGGTACGCGGAGAACGTCGCCGAAGCGCTGCGCTCCGTTGGCTGGCGCGCGGATCACTATCACGCCGGCATGACGGGGCCGGAGCGCACCGCGGTGCAGGAGAAGTTTCAGGCCGGCGCGCTCGACGTCGTCGCGGCGACGAACGCCTTCGGCATGGGCATCGATCGTTCCGACATCCGCCTCGTCATCCACCACGCGCTCACCGAGTCGGTCGAGGCGTACTACCAGGAAGTCGGCCGCGCCGGTCGCGATGGCCAGCCGGCGACGGGCCTGCTGATGATCTCCGATCCGGACATCGCGCTGCGATTCCGCCTCATGGCGTCCGACGGCGAGACGTCGCCGGAGCAGGGGCTGCGACGCCGCGACATGCTGCGATCGATGATCGCCTACGCAGAGACGTCAGCCTGCCGGCACGACTCGATCCTCGCCTACTTCGAGGACGAGGCAGAAGAACTCGGCGGCTGCAGCCAGTGCGACAACTGCGTCGCCGCCGCCGAAGGGCGCCTCGGCGCCGAGCCGGACGAAGCCGCCTCGGCCGAGATCGCGCGTGAGACGCTGGCCGCCATCCGCGGCCTGCCGTTCGCCGCGGGCGCCGGCGCGATCTCGAGCTACCTGATCGGCGACGCGACCACCCAAGTCCGAAAGTACGACTGGCAGCTGCGGCCGCAGTTCGGCCTGCTGAAGCAGCATCGAGTTGAGTGGGTGCGGCGGCTACTGCGACGCTTCATCGCCGCCGGCGTGCTCGCCGTCGAGCCTGAACGCCAGACGCTGCACGTCACACGCCGCACCGTCGACGTGATCAACGACGTGCGGCCGAATCCGGTACGTCTGCCTCCCCAGGGCCGCGCCGGAGCGCGCACGAGAAGCGCCGGCGCGGACGGCGGTGGCGCTGCACGCGGCGGGCCGCTGTTCGAACGCCTGAAGCTGTGGCGGCGGCAGCGCGCCGATGCGGACGGCGTGCCCGCGTATGTGATCTGCCACGACGCGACGCTCGCCGCGATCGCCGACGCGTGTCCGGCGACGAAGGACGCGCTCATGCAGGTCAACGGCATGGGACAGGCGAAGATCAACCGCTACGGTGCACAGATCCTCGCCGAGGTGCAGTCGCATGTCGAAGAACACGGCGCGCCGTCACCGGCGACCGATGAGTCAGATTCCGCGGACGAAGATCCCGCCGCGGCGGGCAGCTCGTTGTACGAGCGGTTGCGATCGTGGCGGCGCAGTCGGGCGACGCGTGACGGCGTGAAATTGTGGGAGGTGTGCTCCAACGACGCATTGCTCGCGCTGCTCGAACGCTTGCCGCGATCGGCCGATGACGTGCGCGCGCTCGATGAGCTGTCGCAAGCGCCGGTGCGATACGCACCGGAGATCGC
>JBBQVO010000027.1:0-26517 GCA_038211505.1 Dehalococcoidia bacterium | reverse complement strand
CGGATGACGTTCGCGCGCACGAGACGTTCGAGATTCGCCCGGCTCCCCGCCAACCGTGACGCCTCTTCGACCGAGATCTGACGCTTCGCGACGAGACGTTCGAGCACGGCGGCCCGTCGCGACGCTTTCGGCGGCTCGGCGGCAGCGATCAGAGCGACGGCCCTGTCCGGCGCAACAGCAAGCGACGCCTTCTCGATGTTGCGCGCGGCAACAGCGGGCCGCGCCAGCCGATACGTGCGCGCGATCAGTGACAGCCGTTCGAGTTGTGCGAGCGCCCCGTCCGCGCCCGCGAACGGCAGCCGCGTCCGCAGCGATTCGAGGTCGCATGCGCCGCCATCAAACAGCGCATCAAGCGCCTGCCGCTGCCGCTGCGAAAGTTCGAGCCCGTCGATCTCACCCGAATCGACGAGCGGATGAATCACCACCTCCGGCCGTCGCTCGAAGCCCGGCGGCAGCATTAGCGCGATCGCATCGAAGATCGGGGCGACGTAGTAGTCGGCGATCCAGCGAGCGACGGCCATGCGATCGTCGTCGAGCAGCACATCGCCGCTGATCAGCGAGCGGATCGGGCGGATCTTCTCGGGCTCGGAGAACACGGGCGTCGTGTGCAGCTCGACGATCACGCCCTGCAGCGTCTGCCGCCCGAACGGCACGTAGGCGCCGTGGCCCACCCGCGCGTCCAGGCCATCCGGGACGCTATAGCTGAACGTCTGGCGGTGCGAAAACGTCGAATTAACGGCGACTTCGGCGTAGAGCATCGAACCCCGTGCGAACGACAAAAAGGGAAGGCGTCCTGCCTTCCCCGCGAATCCGTTTCCGTAGCGCCGGTTAGATGCGCGCCTTTTCCTTGATGCGCGCCGCCTTGCCGGTCAACCCGCGCAGGTAGTACAACCGCGCCCGCCGCACCTTGCCCGAGCGCACGATCTTCACCTTCTCGAGCCGCGGCGAGTTCATATTGAACGTCCGCTCGACGCCGATGCCATGCGCGATGCGCCGCACCGTGAAGTTGGCGCCGGCGCCGCCTTCGTTGCGCCGAATCACGACGCCCTCGAACTCCTGCGTCCGCTCGCGCTCCCCCTCGACAACCTTTGCGCTCACGCGCACGGTGTCGCCGGGACCGAACTGCTCGATCGCGTCATTTGTGGGAAGTTCGACGAGATTGCTGACATCCATAACCAAACGAGCATAACGGATGACCCCCTCGCTCGCAAACTGCGGAAGGTCATGCGAGCCCGCGAAACTCCTCAACTAGCTTCGGCTGATCGAGATCGAGAACCGCCCACCCGGGCATCGGCATCGACCGCCAGAGCGCGAATGGATCATCGACCGCGAGCCGCGCCCCGAGGAACGCGGCGAGTATCCGTCCGTGAGACACGACCGCTGCCGGAAACTCACCCTGCGCCATGATCTGCGTCGCCGACGCGAACCGCGCCGCCGCCGCGTCCGCGCGTTCCGCGCCGCGGAGGCTCTGCCCGGGCTCCTCCAGGATCGTCCGCACAGCCTCCGAGAACTCGTCCGCGTTGTTAATCCATGTGCCGAACCGCAGCTCTTCGCACCCTTCGACCGCCATCGCCGGCAGACCGACGTGCTCGCCGATGATTAGGGCCGTCGCCTCTGCCTTCCGCTCGTTGCTCGTGTACAGCGCGCGAAGACGCCACGCGGCAGCGACATCGGCGAGTCGATGCGCCTCGTCAATGCCGCGCTCGGACAGCGGCCACAGCCACGTCGGTTCCTGGGGCTGGATCAACGGCGTCGCGTGACGGATCAGATAGAGAAGTCTCATCGGTCAGACCGGAACGCCGGTGAGAAACATCAGGCCGCGCGCCAGCACCTCGCCAACCAGCACCGCGCCGACGGCGATGTAGAGCAGCCCCGTCGCCGACATCATCGCGTTCTCGTTCGCCGGATAGCCGCGGCTCGACACGTACGACATGTAGCCGAGCGCCGCCGGAAACAGCAGCCCGATCGCGATCCGGAGCCAGAACGCAGGATTGGCGCCGAGCGTGTGCGATCCGAGAAAGGCCGTCGCGTCGGGCACCTCGCGCGCCGGAATGAAGACGTTGATCACGAGCAACAGCGCCTGTAGCGCGACCGCGGCGATCAGCAGCAGCGTCAACTCTTCGAGCGGTTCGCGCGGCAATCGGGGCGTCACCAGGTACCAGTGCCCGAGCGTCATCGCCAGCACGACGAGTCCCACGGCGAGCGTTCCGGCGACGATGCTCAGCAGCGATCCGGCGAACCCCCACGTCGGCAGGCTGACGTAGTACGCGACGACGCCGACCAGCGCCACGCCCGCGACGGCGGCGACGCAACCGGCGATCATCGCTCGTTGTTTCTCTTCCCGCAGCACGAACCAGTTGTAGGGCAGCGTCGTTAGCAGAAACGCGACAGCGGCGATCTTCACCCACGTCAGCAGCGAATCATCGAGGCGATAGCCCCCGACCGCCGACTTCGGATCGAGCGCGAGCGAATTCAGTACGGCGATCAGAGCGACGACAGCGGCCATCGCCGCGCTGAACTTGACGAAGCTGGGCGCAACTCGCCCACGCCAGTCCGCGAACAAGCAGACGAGCAGGCTGCCGACGGCGTACTCGATGAGCACGATGAACGATGTGTACGGCAGCGCGTCAAGGTTCATGCGCGCTTAGGGTATCGAAGCGCGCTCGCTGACCGTAGCCTCACGTCAGGATCGCTCGATCGTCAGCCCGACGACGCGAACGCGATCGTCGTCGAATTGTTCGAGACATTCGACTCGCCCGCAGGTGCGGCGACGGCGATCTGTAGCCGGTCGCTCGGCGACAGCACGTACCCCGTCGCCACAACTGTCGACTGACCGGGCGCGATCGTCACGCTCGCCAGCGAGCCGCCGCCCGGCCCGGCGCGGCCGCCCGTCACGCTGACCGTGATCGCGCCGCGGTACGCCGCCGTGCCTTTGTTGATGACGGTGACCGTGAGCTTCCCGCCGCGGATGTCCGTGCCACCGATTACCAGATCGGCGGCGCTCGACGAGATCGTCGGCGCCGCCGTGGCCGCCACTGCCGGCGCTGTGGCGACGCGCACCGCGCCCGCGGAGGTACCTCCGCTCGCGCGATAGGGCGCGCTCGCCGTCGGCACACGCACGACGGGCTGCGGCTCGGCAGTCGCGACGACGAGTTTCGACGCATCGCCGTCGATCGTCACGAACGACGAGTCGACCCAACCATGCAGACTCGATTCCGGCGGGAAGACGATCCGCAGCCACTTGGAATCGCTGGTGCGCCCGTCGATCACCACCAACTCGTCGTGCGGGATCGTCCCCAGCGCCGCGACGTCGCTGCGAGGGATGGCGCGCACTGTAGTCGTCCGCGCCGTCGTGCCGGCGACGCCGTTGCTACGGATCGACGGAACAACTTCCGCGCGTGCCGCCACGGTCGCCGTCGGGCGCGCCGCCACGACGGACGTGGGCGACGGAGCGCGGCCGCTATCGATCAGCGTCAGGGCGCCGGCGATCAGGCCGAGCGCGATGACGACGAAGAACCCGGCGAGGATCACCGGATGTCGCATATGTTCTCCGGTCGTGTCCCCGCCAGAAGCGGGCTACATCAACCATCGGCAGGAATGGGTGTCGCTACGGATTGTACTGCATTTTGTACGCCCTTATCGCTGCTATGGACGTAACGCCAGAAGCAAATCCGCAACACGTACATCGCAACCCTACGCCGGCCGTCAGGCGCCTGTCAGCGCGCTGTCATTGTCAAAGCCACCGTCTCCACCGATAATCGCTCCAACATGCGATGACCAACACACTCGGTCCCTACGAAATCAACGAGCGCCTCGGCTCCGGCGGCATGGGCACGGTGTACCGCGCCCGCGATACCCGCAGCGAGCTGCTCGTCGCCCTCAAGGTCCTCCACGATCATCGATCCGGCGACGGCGACGACGTCCGCCGCTTCGAGCGCGAGGGCGGCGTTGCGACGAAGCTCCGCCATCCAAACATCGCCCGCGTCATCGAAGCCGGCAGCGAAGGCGACACCCACTACCTGGCGATGGAACTCGTCGACGGTGAGACGCTGCTCGACCGACTCTCCCACGGTCCGCGCCTGGCGATCGACGAAGTCCGCACGATCGCCATCGCCATCGCTGCCGCGCTCGAAGAAGCGCACCATCAGCGCATCGTCCATCGCGACATCAAGCCAGGCAACGTGCTGCTCGGCAACGATGGCGCGATCAAGGTCTCCGACTTCGGGATCGCCCGCGCGCTCGATGCGACGACGCTTACGCGCACCGGCACCTTCCTCGGATCGCTGCCGTACGCGTCGCCCGAGGCGATCAACGGCGACGTCGACGCCAGGTCCGACCTCTACTCGCTCGGCGTCCTGCTCTACCAGGCGCTCCTTGGCAGCGTGCCGTTTCAGGCCGATACGCCCGCCGCCATCATGCGCATGCACGAGACGGCGCGTCCGCCGAACATCGACCGCCTCCACGCCATCGACGATCAACTGGCGGCGATCATCGAGCGCCTGCTGGAGAAAGATCCCGACGACCGCTTCCAGTCAGCGACGCACCTGCTGCGTGTCCTTCGCGACCCGCAGACGAAGATCGTCGAACGCCGCAAGACGAAACGCGGCAGCCGCCCCGGCTGCTACGTCCTCGTCGGCATCGGCGCGTCTCCGCTCGTGGCGGCGATTATCGGTCTCGCGATCTGGTTCGGACTTCGGGATACCGGTGGCGCCAACGTCGCTGCCGGGCCTCCGTCGGCATCGGAGGTCGCGGCCACCCGATCCAGTCCCTCGACGACGTCGACGCGCAGCGCGTCCGCCATCTCCGCGACGGGCACCGCCAATGCCGCCGCCACGGCCGCGATTCAATTCATCTTCGCCGCCGCCACCGGCGACGCCAACGTCCGCAAGACGGCCTCCTCGACGCCAACGATCAGCCGCACGGCAACTCCCACCGTCGCGCCTCAGCCGAAACCGCCCGCGCTCGGCGTGCCATCGCCTGCGTTCGGCGCGGAGGTCGCGCCCTCCGGCAGCCTCGCCGTCACGATTCCGTACACCGCATTGCCAGCAGATTCGCTGGTCGGCTACATGCTCTACTTCAAGGGGCCGTTTGGCATCGTCGGCTATTCCGGTAGCGCGGCCGCTGCCGGCGACGGCGCGGTCAGCGTCACCTACTCGAACCCGGACACGCTCACGAAGAGCTTCTGCGGCTATCGCATCACCCTCGCCGGCCGAGTCGACCCGCGCGCCGAAGACGGCTGCAAGCCGTGACGAATCTATGCTTGCGCGCGCAGATCCACCATCACATCAAGCCGGTAGCCGACGCCCGGCAGCGTGATCAGCAGGCGCGGCGCGCTCGCGTCGTCGCGGATCTTCTCGCGCGTCCGGCGCACCAGCTGGTGAAGCGCGTTGTCGTCGTACGCGTCGGCGCCCCACACCGCCTCCTCGATCGTCCGCCGTTCGACAACGTGGCCTTCGGCGTCGGCGAGAATCTTCAGCAACATGTACTCGCGCGGCGCCAGCCGCTCACCAACTGTGATGTCGCCGCAGCGCAGCCGACGGTTGTCTGGGTCCATCCACATCAGCGGCCGCTTCGACGCCGGAATGATGATCGTCGAATCGCTCGCGACCGCCAGTCCGAGGATCAGCCGCGCGTCGCCGATGATCACCTCATCGCCTTCGATGATCGGCGTGTGCTCGACGAGGCGTCCGTTAATCTGCAGACCGTTGAGGCTTCCGAGATCGCGGATCTCCCAGCCGTCATCGACGCGCGCCAGCTCGGCGTGCATGCGCGACACCGCCTTGCTGTCGATGCGGATATCGCAATCCTCGCGCCGGCCGATCGTCGCCCGCGGCCCGTCGACCGTCAAGGTCTCGCGCTCGCCCGATGCGAGGATGATCGTCACGTCCATCCCGTCTCCCCCCAGGACGCCCGAAAATTGGGCGGCGATTGGGCGCATCATACCTTCTGAAGGCGCATCATAAGCCAATTGTCAGACGTTTATCATGTCCGCGACAGTTCGCCGTGAAGATAATGGAGTCGGAGATCGTAGCCGGCCGCAGCGCTTGACGAATCGGGCGCGTGAACCCGCCGAAGGTGCCGTCGCGGCACGATAGTGCGTTGAGGGCGAGGCAATGACCGCTGGTCGCGAAAGTGCATCCTATGAGTAGCCTCGCCGCGCTCTCCGATAAGGGGCGCAGGGCGCGCAAGAACGAAGACTCCATTCTTGCCGCCGCGCTGCCCGGATCGGCCTACCTGCTCGCTGTCGCCGATGGCGTCGGTGGCGAGCGGGCGGGCGAGATCGCCAGCAAAACCGTCACGGACACGCTCCGGGACGCGCTCGATGGCCGCCCACTTTCGCAGCCGCTTGACGACCTCCGCTCCGCCATCGGCGCAGCCAACGTGTCCGTCTGGCAGCGATCCCAAGCCGATGACCGCGTGCGCGGCATGGCATCTACCGTCGTAGCCGCGCTCGTGGCCGGCGGTCAGGCGTGGTTGGCGAATGTCGGCGACAGCCGCGCCTACCTCATCGAAGGCGCCGCGATCCGCCAGATCACCGACGACCATTCGCTCGTCGCCGAACGCGTGCGCGAAGGCGACCTTACCGAAGAAGAGGCGAAGCAAAGCCGCGCTCGCCACATCATCACCCGCAGCATCGGTTCCGATGAGTCCGTCGAGGTCGACGTCTTCGGGCCGATCGCGCTGCCGCCCGGCAGCCGCCTCCTCCTCTGCTCCGACGGACTCCATGACGTCGTCCCCGAAGACGAGATCGCGTCGATCGTCGGCACGCTCTCGCCCGAAGACGCCACGCATGAGCTCGTCCGCGCCGCCAACGAGCGAGGCGGTCCGGACAACATCTCCGTCGTCGTCTACCGCGAGTCGAGCTCCGGCGCCACCATCGTCACGCCGATCCCGCGACGAGGTTCGGCGAAGCGTAAGAACGGCATCGTCCTCGGCGGCATCACCGGCGGCGCGATCGTCGCCCTCGCCGCCACCGTCCTCGCCGCCGGCGCCTACGGCGGCGGTGGATCGATGGCATCGGTCGGCGCCGGCGCGAAGCCTGCAACACAGAATCCGGCGGTGTTCGTGTCGAAGTCACCGGGAAACACCGCAGCCGGCGTGTTTATAGGCGCCGCGGCAACGCAGGACGCGGCTCGCGCCCTATCGGCGCGCGGTGACGCCCCCGTTGTAACCGAAACCCCACCTGAACCGAGCGTTCCCACGCCGACCGTCGGGCTCGACGCCGCGCCGCCTCCGCCGACGTCAACATCGTCGCCGTCCAACGCTGTTCCGACACCCGGCGTCGGCAGGACTCCACCGGCCCAAACGCCGGCCGCCGTCGCTACAGCGACGAAGGCCGCGCCGCCCGGTACCTGCGCGCCATCGACGCCGGCGCCGACATCGACGCCCGCCGCGCAGACGCGTAGCAACGGCGCACGCGACGGGCATGTTCAGAGCGCCGCCGCCTCACCGACCATGCCCGTTACCAGCTGCTGATCGCCGTCCGGTTGTCATCGCGCGCGGAAACCGCTTGCCGAACTACCGTTCTATATGTGATAGTCCCCCCACTATGTCGCTTGCGAAGGTGCTCTCGTGCGCGGTCGTCGGCCTCGAAGGCGAGATCGTCGAGTGTGAGGTCGACGTCTCGCGTCGCGGCCTGAACGGCCTCGCCATGGTCGGCCTGCCCGATACCGCCGTGAAGGAAGCGAAGGATCGCGTCGAATCCGCGATCAAAAACTCCGGCTTCCCCTTCCCCAACGGCCGCATTATCATCAACCTCGCCCCCGCCGACCTCCGCAAAGACGGCCCGACGTACGACCTGCCGATCGCCATCGGCATCATGGTCGCCTCCGGCCACGTGCTCGCCGATGTCACTGATTGCGTCTTCCTCGGCGAGCTCTCGCTCGACGGCGCGTTGCGGCACGCGCAGAGCATTCTTCCGATGGTCGCGCTTGCCCGCGAACGCGGCATCCGCATCGCTTACGTGCCGGCGATCGACGCGCCCGAAGCGGCCCTCCTGCCCGACATGACGATCTACCCCGTCGAGACGCTCGCCGCTCTGCTCAACCATCTCGCCGGCCATGAGCCGATCCCGCGCTTGCTTTCGACGGGCATCCCCGCCCCCAAGCACGACGTCTGGCACGGCACCGACTTCGGCGACATCAAGGGTCAAGAGCACGTGAAGCGCGCGCTCGAAGTCGCGGCGGCCGGCGGCCACAACGTTTTGATGTCTGGCCCGCCCGGCAGCGGCAAGACGCTGCTCGCCCGTGCCCTCCCCTCCGTGCTCCCCGGCATGACGCCCGACGAGACCCTGGAAGCGACGAAGATCTACTCCGTCGCCGGCCTGCTCTCCGGTGACACGCCGCTTGTCGCCCGCCGGCCGTTTCGCGCGCCACATCACACGATCAGCCACGCCGGCCTCGTCGGCGGCGGCCGCAATCCGCGCCCCGGTGAGATCACGCTCAGCCATCGCGGCGTTCTGTTTCTCGATGAGCTGCCCGAGTTCGGCCAGCAGGTTCTCGAAGTGATGCGCCAGCCGCTCGAAGATCGCACGGTGACGATCTCCCGCGCACAGGGCACGATCACCTACCCGGCGAACTTCATGCTCGTCACCGCGATGAACCCCTGCCCGTGCGGCTACTACGGCGACCCGACGAAAGAATGCACCTGCTCCGAATCAACCGTCAGCCGCTACCAGAAGCGCATCTCCGGCCCGCTGCTCGACCGCATCGACATTTTCGTCGAGGTGCCGCGCGTCGACTACGAGAAGCTTGCGTCTGAAGTCATCGGCGAGACCTCAGAAGTCGTCCGCCAGCGCGTCGAGCGCGCGCGCGGCGTTCAAACCTGCCGCTTCGCCGAGACGCGTTTCACGTGCAATGCCGAAATGACGCCGACGGAGGTGCGCGAGCACTGCCAGGCGCGACTCGACGAGCACGCGCAGTCGCTGCTGCGTCTCGCAATGGGGCAGCTCTCGCTCTCGGCCCGCGCCTTCCACCGCATCCTCAAACTGGCGCGGACGATCGCCGACATGGCCGACTCGGACGTCATCGCCTCCGCGCATCTCGCCGAGGCGATCCAGTACCGCCAGCGGGTGCGCGGTTGACGCAGCGAAGTCCGTTGACATCGATCGCGGATCGTGCTCGGCGTCACCGACAATGAGCACAGGCGTACTCATCGTCATCGCTCTGCGTCTGACGATCCCGCTGCTGATCCTTCGCTACCCGCTCGTCGGCGGCATCGTCGCGATGATCCTCGACGCGCTCGACGTCGTGATCATCGAGCTGTTGCATCTCGGCGGCTTCGGCAGCCACTACTCCGAGCTCGACAAGCTGCTCGACTCGTACTACCTGACGCTCGAGCTGATCGTCGCGCTTCGCTGGACGAGCCCGTGGGCGCGCATTCCGGCGATCGTCCTGTACATCTATCGAGGCATCGGCGTCATCGCCTTCGAAACGAGCGACACGCGCGTGCTACTGCTGGTCTTCCCCAACCTCTTCGAAAACTGGTGGCTCTATTGCCTGATCGTCGCCAGATTCTTCCCACGGATCTACCCGCGCTCATGGAAGTCGACGATGATCCCGCTCGTGCTGCTACTGATCCCGAAGCTTGGGCAGGAGTACCTCCTTCATTACAAGGAGGCCGAACCATGGGACTGGACGAAGCATCACATCTTGCGGCGAAGTTAGAAGTTAGTAGGGCAGCAGGCTCGGAAACAGCGAATAGACGATCAGGCCGACGACGAAGTTGAGCGCCCAGCCGTACCAGCCGCCGTAGATCTTGTCGCGGCGTCGCGCCTCGGAGAGCACCAGCCGCATCACCACCAACGCGATCGGCCCGGCGATGAAGGCGATCACAAATCCCCAGATGAGATCGCCGCGATCGCGGCCCCAGGCCATCGTCGCCATGCTCGACGGTGCAGCGGCCGGTTCGACGGACGGAGCAGCGTTCGCGGCCGGCGACGTCACAGCCGGCGGCGGCGAGATCGCCACCGGCGGGCGCACCACCTGCTCCGTCAATGTGCCGGTGTCGATGCCCTCGCCAAAGCAGCGATAGCACACAAGCAGCCGCGATCCGTCGTCGCGCTTCAACGCAAAGACGTCGCCAGCGTGCTCGTTACAGACCTGGCATGGGCGCCCGCCCGCGCCGGCACGAACGCCGTCCAGCCGAACGCCGCAACGGTTGCAGAACAGCGACTCTTCCGCGCCGGCGACGGGCAACCCGCAGGCCGGGCACGGGCGCGCCGCGCTCGTCACAACCGGAGCGTTTACGTCATCCAAGGAATCATCCTGTTGAATCTAACTACGCGCGACCGTCAGCTACCCGGAACGGGCAGGATCGTCGCCTCGAATACCAAAAAGAAGGTGCGATTCACCGTCGCATGGTAGCACGGTCGCCGCGAAATCAGCCGATATTGAGAGTGGGTTCGGGTATCAGGGGTCGGGTGCAGGCGCAATTCTTCGCCATTGCCCGACGCTACCTCCGTGGTGATGCGGCCGTCAGCCGCGCAGTTGCGTCCGCGCGGACGCGGGAGATGATGCGTCATGTTCACACACCTGCTCGTCACGCTCGACGGCACGCCGTCGGCCGAGGCCGTCATCCCGCATGCGACGGATCTCGCGCTCGCCATGCACGCCGAGATCACGCTCCTGCGTATTGTCGACGCCGCCAGCACCGACTGGGGAGAGCGCGGCGCCATCGGCCGGCCGCAATCCACCGCCATCCGCTCCAGCTATGTCGAGGGCGCGAGCGCCTATCTCGAAAACATCGCCGCCCAGATGCAGGCTCGCGGCATCACCGCCCACGCCGTCGTCAAGCAGGGTGCCGCCGCGAAGCAGATCGTCGCCGCCGCGAACGAGGCCGAAGCCGACGTCATCGCCATGGCCACACATTCGCGCCGAGGCCTCGGTCGTCTCATGTTCGGCAGCGTCGCCGAGGCCGTCCTGCACGAGTCGCACCTGCCGATCATCCTGATTCGCGCCGAGTAATCGCGGCTCGCGCATCACCGGATTGCGCTGATCCGCATATTTGTTCGAAAATGCGGCATGCACGTCTACGCCGTCCACGAAGTCACGACGTACCTGCGCGAGCTCTTCGAGTCGAGCCCGGTTCTCGGTGACATCTGGATCGCGGGCGAAGTCTCGAACGTCAGCCGTCCAGCATCGGGCCACGTCTACTTCACCCTCAAGGACGGCACGTCGTCACTGAAGTCCGTCTTCTTCGCGACGAAGCTCCGATACAACGCCCGCCCCTCGACCGCACACCTGATCGAAAACGGCAATGCGATCGTCGCGCACGGACGCATCTCGCTCTACGAACAGCGCGGCGACCTCCAGGTCTACGTCGACTTCGTGCAGCCAGAAGGCGCCGGAGAACTCCAGCTCGAATACGAACGCTTGAAGGCGCGACTTGAAGAAGAGGGCCTCTTCGACCCGGGGCGCAAGCGTCCGCTGCCGCGCTTCCCGCATCGCATCGGCGTCATCACGTCGGAGTCCGGCGCCGTGTTCCACGACATCTGCCAGGTCCTCGACCGCCGCTGGCCGCTCGCGGAAGTGATCCTCGCGCCGACGCCGGTGCAGGGTCCCGACGCCGTGCCCGGTATCGTCGGCGCGTTCGAGCAGCTCGGCCGGCGCGACGATCTCGACGTCATCATCGCCGGCCGCGGCGGCGGGTCGATCGAAGAGCTCTGGGCCTTCAACGATGAGCACGTCGCCCGCGCCATCTTCGCCAGCCGCGTACCCGTCGTCTCCGCCGTCGGCCACGAGACCGACGTCACGATCGCCGACTTCGTCGCTGATCGCCGTGCGCCGACGCCATCCGCCGCAGCCGAGATCGTCTCGCCCGATCGCCTCGAGATCATGTCGCGCCTGATCGTCGCCTGCGCCACGATGGACACGACATTGCGCGATCAGGTCCGCGCCGGTCGCGCCCGCGTCGAGCGCTCTCGCCACTCGATGGATCGCGCAATCCCCGACGTCAACCGCGAACGTCAGCGCATCGACGACGTCTCGCGGAAGGCGCAGGAATGCGTCGCTACCGCGCACCGGCAGGTCGTGCAGAACGTCGGAGGCTGCGTCTGGCGTCTCAAGACGCTCGACCCGCTGAAGACGCTCGAACGCGGCTACGCCATCGTGCAGCGCGGCCGCACGGTCATCTCGACCGTCGCCGCGACGAAAGCCGGCGACGCGCTCGACGTGCAGGTACAGGACGGCACGTTCGCCGTCCGCGTCGGCGGCGCGCCACTGCCGCAACGCCGTCGCGCGGCCCGCAAAGTTCTCGACGCCCAGGCACCGCTATTCACGATGCCTGAGGAACGGGCTTAGGAGCACAGATGCGGAAAGAAACGAAAGACGAGAAGCGCACGCCATTCGAGGACTTGTACGGCCGCCTCGAAGATCGCGTCACCAAACTCGAGCAAGGCGGACTTTCGCTCGAAGAATCGATCGCGCTCTATGAAGAAGGCATGACGCTCGCCCGCGAGTGCCAGGTGCGGCTCGACGAAGCGGAACAGAAGATCACGAAGCTCAAGGAGTCGTTCGCCGTCCTCCCTCGCCGCACGAACGGCGTCTCGGTACAAGACGCCCCCGCCGACTACGAATACGTCTCAGACGATGAACCTCCGGAAGATCCGGACGACTTCGAGTAAGTACCTTGCCGCGCGCACTTTGCGAAACTGCCACCAAGCGGCTAGGGTGAGGCGCTCAGGAGGGGTTGTGCTGCGCATCGGCTGGTTCTCGACGGGACGGGGCGAAGGATCGCAGAAGCTGCTGCGCGCGGCGGTCGAAGCGATTCGCGAGGGCCGTCTGAACGCCGAGATCGCCTTTGTCTTCTCGAACCGCGAACGCGGCCACGCCGCCCCGACCGACGACTTCTTCGATCAGATCGACGGCGACGGCATCCCGCTGCTCACGCTCTCCGACACCCGATTCCGCCGCGAACACAACGGCGCCGTCGCACGCAAAGGCGAACCGCTGCCCGCATGGCGCATCGATTACGACACTGCCGTCGTGGATCTTTTGAGCGAGTTCTCGTACGACATCGGCATGCTCGCCGGCTACATGTTGATCGGCACCGAGCCGCTGATCACGTCGCACCCGCTACTCAATCTGCATCCCGCTGCTCCTGACGGCCCGAAAGGAACGTGGCAGGACGTGACGTGGCAGCTCATCGACGAGCGCGCCGATCACGGCGGCGTCCGCATCCACCTCAGCACCGCCGCACTCGACGAGGGCCCGATCGTCACCTACTGCACGTACCCGCTCCGCGGCGCCACGATCGATCTGCTCTGGCGGGCCGGAGCCGATCGCTCCGTCACCGAGATTCGCGAAAGCGACGGCGAATCATTCCCGCTATTCCACGAGATCCGCCGCCGCGGCGCCGCGCGCGAACTGCCGCTCGTCGTCGAGACCTTGCGCGCCTTCGCCGACGATCACCTGCGACTCGCGGACGGCCGCATCTACGCTGGCCCGACGCGGCTCGCCCACGGCTTCGACCTCACGCCGGAGATCGAAGGATCGCTCGCGAAGGCCGCTCTCGCTTGACGTGCGATATTCGTAATTGACGCGATCATCGTTCAATGGTTAGGCTGACCGTCCAATGACTATGTCTACCTGTCCGTCCTGCCGCGCGTCCCTCGATGATGGCGACAACTTCTGCCGAAAATGCGGCGCCGTCACGAACGAGCCGCAACTCCCCGCGACGAGACCCGCCTCCTCGATCACGATCTGGCGCCCGCAAGCGTCGCCTGTCGTAAAGGGCGCGGCCGTGATGGCCGCCGGCACGATCGGTCAGTTTGTCGTCCGCCACCTCGCCAGCAGTTTGCTGTCGAGCGGGCCGAAACGCTCGCGCGGCCGCGGCATACGCCTGCGACGCCCGGCGCAAGATGACGGCCTCGTCGACGAGGCGCAGATCATCACCGAAACGATCATGATGCGCCGCGTCCGCATCCGCCGTCAGGCCTGACGCGCACCACCCGCGCGAACGCCCGAGACAACACGGACGCCCAGGTGGGCAGCACACCAGGACCCGCCGGCGATGCGCACCACGCGCTACTTCTTCGTCTTCGCTACCGCCCTCGCGCTCGCCGCAACACTCAGCGTTCGATTGCACACGATCGCGAGCGCCGCAACTTCGCACGAGTACGTCACCAACGGCGATTTTGAGACAGGCACAGACCCGTGGTCGATCGGCGGCTCATCCGCCGCGTTCGATACCGTGCCCGATGAGGTGCCTGCGTTCGCGGGCGCGGCACGCGGCCGCCTCGCGATCGGTACGACGCACATCGTGGTCGCACAGGGGCTGCAGCTCGGCGACGCCGGCGACTATCACCTGTCGCTCCGCTTGTGGCGCACCTTCGACGATGTGATGTCGATACAAATATCCACGACCGATTTCTGCACCAACTGCGTCGCGTCGCCAACCACCACGGTGCACGCCTGGGTGCCGATCGATCTGGACGTTCATCTCGATCATCCGAGCTCCGTCGTGATCAGAATCGAAATCTACGGGACCGACCCCGACGACTACCTGTACATCGACAACGTCCACTTCACCGGCCCGCCGCCCGTCACTCCGACGTTCACGCCAACACCGACGATCCCACCGTCCGAAACGCCGCTCCCGACGTTGTCTCCAACGAAGACACCGACGTTTACGCGCACGCCTCGCCCGACGCACACGCCGCGGCCCGAGAGCACACCGTCGGCCGGCACCGCCGCGACAGCAGCGGACGCCGGCGCGCCACCGCCGGCGCCCGGAGCGATCACGAACGCCGGCTTCGAAGACATCGACGATAGCGGACTGCCGATCTCCTGGCAGAAGTACGGCGGCACACTCGATTCGACGAATGCGCCCGTCCGCAGCGGGGCGTACGCGGCGAAGTTCACGAGCGACTCCGCATCGACAAAGTGGATCTTCCAGACCGTCGCTGTCGATGGCGGAGCCGCGTACGAGTTCTCCGCCTGGATCGACGACAACGATCCCGCCGTCGCGTCAGCATTCCTCCGCATCTCGTGGTACGCATCGACCGACGGGTTCGGCACCGCGCTCACCGCCAATGACTCCACCGATCGTCTGGAGTCGCCGTCGGATGCATACCGCTGGCTCACCACCGGCGCCGTCGCCGCGCCCGCGGACGCGCATTCGGCGCGCCTCCGCATCATGCTCGCGCCCGTCTCCGTGGCGCCCGCAAGAATCTTCGCCGACGACGTCGCATTCGGTCCCGCCGACATCGCTGCCGCACCAGTCAGCGCGACATCGTCCGAGAGCGTCGCCAGCCTCTCGTCCGGCGGCGCAGCACCACCCGCATCTGCCACGAAGAAACGCGCGTCTACGCAGCCGATCGCGCCAATCGGTGCCGGACTCACATCGCAAGGCAACATGAGCGTCGTGATCAACGAAGTGCTGTACGATCCCGACGGTTCCGGCAGCGATGGCGCGTCGGAATGGGTCGAGCTTTACAACAGGGGCGACGCGTCGGTCTCGCTCGACGGATGGTCGCTCAGCGATAACAAGAGCGGCGACGGATTGCCGCCCGCTACGATCGCCGCTCACTCCTTCGTGGTATTTGCCGCTTCAGATAGCTTTCACACACGCTATCCTGCCTTCAGCGGTCAACTGATCGTGCTCGGAGGCCGCATCGGGAACTCACTCGGCAATGACGGCGATCGACTCGTCCTCAGCGACGCCGCGGGCGTGACGGTCGATGCGATCTCATGGGGGACGGATGCCTCCGTCCTCAATCCGGCGATCCCGGACGTGCCGGCCGGCCATTCGATCGAACGCCGTGTCGCCGGAGTAGACACGAACACCGCTGACGACTTCGTCGACAACGAGTCGCCATCGCCCGGATCCGCCATCGGCGTCCTTTCGTTGACTAAACCACAGTTGCAGAACGCAGCGAATCAGTCGCCGGAATACGTTGCCCCCGTCGCCAGCTCGACATTCGGCTGGCTCCCGTGGGCAGTCGCTGGTGTCGCCGTCCTCACGCTCGTCGGCGTGCTCGGCTGGCGCGCGCTTCCGATCATCGCCATGCGATTCCGGCACGAATCTTGAGCGAGCGCTTGCAGAAGATCCTTGCGCGCGCCGGCTACGGATCGCGACGCTCCGCTGAGACGATGATCACATCCGGCCGCGTGCGCGTGAACGGCGCCATCGTCACCACGCTCGGCACGCAGGCCGACGCCGAGACCGATGCGATCGACGTCGACGGCAAGCGTCTCGATCTCGCCGTCACCCACGTCCATCTGGCGATGAACAAGCCGCGCGCCGTCGTCACCACAGCCAGGGATCCGCAGGGTCGCCGGACGGTGATGGAGCTGCTGCCTCCGGACTTGCCGCCTCACGTGCTCCCCGTCGGCCGGCTCGACCGCGACACCGAAGGCTTACTGCTCTGCACCAACGACGGCGAGCTCGCCCACCGTCTCGCCCACCCGCGCTACGAGATCGACAAGGAATATCTCGCGCTCGTCGCGGGCCGCCCCTCCGGAGAGGCGCTCGAATCGTTGCGCACCGGCGTCATCGTCGAAGGTTCCCTCACCTCGGCGGCGCAGGCCGACATCGTCTCGACGCCGCCGTACGGGCATGCGCATCTCGGCGGCCACGCGTGGCTCCGCATCGTCATTCACGAAGGCCGCAAGCGTCAGGTGCGCCTCATGTGTTTCTCCGTCGGCCACCCCGTCCGTGAGCTCGTGCGGACGCGCATCGGCGACATACAGCTCGCCCGCCTCCAATCCGGCACGACGCGCATGCTCGCCGCCGACGAAGTCGCGAGCCTCCGCAAACGCGTCGGCCTCAGCGACTGATGCTGCCGCAAACGGCCGTCGATGCCCGCCTTGTACACTCTGCGCGTGACCGCGCATACGATCGCCATCGACGGCCCTGCCGCCTCCGGCAAGAGCGCCGTCGGCAGCCTCCTCGCCCGCTCGTTGGCGTTTCGTTTCGTCGACACCGGCGCCATGTATCGCGCGATCACATGGCTCGTGCTCGATCGCGACGTCGACATAGCCGACGTCAGCGCCGTCGCGACGATCGCCGAGCGCGCGCAAATCGACGTACGAGAGGGCGCCGCCGGCACGATTGAGCCGACGACCGTGCTGATCGACGGCGTTGATGTCACGCCGCATCTTCGCGACGACGCCGTCGAAACGAACGTGTCGCTCGTCTCGCGCGTGCCCGAAGTTCGCGCCACGCTCGTCCGCATCCAGCGAACCCTCGCGGCCCGCGGTGACGTCGTTATGGCCGGCCGCGATATCGGCACCGTCGTCCTCCGGGACGCCGATCTCAAGATCTACCTCGATGCCACGAGAGAAGTCCGCGCGCGCCGGCGCGAGATGCAGCTCCGTGCCGCCGGCATGCCAGCGAATCTCGAAGATCTCGTCGCCGACCTCGCGCGCCGCGACGGCCTCGATAGCACGCGCGAGGCGTCGCCGTTGACCGCGGCGCCGGATGCTGTGATCATCAACACCGACAAGATTGACGTCGAGGAGGTGGTGCGACGCATCGCAGCTCTGGCACGCGAATGATCTGGCGGATTGTGCCGGTGTCGTACTGGGGCGTCGTATGGTTCATACGCCTCTGCACCTTCCTGTACGTCAAAGGCCCCTACGTCGAAGGGCGCGAAAACGTCCCGAAGACCGGCGCCGCCATCCTCGTCTCGAACCACCTCAATAACGCCGACCCCTGTATCATCCCCGGCGCCCTCGACCGCCGCATCATCACGATGGCGAAGAAGGAGATGTTCAAGTGGCCGGTGATCAGCCTGCTTTTTCGCTTCATCGGCGCCTTCCCGGTCGATCGCCAGAGCGCTGACCTCGCCGCCATCCGCGAGGCCCAGAGCGTCATCCACGACGACATCCTGCTGTTGATGTTCCCGGAGGGCACACGCAGCCGCGACCACCAGTTGCACAAAGGCTTCCCCGGCACCGCGCTCATCGCGTACCGCACCGGTGCGCCGATCATCCCCATCGCGATCACCGGCTCCGAGCACATCCCGTGGCCGTGGGTCTTCCTGCGCCCCCTCATGGGCCCGCGCGTGACGATCACGTTCGGCAAGCCGTTTTACCCGCCGAAGGTCGACCGCATCACCACCCAGGCCGCCAAAGACGCCACCGACGTCATCATGCGCCACGTCGCCGCGCTCCTCCCGGAGCAGTACCGCGGCGAATACGGCGACGCCGCAGCGACGCCGGCCGATGAGCCGGCAGCCGAACTCGCCTGATCGCTATACTTCCCGCGACTGCCCTGCGACAATTGCCGCGACGGGTGGGTCCGACCTAACTCGCAGCGTTCGACGGGCAACGGGGGCGGTTCTGGATTCCAGCCTCCTTCGCCGGTTATGGCCAGTCGGTCGCTGCAGGTTGTGCGGATCGACAGTGTTTTCACGACCACAGCGTCACACGGCCGGAGACGATCGACATCGCGAGCTACTTCGAAAAGCAGGCCAACTGCCGAGCCGGAATGGATCCGTGCTATTGACCCGCCTAGGCTTTCTTCTGATCCTTACGCTTGGACTTGCGGGCGCCGCCGCTGCCACGGTTGCTTGCGACCCGACCGATACCATCACGATCGACAACCAAACCACCGAGCGGCTATTCCTCTCCGAGGATGGCGTGCGTGCCCACTCTGCGATGGAACCCGGAAAAGTGACGCGGTTTTCAACACTCAGATTCGCCGGAGCTGAATTGATCGAGATCAAGAACGAGGATGGAACTCTGTTCTATTCCCGGCGCCTTTCCCGCCACGATCTCTCCCAGCTCGGCTGGCGCATCACGATCGACGCCAGCGCGCCCGTTTCCCACACCAACGCCGCGGGCGGCTCCGCGCAGGGAATACCGATCTCGTGACCACCGAAGCGGACGTCATATTCCATTCCGCGATGGGGAGCCGTCAACAACCTCGTCGGCCGCGACATCCTCGCCGACCTCCCCTTCGCGATGATCCGCGGCCGCAACGAACTCCACCTCAAGCCGCGCTGAACATGCCGTTCGATCTGTCTTCGCGTAACGCCACCGCGAGCATGCGCCCAAGCTTCGAGATAGCGAGAAGCGCCGCAAGGATCATCAGTACGGCGATAATCGTCTCGACCCAGGAATCGAACTCGGAGCGTTCGTACGCGCCGAGGGCGACGCACCCTATCCCGTATGCGACGAACGGCCCATGCCCCGTGCGCCGCCAGTAGCCAGCCGCCATCCCGATCACGAACACGGCGACGACGACTGGTATACCAATGAGGTACACCATACCCAAGACCGTGATCGGCGCTCCGGCGAGCCCGCACAGCACCCAAGCCAGCCGCCGAATGCCGGTAATACGACCGACGTACCACGCGCCAGCCGTCACCGCACCAAGTGCCACAGCCAGCAGGATCGCCGGCAGCCATTCGCCGATTCGCGCAGGAAGCACGATTCCTCCTTGCACTCCCAGCATAAGTGCGCCCGCATCTCCGATCTGCGCCCGTTATACTGTCTGTGCATCGCGCCGATAACATCGTTATGTCGAATCGATGCATGTTGGAGTGAACGTATGCAGGTCATCAAAGCCAAAGAGCTCGGCTTCTGTATGGGTGTGCGCCGCGCCGTGGACATGATGGAGGACGCCGCCGGCGAGTTAGGCCCCATCACCAGCCTCGGCTCGACGGTCCACAACCCCCAGGTCGTCGATCGCCTCCGCAACCGCGGCGTCGAAGTCATTGCGACGCTCGACGCCATCGATACGCGTCCGGTCGCCATCACCGCCCACGGCGTCGGCCCGCAGATTCTGCGCGAGCTCGAATCCCGCGGCGCCAACATCGTCGACACCACCTGCCCGATCGTCACGCGCGCCCAGCAGTGGGCGAAGAAGCTCACCGACGAAGGGTTCGGCGTCATCGTGTACGGTGATCCCAACCACAAGGAAGTGCGCGGCATCCTCGGCTGGGCGAACGGCAAAGTCATCACCATGCGCACGGAAGCCGAACTCGAGGCGCCGCTGCCTGACTGGATGCCGTCACGCATCGGCGTGCTCTCGCAGACGACCGAGACCGAGGGCCACTTCGCCCGCTTCGTGCAGACACTCCTCACGAAGCACATGGATCACATCAGCGAGCTGCGCGTCATCAACACGCTCTGCAACGCGACGACGAGCCAGCAGGCGGCGACGGAAGAACTGGCGAGCGAGGTCGACCTGATGGTCGTCGTCGGCGGCCTCGAGAGCGCCAACACGCGGCATCTCGCCGACGTCGCACGCGAACACGGCGTCGAGACGTATCACGTTGAATCGGCGGACGAGCTCGATGTGAGCTGGCTCGCCGGCCACGACAAGGTCGGCGTCGCCGCCGGCGCCTCGACGCCCGATACCGTCATCGATGCCGTCGTCGAGCGGCTCTACGCGCTCGGCAAGAACTAGCACGATCGCAACGCCGCATGACTGAAGCGACACGCACCGCACGAGATCGCGCAAACGCCGGCGGCGTCGTCGATGCTGTCCGACCCGGCAGCCTCGCCGCCGATGCGGGCATTCGCGCCGGCGACCGCATCACCGCGATCGACGGCCATGTCCTCAACGACGCAGTCGACTTTCAGTTCTACGCCGCCGAAGAATCGATCGTGCTCGACGTCGTGCGTGGCGAAGCCGAACTGCGCGTCGCGATCGACAAGCATCCAGACGAAGATCTCGGCGTCGACTTTCAGCAAGCCGCGTTCGATGGCATGAACATCTGCAATAACAGCTGCTTCTTCTGCTTCCTCAAGGGCAATCCCAAGGGCATGCGCAAGACGTTGTACGTGAAGGACGACGACTACCGCCTCAGCTTCTTTCACGGCAACTTTGTCACGCTGACGAATCTCGACGACGCCGACTGGCGGCGCCTCGAAGAGCAGCGTCTCTCCCCGATTAACGTCTCCGTCCACGCGACGGACGTCGACTTGCGTCGCTATCTGCTCGGCAACAAGACCGCCCCTGACATTTGCGAGCAGTTGCGACGTCTCGGTGATCTCGGCATCGTCGCCAACACGCAGGTCGTGCTCTGTCCCGGCGTCAACGACGGCCCCGCACTCGATCAAACGATTGAAAATCTCGCGGCGCTCTACCCAACCGTGCAGACGATCTCGATCGTGCCCGTCGGCGCGACGACCGTCGCGGAAGAGCGCATCGAACGCGGCGCGCACACCAACGAAGTCGAAGGCTGCACGCCCCCGTACGCGCGCGCCATCGTCGAGCAGGTCGCCCCGTACCAGCGCCGGTTCCGTGGAGCGCACGGCACCACGCTCGTCTACCTCGCCGACGAGTACTACCTCTCGAGCGGCCTTCCGCTACCGACGGCACCGCATTACGACGGCTTCGCCCAGTACGAAAACGGCATCGGCATGACCCGCTCCCTGCTCGAAGACTGGAGCCGGACGAAGCGCGCATACGCTCGTCAGCGTCCGCGCAGCGAAACGAAGCGATCGTCGACCGCCGCCGTGCTCCCGCCGACTCTCGGTTCGCAAGGACTTGCGCGCGACAACGCGCCGTTGGTTTCGGCGGCGACGTCCTCCGACATCCGCAACATCTCCTTCGTCTGCGCCACCCTGATCGCGCCCACGCTCCAGCGCATCGCCGATGAATTCGCGACGATGACCGGGATCGAGACGCGCGTTCAGGCCGTCGAGAACACCTTCTTCGGCGCCCGCGTGAACGTCTCCGGACTGCTCGTGGCTGCCGACATCGAGCGCGCGCTCTGCGGCCGCGAGCCCACTGATCTCGTCGTGCTGCCGCGCTACTCGCTCGACTACACCGGCGCTCGCTTTCTCGATGACCGCACGCCGCAAGAGCTGCAATTCGCGCTCGGCGTGCCGCTCGCGTTTGCTTCGACGATGCGCGAGGTGTTGCAAATCGTCCGCGAACCGTTAGAATCGCAGGTAGCCGGCGCCCACGTCGGCGCGACGACGAACGGCAAGTCGTGGGTCGACTACGCATCTTTGAACGGAGGTGCAACGCCAACAAACGCGAGCAGGTGAGATACAACACAAGCGCCAGGCCCTGATCGCGCGCGCATCAGGGTGACGAGGTAGAGGTCGATCGAAACACTCGGCGGATGGCCTCTCGGCAGCACAGTCGTCATGAGCGAAGCAAAACGCGGTGCGCAAGCGCCCGACAAACCCCGCTCAACGTGAACGGCACACAGCCGTCCCTCCCCTCTCGCACCAACAATACCGCATACGGATACCAAGACCGTAGGGACGCAGCTTTAGCTCCGTCCGCATCGTCGTACGCGACAACCGCCGCGTCCGACGCCGCGGTTCATCACGCGAGAGAGGACACCCCCAGTGCGACCGATGTCAAAATTACGTGGACCACGCCAACCCCTAACGCCCAACGACCAACGACTAACCTCCACTCACACGGCGGTGGCCTAGATGTGCGGCATCATCGGCTACACCGGCGCGCGCGAAGCGGCGCCGCTACTGCTCGACGGACTGCAGCGGCTCGAATACCGCGGCTACGATAGCGCTGGCATCGCCGTCATCGACGCGAACGGCGCGATCGAGATCGCGAAGGGCGCGGGCAAGCTCTCGGCGCTGCGCGACGGGCTGGCGGGCGCATACCCGGCCGGCACCACCGGCATCGGACACACGCGCTGGGCGACGCACGGCAAACCGACGATCGACAACGCCCACCCGCACCGGGACTGTCGTGGTGAAGTCGTGGTCATCCACAACGGCATCGTCGAAAACTACCTCGATCTCCGCGCGGAACTGACCGTCGCCGGCCACACGCTCGCGTCCGAAACCGACACCGAAGTGATCCCGCATCTGATCGAGACGTACGTCGCAGCAGGCGACGATCTGCTCACGGCATTCCGGCGCACGATCACGCGCCTGCGCGGGGCACACGCGATCGTCGTCATCTCCGCGCGCGAACCCGGACGCATCATCGCCGCCCGCATCGGCAACGCCGGCGGCGTCGTCATCGGCTACGGCACGGGCGAGATGTTCGTCTCGAGCGATCTCTCCGCCGTGCTGCCGGAAACGCAACGAGTCGCGTTCCTCGCAGACGGCGAGATCGCCTGCGTCTCAGCCGCCGGCCCCACGTACGTCGCGTTCGACGGCACGCCGATCGACAAGTCACCACAGCACGTCCCGTTCGATCCCGTCTCGGCGGCCAAGGGCGCCTACAAGCACTTCATGCTCAAGGAGATCATGGAGCAGCCCGAGTGCATCATGGACACGTTCCGCGGCCGCGCCGTATTCGATCCACCATCGATCGATCTCGAAGACCTGCACCTGACCGATGACGTGCTCCGTGCCGTATCGCGCGTCGTCCTCATCGGCATGGGCACGAGCATGCACGCCGCGATCGTCGGCCGTACCTACTTCGAGCGCATTGCCGGCATTCCCGCGGAAGTCGACAACTCGTCGGAGTTCCGCTACCGCGACGCATTGATCGGCCCCGACACGCTCGTCATCTCCGTGGCACAATCCGGCGAGACCGTCGACACGCTGGAGGCGATGGCCGATGCCCGTCGCCGCAAAGCGCCGCAACTCACCATCTGCAACACCCCCGGCGCCCAGACGACGCGTGTCGCCGACGGCGCCATCCTGACCCGCTGCGGCCCCGAAGTCGCCGTCGCCAGCACGAAGACGCTCACAGCGTCGATCAGCGCCCTCTACCTGCTCGCCTGCCGCATCGGCCAACTCCGTGGCACGATCGACGACGCCTGGCTCGGCGACCTCATCAACGATCTCGCCCAGGTGCCTGGCCTGATGGGGCGCGTCCTCAAGCTTGAGCCCGAGATCGCGAAGGTCGCGCAGGCGCTGTCACGAAGCAGCAACTTCCTCTTCCTCGCCCGCGGTATCGAGTACGCGATGGCGATGGAGGGCGCCCTCAAGCTCAAAGAAGTCAGCTACATCCACGCCGAGGGCTACCCGGCCGGCGAGATGAAACACGGCCCGATCGCCCTCATCGACCGCCAGATGCCCGTCGTGGCGATCGCCCTCGACGACGGCACGCGCGACAAGATGCTCTCGAACATCGAGCAGGTGCGTGCTCGCGATGGCATCGTCATCGGCATCACCACCGAAGGCGACGACGAACTGGCGGCGAAATGCGATCACGTCATCGCCCTGCCGCCCGCGCCGCCGCTCCTCTACCCGATGCTCGCCGCCATCCCGATGCAGCTGCTCTCCTACCACATCGCCGTCCGCCGCGGCTGCGACGTAGACCAACCCCGCAACCTCGCCAAAACCGTAACGGTGGAGTAGGGCGCACAGCCATATCACAGTCATCGCAGACAACGACACACAATCGCAGTAGGGACGGAGCTTCAGCTCCGTCCTCTTCGTTCACCCACCAACGTCCCACCGGAATACGGCCACAACTCCTCGGCCTCCACCGCCACCAACACCGACTCAATCAACGACAAACCGCAGTAGGGACGGAGCTTCAGCTCCGTCCTCTCCGTTCACGCACTAATGTCCCACCGGAATGTATTCGCTACACCTGCGTCTCCACCAACACCAACGTAGATCGACGACAAATCGCAGGACAAAACGCAGTAAGGACGGAGCTCCAGCTCCGTCCTCTTCGTTCACGCACCAACGTCCCACCGGAATACGCCGACAACTCCTCAGCCGCCACCAACACCAACACCCAGACAAATCGCAGTAGGGACGGAGCTTCAGCTCCGTCATCTTCGTTCACGCACCAACGTCCCCGGAATACGGCCACAACTCCTCAGCCGACACGATCCCCGCACGCACCGGATTCTCGAGGATATAGCGACCGATCGCCGCCACGTCCTCATTCTTCCGCACGATACGATCGTAGAAACTCTGCTGCCAAAGCGCCGATCCGTATCGGCGTTTGTACGTGAACCCACTTGGCTGCTTGAACCGCTGCATGAACGCAATCGCGCTCGCGTCGTCCCTCATTCCTTGCGCGAGGACGTGAACATGATCCGGCATCACGACGAACGCAAGGAGTTCAAACGACGTACTGTCTCCAGCACTCAACAGATCGGCGATGACTTCCTGAGCAAGTGCATCGACCAGCACGGGCACGCGACCCTGCGTCACGGTAACAAGGTGGTACGCATTTCGACCCACATACTCGAACCCGCGAAGTCGAGGTCGCCGCTTTCGGCGTACCTCCTCAGTAGGGACGATCTCGGCCGATAGCCAGTCCTCACGATCTTGCATCATCACCAACGATGAGGACGGAGCTGAAGCTCCGTCCCTACTGCCTCTGTCTCGATTCAGACTCGCGCCGCAATCAACCGATCGATCCACAATCGCGCCGCATGCGTCTCGAAGATCGCCGCCGCAACCGCAAGATGATCGCGCTCCGCATCAGCATCCGCACGCGCGCGTGCGACGTCAGCCAACCCGACGCGACACAGCCCCTCATCCATCGGCACACGCGTGGCCCCGCACCACGCCGCACCGTCGCGATACGCCGCCTCCGCCTCATCGACAAACCCCAGGCGTAACGCGATCGCTCCGCGCGCCGGCGCGATCGCCCGACCCTGCAGCGTGCTGAATAACGTCGGCGCCGGACGCGCGGCGTCGGCCGTCAGCGCGTCGTGGATCTCGCGCACGACGTCATCGTCTGCCAACCCGACGACGCAATCCCACATCGGCGCAACTTCCTCGACGATGCTGCCGTGCTCGCGGGCGATCTCAAACCACGTCCGCATCTCGTGACGCGCCGCGTCTGCGCTCCCCGCGTGAAACAGCACGCCCGCCGCAGCACAATGCGTCTGCGACATCGCCGTCGGCGCGCTGCCGCCCCGCTCCGGATTCACCATCATCGATACAGCGCTGCGCACATCGCCCGACAGCTCTACGATCCACATCCGGTACAGGTCGGCGCGAAAGTCGGTGCTCGACGGCAGCTCATCAAGCAGCGCCCGGCAGCGATCGTACTCGCCGCGCGCGAACAACACGCCGGCCGAATCCGTCAGCGCCAGCGACTCCGTGAACCGCAGATGTACCGAACGCGAATACGCCACGCACTCGCTCGCCAGCGCCAATCCCTGGTCGAGCGCGCCGAACGCGATCATCGCGAACCCCGATCCGCGCAGGGCACCCGACGCGTTGTCATACTGCTTGCCGCGCACCCACATCTCGAACGCCCGCCGCTGCAGCGCAAGCCCTTCGTCGAAGCGCCCGTTGCGCAGCAGCAGCCACGACTCATCGTTAGCCCGCATCGCGAGCACGTCGTCGAAGCCGTGCGCCTCCGCGATCGCCAGCGCTTCTTGCATGTGGGCGTCGCCCTGGTCTGAGCCAGCCCACCGCAGCCGCATCAGCAGCCGCGCGCGCAGATGCGGATCCGCATCGCCGAGCGCCTCCAGCGCCTCCCGCGCGAACTGCTCGTGGCGTTCCGGCGGGCCCCAGATCCGCAGCAGCTCGACCGTCGCCCGTGCCACCCCGACGCCGTCGCCCTGCTGCTGATACAGCGAGATCGCCCGCCGCAGCGTCCGCCACGCCGTCCGCGCCTCCGCCAGATTCCAGTAGCACGCCCCCAACCGCGTCAGCGCCTCCGCCTCATCAAACGCCGCCGCATCGTCGCCGCCGCCACCCTCGC
>JBBQVO010000026.1:0-26644 GCA_038211505.1 Dehalococcoidia bacterium | reverse complement strand
GATGAATAGTTAGGCGGATGATCATGGTGTTTCGGCGTACCGGCGGCGAGGACGAGCGCAACGAACTCGCTGATGAGCAGACAGACGGACTGAACGTCGTCAGCGGCGATGATGACGATGGCGAGGAGATCGACGATCTCTTCGAAGTCGGCCAGCAGTGCGACATCTGCTCCAACGAGGAAGGGCGGGTCGGCCTGGATCCGACGTGCCGCGGTCAGTACGACGGCGACCCGGTGCTCTTCGGCTTCAACTGCCTCGAACAGGGGTTGAAGGATGCCTACGCGAAGGACGAGGGGATCGCCGTCATCGTCGAGTCATTCGGCGAGTACAGCGATCACTACTACTACCGCCTCGACGAGATGCCGGCGTACCAGTTCGTGCGCGAAGACACGGAAGCGATCTCGTGGCTGCTGCTGACGATCGGCGATGCATGCTCGCGCTGCGGCCAGCAGAGTCACTTCGCCTGGTTGACGCGCGACTTCGTCAACCCGCACCTGCCTGAGAACGAAGTGATCTTCAAGAACATGGATCGCGACATCGAGCACCTCTGCCGCGCCTGCGTCGCGACGGCGCTCGCAACGTCCTACAAGTCGCTCGAGTTGCCGCTGATGACGGTTGAGGTGCCGCGCAGCGCGATGGGCATCATGATGCCGACGGGGGAGTAGTGGCGCTCCTCCTCGAGCAGCAGTACATCGACGAGATGATCGCGCACGCGCAGGAAGATGCGCCGAACGAATGCTGCGGCATCATAGCCGGCGTCGATGGCCGAGCGACGAAGCTCTACCGCGCGATCAACGCCGAGAAGTCGCCGTACCGGTACAGCGTCGATGCGAAGGATCTGCTGCGCATCCACCGCGAAGTCGACGGTAACGACTGGGAGTTCATGGTGATCTACCACTCCCACACGCACACCGAAGCCTACCCCTCGCCCACGGACATCCGCCTGGCCGCGTGGCCCGACGCCTACTACGTGTTGGTGTCGCTGATGGATGCGGCTGCGCCGGTTGTGCGCGCGTATCGGATCCTTGATGGGGTGGTGACGGAGGAGGCGATTGAGGCGCCGTGATGTTCATTACGGCATCGGGGAGGCGGTATCGGAGACCACTGGAACTCGGCTGATGCGTCGTCCGTTGTTGCGCAGAGGCTCGAGGCGGGCGAGTCGTTGCTGTGGGCAGGACGGCCGAAAGCCGGCATCCGCTTCAGACCGCAGGACGCGTTCCTAATCCCGTTCAGCCTGTTGTGGGGTGGGTTCGCCCTGTTCTGGGAGACGACGGTACTCGTCGGGGGCGCGCCGATCTTCTTCGGCGTTTGGGGGATCCCGTTTGTGCTCTTGGGTCTTTACATGATCGCCGGTCGATTCATCGTCGACGCCCGGGCGCGCAGCCGCACGTACTACGGGTTGACGAATCGGCGGGTCATCCTGATCTCCGGCACGTCTGGGCGCCAGATGAAGAGTCTCTTGCTTTCAGCAGTTGGCGACACGACGGTCGATGAACATGGCGACGGATCAGGCACGATCACGTTCGGAGGATCACCGTTTGGTGGGTTTCCAATCGGAAAATTCGTATCGCCCGGCTTCTCCATGCCGGGTATGTCCCAGTACCAGGTGCCGCAGTTTGAGATGATCGATGGCGTGCGCGGGGTGCATGACGCGATTCGGCAGGCACAACATCACTTCGACCCGGAGTCCCGAGGACGCTAGCGATCGACCGGGCGTCCCGGCGGCGTGCGACTCCTTAATCCCTTTCAAACCCCGCGCCTAGGGCGCGGAGTTTGCCGTGCAGGTCTTCGTGGGCGCGCTCGATGTGGTGGACGTCGCTGATCGTGGTGGTGCCTTCGGCGGCGAGGGCGGCGAGGACACAGGCGCTGCCGGCGCGCACATCGAGCGCCCGCACGGGCGCGCCCTTCAGCTTCGTTGGCCCGGCGATGATCGCCGTTTGGCCCGTCGCCATGACGTTCGCGCCCATCTTGCGCAGTTCGGCGATGTAGAGCAGGCGGTTGTCGTAGACGCGCTCGTGGATCGTGCTGGCGCCGGTCGCTTGCGTCAGGAACGCCGCCAGTTGCGGCTGCAAGTCCGTCGCCAGGCCGGGGTACGGCAGCGCTTGCGCGCTCACGGCGCGATAGTCGTCGTAGCCGCGGACGCGAATGCCGGCGTCCGTCGGCTCGATCTCGACGCCCGCCTCGCGCATCTTCGAGATCAGCGCGTCGAGATGCTCCGCCACCGCTTCTTCGATCTCGATATCGCCGCAGGTGATTGCGGCAGCGAGCGCGAACGTCCCCGCTTCGAGACGATCCGGGATGATGCGATGCTCGGCGCCCCCGAGTTCGCGCACGCCTTCGATGATCATCGTGTGCGTGCCGGCGCCGCTGATTTTCGCGCCCATCGCATTCAGCATCGTGGCAAGGCTGGCGATCTCCGGCTCGCTCGCGGCGTTGATGATCGTCGTCGTGCCATCAGCGAGCGTTGCGGCGAGCATCACGTTGAGCGTGCCCATGACGCTGGGGTAATCGAGCATGAGGCGGCCGCCGCGCGCCGATCCTTCGCGGTGGATGTCGAACTGATCGCCGTTCTGCGTAACACTCGCGCCGAGCGCGCGGAAGCCGGCGAGATGCACATCGAGCGGGCGGATGCCGATCGCGTCGCCGCCGGGCGGCGGGCACGATGCGCGGCCGAGTCGCGCCAGCAGCGGCCCCATCACGAGGAAGCTCGCGCGCAGCTGCGCCGCGAGAGTCGCTGGCACCTCCCAGTGCGTCAGCTTGCTGGCGTTGATGCGCAGCGACGACGGCGACGGATGGTCGACCGTCGCGCCGAGATACTGGAGGATCTCCTCCATCTGTTCGACATCGCCGATCGCCGGCACGTTATGCAGCACGACGTCTTCGGCCGTCAGCAACGCCGCGGCGATCGCGTAATCGGCGCCGTTCTTCGAGCCGCTGATCCGTACGCGCCCGCGCAAGGGCACGCCGCCGGTGATGTGATATGTGTGATCGCGTTCCGTCATCGAAGGCAGGATAGCCGCTGTCGCCGCAATGGGCGTCAGGCGTGAGGAGTATGCGCGGCCCGCCAAAACACTGATTCGGGCGCGGGATAAGCGGACGCACGTTGCGGAAGGCGCTCAGAATGAAGCTGAGGGTCGGCCGGACCCACTGCCGAGGCGGTTGTGGCGGGGGGCAGCGAAACAATCCGGCGGGAGGTGGCGTTCGTTATAGTAGTGGCGCCGCTTCGCCACGCAGGAGACCCCGTGATCCGACGATGCTTGCTGATTCTCGCGCCATTCGCGCTCGTTGCCGCGGCGTGCGGCGGCGGGCTGAGCGCCGGCAACAAGACGAACACCACCGTCGCGAACGCTGACGCGACGCGCGGGGCGGCGGCCCAGGCGACGGCGACGCAGCAGGCGGTCGATGGGCCCGTGCCGACAGCGCCGGAGATCGCGGGCGTGATCAACTCCGGCTTCGATGGCCTGATGATCAACTACACCGCCGTCTCGATCACGACGTTTCGGCGCAAGAACGAGCTGCTGGCCATGCTCGACAACTGCGCCGCGAACAAAGGCGGTGGCAACGCGCCCTCCGACGAGAACTACTGGCCGACGGTACTCGGCGACTGCTACATCGTCGGCGACGCGCTCAACTGGCTCTACGGCTACACCCACAAGCAGGAGTTTCTTTACGCGAACCTGATGATGAAGCGCTACCATCGCGCGAAGTTCGAGTCGGCGGTCGAGGGTGGCGCGCCGCTCGACGAGGCGTACTGGAAGCTCGTCGCCGACAAGATCTACAGCATCACGCCGAACCGCCCCGTTGTGGCGCAGACGCCGGACACCATCGGCGGGTAGTGGTTGTCGCTTCGGTTCGCGTCGTAGATGTTGGCCTCGCGCCCGAACCACACACGAGGCGATGAAAGTGGCGCACGACATCGATCAGGCTGTCAGCCGAACCTGATCGTCGCGATCGGAGAGATTCTTCACTGCGTTCAGAATGACAGTCGGCCGCGCGACTTTCACGGCAATCACACCACGACGTTCGCATGACGGCGCTCACATGGCTGGCGCGCGGCAGCTGCGATGTCATGCTGGGCCAATGCGGTGGCGCGACGGCGTGCGGCGTCAGGCGAACGTGGCGCGCCAGGCGGGGATGGTGTTGGTGGTGACGTGGTCGATGCCGGCGGCGGCGAGGCGCTCGAAGGCATGGGTGGTGGCGTCGTTGCGCTGATCGAGCGTCCACGCCGTGACCTCGATCTCGCGGTCGTGAAGGAAGGCGATGGGGTCGAAGCCGTCGTCGAGCATCTGCAACATCACCCGGTAGCTGAGGAACCATTCGCGCGCGAAGGGCACCTGCCCGTGGAGGATCGTCATGCGCTCGCGCAGGTAGTCTTCCACCGATTCGGTGCGCCCGATCGCGAGCGGGTGGTCGTCGCGATAGCCGTAGGCGCCCATTGTTCGCGGCAGGAAGAAGTCGGTCTCCTCGGAGCGGTGGTCGATGTAATGCCCGGGATCGAACCCGATGGCAATGTCGGGCGCCTCATCGTGCAGGCGTCGCAGGTTCCAATCCTGTCCTGTCGACACGATGACGCGATCGCGGATGGCGGTGATCGGCGCGATGAGCGCGCGGAGACGCTCCGGCGGCATCGGACGCCAGTCTTTGAGATCGAGCTGCACCTCCGTGTCGCAGCCGCGCGCGAGTTCGACGACTTCGCTCACGAGTGGCGGTCGCGCGTGCGCATCATCGAGATAGTGCAGGCCGCGGATCATCGCCGGCGTCGCGCGGCCGACGGTACCGTCGCCGTCCGTCTGATGTTCGAGCCGGCGTTCGTGATAGATGATGCTGTCGTCGCCATCGAGCGTGTGGACGTCGACTTCCATGCGCGTCGCGTTTGCGGCGAAGCACTCTTCGATCGCGGCGAGCGAGTTGCGGCGGAGATTGCCGCTCAGCGCCGCCATGTGGCACGTGAGAGAAACATCGCGGCCGCCGGCACGAACGACCGTTGGCGACGGCGGAGCATGCTCGCGCGTCTGTCTCATGGCGGCTACTCCGTGGCCTCGCTCGGCGGGCCGCCGAGGCTGCCGGGGGCATCGAGCTGCTCGTAGAGCTGAAAGAGCACGCCGCCGGATGCGCGCGGATGGACGAACATCTCCTTCCAGTCCCAGCTCACGCGTGGGCCGCCAAACGGCTCGACGCCCTTCGCCTTCAAAGACGAAGCCGCCGCGTCTGCATCATCGACTTCGAGTGTGACGTGATGCAGGCCGGGGCCGCGCTCGCGCAGAAATTTCGCGATGAAGCTATCGTCGCCGAGCGGCTCGAGGATCTCCCACTGCATCTGGCGCTGGCCATCGGCGCCAGGGACATCGAGGACGACGCCGGCAAAGCCTGCGTCCTCGTTGCGGAAGCGCCCGGCTTCCTTCCAGCCGAAGATCTCGGTGAAGAACGGGAGCTGATCGTCGATCTTCCAGACGGCCATGCTGACGTGATCGACGCGGCGCAGTCCGACTGCCACTGGTACCTCCCCGGCTGCTGGTTCACGCCCGGTGGGTGAGGGCCATGCGCTTCATGCGGAGCGCCTGTCATTGAACCAAGTTTCCGGGGTTACGGCACGTACCTCGAACGGGCGGGACTGCCGCAGACCTGTGACATCAGCGGCACGACGTGCCGCGAACGTGTTCGATCCGCTGCGTAAGATGGCGGAGCCCGCGCAGACAACCTCTGTAGCGCGCGCGTTTTAGCCCGCGCGGGTTGGCTGGAGGTTTCGCCTTCTCGCAACAGCGCTTCCGGCGGCGAGGTATTCAGTACGATTCAGCACGCTCCGACAGCGCGAGACCCCTCATGCGATCGACAGACTCGCTACGGGCACGACCCGAATTTCGTCGCGACGAACTGCAGGTCGGTTGAGTTGACCGTGCCGTTCTTGTCCATATCGAAGTCGAGGATGTATCCCGGACTCGTGTTGGGCCCGAAGGCGACTGCCACTTGCTGCAGATCGGTCGAGTTGACGGTCTGATTTTGATCGACCGTCGCGATCTCCTTGCCGTCGCCACAGAAGTCGCCGTCGGTGTTGATGTTCAGCGGATTCGATGCGTAGACCTTGAATTCGACGCCATCGGTGACGCCGTCGCCGTCCGTGTCGGCCTTCGACGGGTCGGTGCCGATTGTGGCCTCGAACGCGCTCGAAAGCCCGTCGTGATCGGGATCGGTTCCGGCGACCGGCGGCGCTGGCTTCGACGCCGGATCGGCGGGATCGGAGCCGAGCGCGCATTCGGCGCTATCGACGATACGATCGCCGTCCGTGTCGACGAGCAACGGATCCGTGTTGGCCGATGCCGTTGGGCAGAGCGCGTGACTCGAGCCCGCGGGCCCAAGGTTCAGCTCGTCGGTGTTGAGCAGTCCGTCGTTGTCGTTGTCGGGGTCACAGGCGTCGCCGATGTTGTCCGAATTCACCGCCGTCATGTCGTCGTACGGCTTCGACGGCGGTAGATCGACGACGTTCTTGTCATTGTTCGCCTGGCCCGGGTTACTGTCGGTGGGGCAGTTGTCGGCGCAGCCGCCGCCGCCGTTCACGCCGTCGGCGTCCGGGTCGCTCGCCGGCGGCGCGCCGATGACGTTGGCGTTGTTCTGCGGCGTCGGGCAGAGCAGCGCGAAGTCGAGCGCCGTTTTCGTCGACGTGGCGACGCGCGTGAGGCTCGCGTAGCCGTTGCCGGCGCCGTTGCTCGTCGCCGGCGGCTTGAGGATGTTCGGCTGGCTGTAGTTCTTGTACGGCACGCAATCGATGTTCTGGAAGAAGCCGGGGTCGAAGTAGCACACCATGCCGGTGGCCGTCATCACCGGCGTCATCGGCAGGTCGGCGGTAATCCCGTAGTAGGCCGCCGCCGAGGGCGTCGCGATCAGGATGCGCGCGAGGTTCGCGCCATTGGCGACGTTCGCCGGAAACGTGAACGTCCCGACGTTCGCGCCCGTCGCGTCGTACACGACGATCTGCTTGCCGCTGACGAGGTTCTGCCCGGCCGCGGTCTCTTTGATCTCGACGAACTGCACCGTCGGGTCGCCTGGGACGCCGGCCATCACCTCGTCGATCACCATGGTGTGGAAGGCCGCGGAAGCCGGCCGCGGCGCGCGGCCCGCCGCGACGAGCACGGCGAGAATCGTGGCCATGCCGATCGCGCACTTCGCGATCCAGTGGATATGGCTGCGCGCGGGCTCGGATACGACATTCGTCGTCATCGACCTACCTCCTGTACCGGCACGCGGGGACGTGGAAACCAATGTTACAACCTACGAACCACCTACGACCGCCGGCCGCGTCTGGATGTCCGCCACGCGTACGAAACTACGAAGGAGAGCCCCGGATCTCCGGGGCTCTTCTTCGCAACGATCCCGCATGTATCAAACGCTCGCCGCGACCACCTCACGTGCTGCGGGCTCCGGCGAGGTGGCGCGTTCGAACGTGAACGCGCCGTCGACGAAGTCCACACGCGCGGTGTCGCCGTCGTTGAATTCGCCGCCGAGAATGCGCTTCGCCAGCTCGTTCTCGATGCGACGCTGCACCGTGCGGCGCAGCGGCCGCGCGCCGTACAACGGGTCGTAGCCCTCCCGCACCAGCTCCTTCTTCGCTGCCTCCGTGACTTCGAAGTCGACGCTGCGGTCGGACAGCCGCTGGCGCACCTCCTGCAGCATCAGCTCGATGATCTTCTCCAGCTCCTTCTCCGTCAGCGGCTCGAAGACGATGATCTCGTCGATCCGATTAATGAACTCCGGCCGGAACGACTCGCGCAGCGCCTTCTCGATCTGCTCCTGCCGCACTTCACGCTGGCCGTCGTCCTGGGCGCGGCTCGTGACGAATCCAAAGCGGCCTTTGTTCTCGGAGCTCGTGCCGAGGTTCGACGTCATGATGATGATCGTGTTGCGGAAGTCCACCGTGCGGCCCTGGCCGTCGGTGAGGCGTCCGTCCTCGAGAATCTGCAGCAACACGTTGTACAGATCCGGATGCGCCTTTTCGATCTCATCGAACAGGATCACCCGATACGGCCTGCGGCGCACCGCCTCCGTGAGCGCACCGCCCTCGTCGTAGCCGACGTAGCCCGGAGGCGCGCCGATGATCCGCGACACGGTGTGCCGCTCCTGGTACTCCGACATATCGAGGCGGATCATCGCCTCGTCGTCGTCGAAGAGATAGTTCGCCAGCGCGCGCGCCAGCTCCGTCTTGCCGACGCCCGTCGGCCCGAGGAAGATGAAGCTGCCGATCGGACGCTTCGGATCCTTGAGGCCCGCGCGCGCGCGGCGCAACGCTTCGGCGACCGACTCGACTGCCTTCTCCTGCCCGATGACGCGCTCGTGCAGCGCCTCCTCGATGTGCAACATCTTCTCGCCTTCGCCCTCCAGCATCCGGCTGACGGGGATGCCCGTGATCGAGGCGATCAACTCGGCGATGTCGTGTTCCGTCACGGTCATGTCGGACGTGTGGGTCTGCTCCCACTCCGTCTTCATCACGTCGTAGTCGGCCTGGATCGTCAGCACTTCCGCGCGGATGCGCGCCGCCGCCTCGTAGTCCTGCCGCTGCGCCGCCGCCTCGGTCTCCATTTGCAGCTCGTCGAGCCGCTTCTTCAAGTCACGCAGTTCCGGCGTCATCGATTGCTGATCGATGACGTGCTTGCTCGCCGCCTCGTCGATCAGATCGATCGCCTTGTCCGGCAAGAAGCGCTCGGTCAGATAGCGGTCGCTCAGCCGCGCGGCGGCGATCATCGCGTCGTCACTGATCTTCACCTTGTGGTGCGCCTCGTAGCGCGGGCGCAAGCCGCGCAGGATCTCGATCGTCTCGTCGGCCGACGGCTCGTCGAGAAACACCGGCGAGAATCGCCGCTCCAGCGCGGGATCCTTCTCGATGTGCTTGCGATACTCGTCGAGCGTCGTGGCGCCGATGACACGCAGTTCGCCGCGGGCGAGCGCCGGTTTCATCATCGTGCTGGCGTCGATGGCGCCTTCGGCCGCGCCGGCGCCCATCACCTGGTGTAGCTCGTCGATGAAGACGATGATCTCGCCCTCGGCGCGGCGGATCTCGTCCATCACGGCCTTGAGCCGCTCTTCAAACTCACCGCGGAATTTCGACCCCGCCACCATGGCGCCCATATCGAGCGCGAGCAGGCGCTTGTCCTTGATGTTCTCCGGCACGTCGCCGTTGATGATCTTCTGCGCCAGCCCCTCGACGACCGCCGTCTTGCCGACGCCCGCCTCGCCGATGATCACCGGGTTGTTCTTCGTGCGCCGATTCAGGATCTGCATCACTCGCCGGATCTCCTGATCGCGGCCGATCACCGGATCGAGCTTGCCGTTGCGAGCGTACTCTGTGAGGTCGTTGCTGTACTTCTCGAGCGCGCCGTACTTGCTCTCGGCCGTCGGCGAATCGACGCGCGCGCAGCCACGCACCACTTGCAGCGCGCGGTACATCTTCTCCTTGTCGATGCTGAACTCGCGGAGGATGCGCGCCGACTCGCCGTCGCGCTCATCGGCGATGGCGATCAGGATGTGTTCTACGCCGACGTATTCGTCCTTGAGTCGCTCCGCCTCGGCGTTCGCCGTCTCGAGCATCTTGACGATGCGCGGCGTGGTGTACACCTGCACGACGTCGTAGGCCAGCTTCGGCGCCCGCTGCAGCGTATCGGCGACGCGCGACGTCAGCGCCCGCACATCGACGCCCATGTGGTCGAGGATGCGCCCCGCCAGCCCGTCCTGGTGCTGGAGCAGCGCCAGCAGCACGTGCTCGACATCCCACTGCGAGTGTCGCTGCGTCCGCACCATCTCCTGCGAAGCGGCGAGCACTTCCTGCGCCTGCTGTGTAAACCGATCTTGTCTCATCATGTTTCTGTATGTCTCCCTGCATCGACCGCGGTCTTCAACCCCAAAACGTTCTGGTAGCGCCAGCGAGCAGCGGATCTCGTGTGATGACCACGGCGGCGAGAAGTCGCGCCGTCGCGGCGATAATTCTGTCGTGAATCTCGATCGAATCGAGCGACGTCATCACTTGCAGCGTAGCCAGGTCAAAATCGACGACGACGAAGCTCGGGTGCGTCAGTACCCAATCGAGCATGCGACCCTTGGTCAATGCAGTCCGCCCCTTCTCCTCGAGCGTCACTCCCTCTGGCCAGAACGATCGTTGGCACGACAATCTCGCGTTCGCCGTGCTCGGCCGCCTTCAAAACATTCGCGACGGCCGCTGGCAGCTTGCGATCTTCCGTCAGGTACCAAACGAGCGCATGCGTATCGATGACGTACAACTCAGATTGTGTCGTCATATGCCGCTTTGAAAAGAGATCGCTTTGCCTCTTCGATGTCCTCGTCCGTGATCTTCATCCCCTTCCACATACCACGCAGCGTCTCTGGACGATTGGGCGGATCGATCACGCCCGATGCGATCGCTACGCGCTCCAAGTCATCGGCTTCGCGGCGCAGTTCCTCGGCACGGCCGCGAGTTTCAGCGACCCAATCAACAAGATTCATCTTCTCGGTCGCACGTTGCCTCGTCTGCATGAATACCCAGGTCTCCATCGTGTTCGCTTGAAGATGCAGAGCGCCAATCGAATGCCTTACTTCCGCCGCCAGAGCCTCGCGATCCTCACCGTGACTGCGCACGAGATTTCCAAAGCGTTGCTCGAATTCGCCCTTGTCCGCCGAGGGGCATGCGATCGATAGTAGTTCGTCGAATAGGGTCTCAGTTGCCATGCTCGTTCTTCCTCGTTACTTCTGACCGGAACGGTCGGGGTGCTAGCTCGGCGGACGGCTATGGGCTTCGCCTGTCTCGCTGAACCTCAGCCCGAAGCTCCTCCATCTCACGCTCCATCGCCTGCATCCGCTCGCTCATCCTCAAGATCACGTCGACGCCCGCGAGGTTGACGCCGAGATCGCTGATCAGCCGCTGGACATGAAGCAGCTTGGCGACGTCGGCGCGCGAGTAGAGGCGAATGTTGCCGCGCGTGCGCTTCGGCGCCACGAGCCCGACGCGCTCGTACTGCCGCAGCGTCTGCGCATGCATGCCGACGATCCGCGCCGCGATCGAGATCACGTAGCACGGCTCTTCGGCGTCGATCTGTTCGTCTCGTTGCTGTTCGTTCATGTCGTCAGTCGCTGTTTTGCGTCAGGGTGCGCGCCGTATCGCGTTGCGGATCGATCGCGTAAGGATGCCGGTTTAGCTCGGTCCGCGGCCCGGACGGAGCTAAAGCTACGTCCCTACTCTCCTGTTTCGACCTCTAAACTCGGCTCTCACGTCTCGCTTCTCGCTTCCCGCTTCTCGTTTCGCCGCCTTACACGCCGGCGGCGCTCAATTCTTCGAAGAGCTTCTTCTGGCCGTCGTCGAGCGCTTCTGGCAAATGGGCGCGGACTCGGGCGTAGAGGTCGCCCTTCCCTTCTTTGTTCAGGCGCGGCATGCCGAGGCCACCCAGCTTGAAGACGCGGCCGTTTTGCGTCAGCGGCGGGATCTTCAGCATCACGCGCGCCGTCATCGTCGGCACTTCCGTCTCGCCGCCGAGTACCGCCGTCGTCAATGGCACTTCGATTTCTTCATGCAGGTCGTCGCCTTTGCGCTCGAAGCGGGGGTTCGGCCGCACGGTGACGAGCAGCAGTACGTCGCCTTTCTTGCCGCCGCCGATGCCCGGCTGCCCTTCGCCGCCGATGCGGACTTTCGATCCCGTCGCGACACCGGCGGGAATCTTTACTTCGAGCCGACGCGGCTTCTGGATCTGGCCGTGGCCCTGGCACGTGTGGCACGTCGCGCCGGCGATCTCGCCGCTGCCGCCGCACGTCGGGCACGGCTCCTGTGCCATCATCTCGAGCATCCGCGATGTCCCGTGGTACGCCTCTTCGAGCGTGACATCGACCGGCTGCTGCACGTCGGCGCCGCGGCGCGACATCGTCCGGGCGCCGCCGCCACGGCCGCCGCGGCCGAAGAACTGACTGAAGACGCCGCTCAGGTCGCCGACGCCGCTGAGGTCGTCAACCTCGAACTGTTGGCGTCCGCCGTTGCCGGCCACCCGCGAACGGGGGCCGCGCTGGCGTTCCGCCTCCTCAATCTGGTCGGCGAACTCCCACTTGTCGCCGTACTTGTCGTACTTGCGGCGCTTCTCGGTGTCGGAGAGCACCTCGTAGGCGTTGTTGATCTCTTTGAACTTGGTCTCCGACGCCTTGTCGCCCGGGTTCACATCCGGGTGATGCTTCCGCGCGAGCTTCCGGTACGCCGACCGGATCTCCTTCTCGTTAGCCTCGCGTTTGACGCCGAGGAGCTGGTAGAAGTCGTTCGCCATACACGTAGTTTAGCGCCGCCGATTCTACGATTGCAAGCTTACAAAGCAGTAAACCTGATAGGTAGGCTATCAAGAGACATGCCAGCGTCAAGGGACATGTGTTTTGAGCCTTCTGAGTACGACTTTTGGTCTAACGAGGCGTTAGGAGGGTGCTGCAAACCCGACGCCGACCGACCCAGGCGCCCCGCCCCGGTCAACGTCGAAGCTACCCCGCGCGGGCTGAAACGCCCGCGCTACAGGTGAGTTGACTTCTTACGCGCCCTTTGGGTGGTTCGGACGTGGTGCGTCCGTAGTCGGATCAGCTCGGTGCCAGCACCGACTCGTAAAGCTCGGCGATTGCCGTCGCCACGTTGCCCCAGCGGTAGCGCTCGACGGCCTGGCGTGCGGCGAGGCCGAAGGAGGCGCGCAGCTCATCGTTGGCGAGCAGCAGCTCGAGACGCTCGGCGAACGGCTCGGGGCAGCGCCAGGGGATGAGGTAGCCCGTCTCGCCATCCATGACCGTGCTGGCGAGGCCGCCGACGCGCGACGCGATGACGGGCGTGCCGCAGGCCATCGATTCGATCGCGACGAGCCCGAAGCTCTCGTAGTACGACGGCACGACGCAGACGTCGGCCGCGTTGTAGTAGAGCGGCAGCTGGCTGTGCTCGACCGCGCCGACGAAGCTGATGTGGTGGTCGATGCCGAGATGCTCGGCCTGGGCGCGCAGCGTCTCGATCTCGGCCGCCGCGCGCTGGTCGCCGCCGACGATGACGACGTGAAAGTTCTCGTCGTCGTGCAGCTGCGCCGCCGCGCCGATCAGCACATCGATGCCCTTCAACGGCTCGATGCGGCCGACAAACAAGATGATGCGATCGTTGCCCGTCAGCCCGAGTCGCGCGCGCGCGACTTCTTTCTCGATCGGCGTGAAGAGATCGAGATCGACGCCGCAGGGCACGACGGCGATCCGCGCCGCGTCCGCGCCGTAGAGCGCCGTCAGCAGATGCTTCTCGTGATCGCTGGCGACGACGATGCGGTCGGCCGTCTTGGCGATGTCGCGCTCGGCGATGATCCGCGATGGCGGCTCGTGCTCCGTCGCGCGGGCGCGGTTCTTCACTTCGCCGAGTGTGTGAAACATGGCGATGTGCGGGATGCGCCAGCGATCGTGCAGCGCCATCGCGACGACGCCTGACATCCAGTAATGGCTATGGAGCATGTCGTAGGCGACGCCTTCGCGCGCGACGAACGCCAGCACGCCCGCCTCGAACTCATCGAGATGCGCCGGGATGGCGCTCTTGGCGATGATCTCCGGCGGGCCGGCGGTGATGTTGATGACGCGCGCGTTCGGCCCGAACGGCTGCACTTCCGGCGCGTCGGCGGCGTCGCGGCGCGTGAAGACATCGATCACGTAGCCGTGCGCGCCGAGCGTCTGGCTCAGCTCACGCACGTAGACGTTCATGCCGCCGGTCTCGCGGCCGCCCATCGAGGCGAGCGGCGATGTGTGCGCCGTGATCACGGCGATGCGCGGCCGGCGGCCGTCGCGCGTGCGGTGTGCAGGTGGGTATATGGCCGTCATGCGGCACCTGACCGGGACGCTGAAGTCCTCATCTCACGCGTGACGTGAATTTCCGCGGCGCCAGCATTCCAACCACCTGTAACGCGGGCTTTCCAGCCCGCGCGGCGAAATGCTGAAGTCGGCCGATTCGATGCAGCCGTGCTCCGGCTGAATCCCGCCCCTCCGCCCCGTGTTTGCGGCACACTCGGTGAGACTGCATGCGCGGGCTGAAAAGCCCGCGTTACAAATGAAACGGTCGCCGACGCCGAGGAATTCGTCGCCGCTCCAAATGAGTTAGTCATTGTTTGCTCAGGACGAGGCGGTAGATCTGTTGATCTTTGCCGCCGAGGTCGTACTTGTAGCTCTCGTCGCCGCGCAGGAAGTCGACGCAGGTGCGGCCGTTTTCGATCGCGTCGCGAATCAGCATCGCCTTCGACATCAGGCCGACGGCGTAGTGCGAATACGCGGGATCGTAGCCGCTGTTGTACATGTACAGCGCGCCGCCGAGATCGAAGTTCAGCACCGACGCGACCGGCTCGCCATCGAACGTCAGAAAGTAGAATCGCAGCATGCCTTCGGCCGCCATCGTCGATGTCATCTCGCGAAAGAACGCCTCCATGCCGGGGCGGTCCAGGAAATCCTCCTTGTGGTGCGAACTGATGCGCATCAGATGAAACAGCTTGTCGAGCATCTCCGATGCTTCGGCCGCCTCCGTCACAACCTTCAGCGATACCTCGCCGCCGGCGCTTTCGAGACGGCGCATCTTGCGCCGCATCTCGTGGCGATCTTTCTTCGAGAGCGTGCCGAGATAGTCGTCCCACGACGCTGGGAGCTCGATGTCGGGCGAGTGCGCTTCTTCCTCGCGCGCAACAGTAAAGCCGGCGTCGGGCCCTGCGTTCGTCAGGCCTTCGAGCGAGGGCGACGATGCGCGCAGGCCACGCAGATCGAGCGATGTGACGCCGTCGGCGGCGAGCCGCGCGAGGATCGACGAGAAAAACGCCGTCTCGAAGCCCGGCGTCACGACGACGTCCATGTAGTCGCAGATCGAGTAGTGGCCGACGAACTCAGCCGCGGCGCCTTCATTCGAGATCAAAAACGGCGCGATGCCGACGAGCCGCTCGCCGTCGCGGGCGGTGAGGATGCGCAGCGTGCGGTCGCCCTGAAAATGCTTGAGCCACACCTGCTGCCAGGCGGGCGTCGCGAACGGCACGGCGCCTGGACAGGCGGCGACGAGCCCCGCCCATTCGCCGCTGACGCGGTCGAATGCTTCGTCGTGGACAGCGAGCTGCACGGCCAGATCGCTCACGATCCGCGCACCAGCGACAGGAACTCGCCGCGCGTCACTTCGTTCTTGCGAAAGGTGCCGCGCGTCGCCGACGTCACCATCCGGCTGCCCGGCTTCTTGATGCCTCGCTGCGTCATACAAAGATGCTCCGCTTCGATGACGACGGCCACGCCGTCGGGCTCCAGCGTATCCATCAGCGCATCCGCGATCTGCGTCGTCAGCCGCTCTTGCAGCTGCGGTCGGCGCGCGAACGCTTCTACAAGCCGCGCCAGCTTACTGATGCCGACGACGCGCCCATCGGGAATGTAGCCGACGGCGGCCTTGCCGTGAAACGGCATGAAGTGATGCTCGCATACGCTATAGAACGGGATGTCGCGCAGGATCACCATCTCGGCGTGGTTGGCCTCAAAGCCGACCTTCAAATACTCGCGCGGATCGATGCGCAGCCCCTCGAACAACTCGGCGTACATGCGGCCGACGCGAGCCGGCGTTTCGAGCAGCCCCTCGCGCTCCGGATCCTCGCCGAGCGCCTCGATGATCTCGCGTACCGCCCGCTCGATACGAAGCGTATCGATCGGCTCAGCCAGCTTCGCGGGATCAGATATCTGCTCGATCGTCATGCTCAGGTACCGTCCGAAAAGGGCGCATATTGCGCGAGTGCAAGATTTTCTACTGTGCTACATCGTAACAGCGATCAGAGATCGAAACCAACGGGTTGGGGACTGGGGATTGGAGGGGACGCCCGCGCCGAAAAACACGGACGAGATCGCGCCGGTTCGACCCTTACCGCGCTTCTTGCATCATATTCTCGTTTCGGCGGCGGACGGAGCTGAAGCTTCGTCCCTACGTTCTCGCACATGCGAGCGGTCGCTAAACCATGGCGTCTCGATGCGACCATTTACCACTCGGCGGCTGTCACGGACTTGACGGCAGCGATAACCTCACTACCGTATGGCTGAAGACGAATCCGTTACGCCGGAACATGCCAACGGCCCGCGCACCTTCGGGACGACGCTGCGTGATGCCGCGCCGATGTCGAGCGATATGCTCGAGCGCCTGATCGCGATCGAAGCCGGGCGTCACCCGACGTTGACGGCGAGCCGCGAAGCGCTGGCGTTCGATCTTGATCTCGGCGGTGCGCCTGGGGCCGCGCGCAACCTGTGGCCGCCGCGCGACGAAGCGCCCGACGACGCGCGGCTCGCCGCGATCATTGATGCGATGTACTCCTCCATCGAGTCGTCTCGGCTGATCAGCGTCGCGATCACGGACGCCGGCCCGCAGCCGTCGCGCAACCGCGACACCATCGTGCTGCGGGACGAAGAGCATCTCGTATTCTTGGTGCTCGCCGAAAACGCGACGGACGCCGGCGTTCGGTTCTCCGCCGAGGCGCATGGCGAAGGCATCGGCGGCTACGTCGAGGCGCATCGCAGTGGCTCGACGCTGTTCGATGCCGGCGCGATGCATCCGGGCTCGTACCTGCTGCCGCTGCTCGTCGTCGCCGAAGGCACGCCGGCGACGCTCGACGTGCCGATCGAGTGCCGGCCTTCAGGCATCCTGCGACTGCGCATCATCGACGACGCGACGGGCGAACGTGTCGCCGCGCGCGTCTACGTCACCGACGCCGTCGGTGAGACGCATCCGGCAGGGGTCCACGCGCGACGCGATGTGCACGGCGGCGTCTTCTTCCACGCCGACGGATCGTGCGAGGTGCGCGTCAGCGGCAGCGCGACCGTGCGCGTCGTCCGGGGCATCGAATACGAAACCTTCGAGCAGATGATCGCGGTGCCTGCCGATCGCGAGATCGAGACGGAGGTGCGGCTGCGTCGGTGGTCGCACATGGCCGCCGATGGCTGGTACTGCGGCGACGTGCACGTGCACCTGCACTACGGCGGCGAGTATCTGCTCGGCCCGGCCGATGCGTCGCTGGCGCAGCGCGGCGAAGATCTGAACTTCATGAACATGATGGTCGCCAACCAGGGCAGTGGCTGGGTGCACGACGCCGATCTCTTCACGGGCCGCGCGCACGAGCTCAGCGACGGCGGACACCTGCTGCAATGGGGCGAGGAGTACCGCAACGACTTTCTCGGCCACATGTGCATGTATGGCATTGGCGAGTTGGTGCCGCCGATCTACAGCGGCTTCCCGCTGAGCGAGCATCCCGATGATCTGCCGGCGAACGCGATCGCCGCCGCGCATGCCCACACCGTCGGCGGCACGCTGGGCTACGCGCACCCGATGTTCGGCGATGTCGACCTCGATCGCATCTTCAGCCGCAAGCGCACGGTCGAAGCCAAGGAGCTGCCGGTAGACGCGGCGCTCGGCCACATCGACGCGATCGACGTGCTGTCCTACCCGTCGCGCACGCTGCCGACGTGTCAGCTCTGGTACCGGCTGCTGAACTGCGGCCTGCGTCTCGCGGCGACCGCCGGCACCGACACCTTCATGAACTCCGCCGATCAAGACGAATTCAGCAACCCGCCCGGCGGCTGCCGCGCCTATGTCGGCCTCGGCGTCGAGGACGGCGCGTTCACGACGGAGTCGTGGTGCGCTGGCGTGCGCGCCGGCCGCACGATCGTCACCAACGGCCCGATGATCTCGCTGTCGGTCAACGACGCAGCGATCGGCGACACGATCGACGCCCACGACGGCGACACACTGCGTATCGAAGCGGAGGCCGGATCACAGGCTCCGATTGAGCGCATCGAGATCGTCGTCAACGGCGAGATCGTCGCGTCCACGCCCGCGGACGCGGACGGCCGCCACGCGACCATCACGCACGAGATCGCCGCCAGCGAGAGCGGCTGGATCGCCGCGCGCGTCATCGGTCCGAAGCATGCGCTCGTGCTCGACCCGGACGGCGCGTTCGCTCACACGAGCCCGATCTACGTCACCATCGACGGCGCGCCGATCGCGGCGAGTGAGGACGCGGCGTTCTTCGTCGAGTGGATCGATCGGCTGATCGAGATGTACGCCCGCGTGGGCCACGTCCCGTCCGATGCCGAGCGCGACGCCGTCATCGCCATCTTCCGCGAGGGTCAGGCGTACTATCGAAGGATCATCGAACAGCAGGCGTCGACGTAGACGCCGCAGGCCGTCGCCCGAAAGGACGAAAGTCTGGTGGCGACCGCGCACCTCACCCCGGCCTTCGGCCACCCCTCTCCACGCTGTGGAGAGGGGATCGTTTCGACGGGTTGAAACTGAGTCGAAGGGACCTTCAAGGCAATGGCGCACCGCCGCGCGCCCCGAACGGCGGTTGCAGGTTGGGGCGCGCTCGCGCCGATGAGCGATCGTGTGGGCGGCTTATTCGACGGCGGGGAGGGTGAAGCGGAGGGTGGTGCCGCCGCCGGGGCGCCGTTGCGCTTCGATTTCGCCCCCCTGGGCGGTGACGAGGCGGCGGCAGACGGCGAGGCCGATGCCGATGCCGGGCGCAGTAGCGACGGCGTCGTTACTGCGGTAGAACGGCTCGAAGACGTGATCGCGATCGGCGTCGGGGATGCCGGCGCCGCGGTCAGAGACGGTGAACGCCACCAAGTCGCCCGTGCGCTCGATCGACACATCGATCAGCGCCTGCTTGGGGCTGTACTTGTCGGCGTTGCTGAGCAGGTTCATGAGCACCTGCTCGAAGTAGGTGGCGGATGCGAGCACCGGCGCGGTGCTGGCGCACGTCAGCCTGACGGCGCGCGGCGCATGCATCTTCTCGAAGTTCGCGATCACGCGCTGCGCGTCGCGCTCGGGCATGATCGGCTCGACGTCGATCTCTTGGCCCTGCTCGAGGCGCGCGAGCAACAGCAGATTGATGATGATCCGGTTGAGGCGCACCGCTTCATCGGCGATATCGCCGAGCGCGGAATCGCGCGCCTCTTGCGTCAGATCGGCGCCGCGCCGCCGCAGGATCTCGGCGTTGCCCATGATCGTCGTGATCGGCGTCCGAAGCTCGTGCGAGACCAATCCGAGGAATTCATCCTTCGCGGCGTTCGCGCGGCGCAGCTCGTTCTCCATCTGCTTGCGATCTTCGATGTCGAACGTGATGCCGACCCATGACACCGTCACGCCGTCGTGATCGCGCACCGGCGATCCGTGGCAGATGTGGCAACGAAAGGCGCCGTCGTGCCGCTTGAGCAGCAGCTCTTCGCTGAACTCCGCATCGTCTTCTCGCGCCTTCGCCCAGGCTGTGAGGAACCGCTCGCGATCGTCCGGATGGATAAGGGAGACCCAGCCGTCTTCGCGCAGGTCGTCCTGCGACAGGCCGCTGTACGCAAGCCAGCGGTCGTTGTACGAGGTCATGCCGCCGTCGATGCGCGCCTCGGCGATCATCGCCGGCGTGCCGTTGGCCATCGCGCGCCAGCGGCGCTCCGCTTCGCCGTGCACCTGCGAGATTTCGATGCGAGCGCCGACACGGGCGATGAGCTCGCGCGCGGAGAACGGCTTGACGAGATAGTCGTCGGCGGCGCTCTCCAGGCCTTCGGCGATCGCCTCATCGCCGGCGCGCGCCGACATGAGGATCACCGGCACCGCGGCGGTACGCGGATCGGCACGAAGCGCTTGCACCAGCTGCATGCCATCCAGGCGCGGCATCATCACGTCGCTCAGCACGAGATCGGGCGCGTCGGCGATCGCCGCATCGAGCGCGGCCTGGCCGTCGCCGACGCAGTCGACGTGCCAGTGCGGCGCGAGCAAGCCGCGCACATACTCACGCATGTCGGCGTTGTCATCGACGAAGAGGATGCGCGCCGTCGCGGCGGGGCGCGCGCTGGCGTCGGCTCGTGCTTCGTGCAGCGCGCCGTTGATCCAGGACGGCGCCGCGGCATCATCCGGCAGCCAGCGCAGCAGCTCCTGCACATACGGCTCCGCGCCGGTCGCCGTCGATGCATGCTGGCGCGCGGCGCCGATGCGCGTGGCGTCGAGATGCTCCGTGCCGAGCGGTATCGAGACCGTGAACGTCGTGCCCTTGCCTTCGACGCTCTCGACGGCAACGTCGCCGCCGTGCAGGCGCGCGAGTTCCCGGATCAGCGAGAGGCCGATGCCGCTGCCCTCTTGCGTCCGCGCGCGTGCGCCGTGGACACGATGAAAGCGCTCGAACAGTCGTGGTAGTTCGTTCGCCGGCACGCCGACACCGGAGTCGGACACGATCAACCGGCAGCCGCTGTCGTCCGTGCGCACGGCGATGCGCACCTCGCCCTCGAACGTGAATTTGAAGGCGTTCGAGAGAAGATTCAGCACGATCTTCTCCCACATGTCGCGGTCGATATACGCCCGCTCGCTCGCCGGCGGACAGTCAATGATCAACTCCACGGCCGTGCGCTCAAACGCCGAGAGAAACATCTGCGCCAGCTCGGCCGTGTACGCGGAGACGTCGGTGGGTTCGTACGACGCATCGACGCGGCCGGCCTCGATGCGCGAGAAATCGAGCAGCGTGTTGACGAGCCGAAGGAGGCGGCGGCTGTTGCGACTGGCGACCTCGAGCTGGTGGCGTTGATCCGGCCGCAGGCCGTCGTCGCCATCGGCGAGCATCTCGTCCAGCGGGCCGAGCAGCAGCGTCAGCGGCGTGCGGAATTCGTGGCTGACGTTGCTGAAGAAGGCGGTCTTCGCGCGATCGAGCTCGGCGAGCTGCGCGGCGCGTTCACGCTCCTCTTCGCGCGTGCGGCCGCTGGCGATCGCCGCGGCGATCTGGCCGCCGACGACCTCGAAGAACTGTCGGTACGTGTCATCGAACGCGCGACGAGCGCTGACGCCGAGGATCGCGACGGCCGCAACTGCTTCCGACCCGGCGCGGGCAATCGGCATCGCGTACGCCGTGGCCGGCGCTTCCGGCCAGGGACCGGACGGCGGCCTCGTAACGATCTCGACGAGATCGCTGATCGTTTCGGCGACGCCCGTGGATGCCACGCGCGCGACTACGGCGGGCAGATCGCCTCCCGCGCGCAGCGTCGAATTATCGTCGATGCCGGCATGCGCGCCGAGACGAATGCAGCCGTCGTCATCGACGACGTAAATGATCGCGCACGGGATATCGAGCGCGTTGCGGGCGAGTGCGACGGCCGCGCGTTGCACGGCCTCATCGACGCTCTGGGCATCAGGCATCAGCTCGCGCGTGGTGCGCAGCCGCCGCTCGCCGATCACTTTTGTCGTCGTCTCGCTAACGGCGGTGAAGATGCCGCCGGTCGCGCCGTCCGGCCCGGCGATCGGGCTGTAAGAGAAGGTGAAGTAGCACTCCTCGTTGTAGCCGTCGCGGTTGAGCACGAGCAGCTGATCTTCCGACCACGTCGCCTGTGCCTGATTGAAGACCTGGTCGAGCATCGGCCCGATGACGTCCCAGATCTCCGGCCAGACATCGCACGCGCGCTGGCCGAGCGCCGACGGATGCTTGCTGCCGAGCATCGATGTGTAGGCGTCGTTGTAGAGTTTGACGTAGTCGCGTCCCCACCAGACGACCATCGGGAAGCGCGACGCAAGGCAAATGTCGAGGCTAGTGCGCAGCTGAGCCGGCCATGAGTCCGGAGCGCCGATCGACGTACGCGACCAATCGAGCGCGGCGATCTGGGACGCCATCTCGCTCTTGATGGCTGCCATCGGATCGCGGGTCTGTTGCCGGTCAGAGACTGTCAAAGCTGCTGTCCTATTTCTGCTGGCAAAATGCGATCGCGCCGATTTTCTGCCCGAGATCGCTGGAACTTCAAGTGTAATTCGGGGCGGCGGGCGGCGACCGACGATCACCGTTACATGTTCATATCATTCCTCGCGTGACAAAGAAGCGATCGCGTGGCGGAGCCGGCCGGATCGCCGCGCCGTGTATGCGAAATCGTCACACTCGCGCCGGTGGCTCTCGCCCGGCGCACCGCGATTGGCTCTCGTAGCGGCCATCCCGCGTCCGTTACACTGATGCCAATCACAGGCATCACGGAGGGTACGCAGATGGTCGCGACGAACAAACGGACGCCAGATTCAGGCACGAATGGCGCATCAGCATCGAGCAGCGGTCGTCCCGGCGACCCTACGGCCTCCGCGACAGGCACCTGGACGCTGAAGACCGGGCTGGCGCAGATGCTCAAGGGCGGCGTGATCATGGACGTCGTGACGCCCGACCAGGCAAAGATCGCCGAAGAGGCGGGCGCCGTCGCGGTGATGGCGCTGGAGCGCGTGCCGTCCGACATCCGCGCGCACGGCGGCGTCGCGCGCATGTCCGATCCGGACATGATCAGCGGCATCATCGACGCCGTCAGCATCCCGGTGATGGCGAAGGCGCGCATCGGCCACTTCGTCGAGGCGCAGGTGCTGGAGGCGCTCGGCGTCGACTACATCGACGAGTCGGAGGTGCTGACGCCGGCCGATGAGGCGCATCACATCAACAAGCATCTCTTCAAGGTGCCGTTCGTCTGCGGCTGCCGCAATCTCGGCGAGGCGCTGCGCCGGATCAGCGAGGGCGCGGCGATGATCCGCACAAAGGGCGAAGCCGGCACGGGCAACGTCGTCGAGGCCGTGCGCCACATGCGCCAGCTCTGGGACGACATCCGCCGCATCCAGAATATGCCCGAAGAGGAGCTCTTCTCCGTCGCCAAAGAGCTCGGCGCGGCGCCCGATCTCGTGCGCTACGTGCACGAGCACGGCAAGCTGCCCGTCGTGAACTTCGCCGCCGGCGGCATCGCGACGCCGTCGGATGCGGCCTTGATGATGCAGCTCGGCAGCGAGGGCAACTTCGTCGGCTCGGGCATCTTCAAATCGGAGCATCCGGAGCAGATGGCGAAGGCGATCGTCAAGGCGACGACGCACTTCCGCGACGCGGCGATCATCGCCGATGTTTCACGTGGCACGGGCAACGCGATGAAGGGCATCGAGATCAGCACGATCCCGGCAAACCACATCCTCGCCACGCGCGGCTGGTAGCGACACCGCTGCGGGAATCCGTCGTTAGCTGACCGTCGGGATCATTGACGTGACGGTGTCGTTGGTCAGTGAAAATGTCAGGGCGGATGGGCAGTGATTCTGTCACTTACTGATCCGTACTGAGATGATAGTGCTCCTGGAGGGAATGGAAAGAGGGACTTCGGCGCGCTGTCGCTGCGGGTTCTTCTTCTTGTCCGCCCGGCGCAACAGGGGCGCGAGTCGCCAGGGGTGTTCGCTGATCAGCGGGACAAACAGGTCGGCAGGCAGCTCGACGTCCTCCGTTGGCGGCGCAGCGTGGACGCGTGGCCTCGGGTCGCGCAGCAGCTCGAAGCCACGTTGCCGCGCCCGCGGCCGGAGCTGCATGCCGTCGGGCATCGCCTGCTCGGCGATCTGACGACCATCGTGAAAGACGAGCATGCGGCCATCGAGCCGTTCCTGGAGTTGCACGCGCAGGCCGGCGTAGCCGCGCTTGCGGGGTCCGGGCGGGATCTGGACGCAGCGTTCCGCGACGCGCACGGTGTTGTCGTTGGCGACGTTGCGCTCATAGTGAAAGCCGCAGATGGCGTCCAGATCGAAGCGCTTAGGCAGCGGCCGGAAGGCCGGGCGGGCATCGCCAGCGGCGTGGGCGAAGCGCGCGTTGTAGACAGGGATGTAGGCGGCGAGGACGACGTTGGCATCGTCGATCGTCGCCGCGAAGGCGCGACGGAGCTCCTTCACCAGGCGGTCCTGCAGCGTGCCCCAGCAGCGCTCGACGCGACCTTTCGCTTGCGGCGAATAGGCCACGATGTGGCGGATGCCGAGCGTCTCCAGCGCACGGCCCACCTGCGTCGGCTCCCGTCGGCCGGCGAGCTGCTCGGCGAGCGTCCGCGGATCCTTATCGTTGCGCTGAAAGCTGCCATGCCGGTCGCTGTACCAGGCGCCGGGGATGCCGGACGTGCGGACGCTGTCGCGGAGGAGGCGGAGATAGCCGGCGGCGTCCTCGCGCTCCTGGAAGAAGGCATGGACGAGGGCGCCCGTCGCGTCGTCGACGGCGCCCAAGAGCGCCAGGCGCGAACCGCGGCCTTCCAGCCAGTCATGATGACTGGCGTCGACCTGGATCAATGCACCCGCTTGCGGTGCGCGTTCGCGGCGGCTGCGATAGCGTTTGCTACGACGCGGCGCGGGCTGCGCAAGCCCGCCGCGGTCAGCACACGCCCCAGTGTCCGGCGGCTCACTACGATCCCGTGCTCCGCAGCCAACGTCTCCTGGAGATGGGTGTGGTTGTAGCCGGCATATCCCTCGGTCTTCGCCAGCACCACCACCGCTGCCCGCACCTCAGCACCGACGGCATGGACGGGCGTACGGCCACGGTTCCCATGCACCAGCCCCGTCACGCCCGCGCGGCGATAGGCCGCCTTCATCCGCCACACCTGCCGCTCTGAACAGTGCAAGATCTGCGCTGCCTGCTGCGTCGTGCACCTCCCTTCACACAGCCAGGCCACCACCTGAAGTCGTCGCTGGTCGTCGTCGCTCAACGTGATCCTGTCTTTCATCGACTGACAGAATCACTGCCCACCTACCCACTGACAAAATCACTGCCCACTAACAATCATTGACGTGACGGTCGCTGCTTGCGCGAGGGGCCGATACTCTTACGTGATGCGAGTACTTGTGACCGGCGGCGCGGGCTTTATCGGATCGTGGGTGACGCGCGTGTTGCTCGAAGAGCAGCACGAGGTGACGGTGCTCGACAATCTGTCGAAGGGCTACCGCGATCTCGTGCCGTCGGACGTGCGCTTTATCGAGGGCGATCTGCGCGATGAGGCGAAGCTGCCGCAGTGGGTGCGCGGGCACGACGCCGTCATCCACATGGCGGCGTTCATCGAGGTCGCGCGGTCAGTCGAAGAACCGCTCGATTTCGCCGAGAACAACATCATCAACTCGGTGCGCCTGCTCGATGCGATGCACAAGGCCGACGTCGGCAAGATCGTCTTCTCATCGAGCGCGACGGTCTACGGCACGCCGCAGCGGCTGCCGATCCGCGAAGATGATCCGCTCGGCGCGCAGTCGAACCCGTACGGCGCATCGAAGGTCTCGACCGAGGCGTTCGTCGCGACCTACAACTCGCTCTACGGCATGGACGCGATCATCCTCCGCTACTTCAACCCGTACGGCCCCAACGAACTGCACGAGCCGGAGACGCACGCCGTGCCGAACTTCGTGAAGGCGGCGCTAGCGAAGCAGCCAATCCCGCTCTACTGGAACGGCGAGCAGATCCGCGACTTTATCTATGTCGAGGACCTCGCGCGCGCGCACACGGCCGTGCTCGGCCTGGGCGGCCTGCAGTACTTCAACGTGGGCAGCGAGACAGGCACGAAGATGACGGACGTGATCGGTCACATCACCGACATCCTCGAGTACCACGTCGACATCAAAGATCTCGGCGAGCGTGCCGGCGACGTCCCGGCCAACTATGCCTGGTCCGAGAAACTCGCCTCAACGACAGGCTGGCGCGCCCAGGTCGAGCTGCACGATGGGCTTGCGCGGACGATCGAGTGGTTTCGCAACCGCGCGTGACATTCACATCATCGCCCCGTCATTCCGACGTTGACGTTGGATTCCGAACAGCGCCAACCGTCATTCCGAGCGCCGCCGAGGAATCTCTCCGGTGCGCTACACCGCAGCCGGTCAAACCACCGACCGCAATGCCCGATGAGCGCGCGCCCCTTGCTCAGCTTCCATCCGAAAGTCGAGCATCGAGCGCGTCAGAGGGTGCAACTCCCACGTCAACATACGACGGAGGCGCTGCCGTCCGACCTTCGCGTTCAACACGGCGAGCGATGAGACGAACGGGTCCGGACTTTGCAGCGAGCCGCTGATCCTCGATTGCAGATATAGCCAGCACGCTTCAGTGAAGTCGAGAAATTCACCAGCGACAGCACCGCGCGGCCGGGATTGCTTGGGGCGAGGTTGGACGATCAACATCACTCGCCGATCGTTGTCTCCACCCGAAACGGGCAGCGAAAGCGTCAGCTTGCGAAGCCAGTGGGGATCGAAGTGGGCGACCACACTGTGATCGACGGTGATCCAGCCCTCCATGCAACGGTCCCGCCGCGAAACTCCGCGCGGAGCGGCGTTTGTGACGTCCACCCGGACGCGATCGCGGACAGAATCCGCAAAGCTCTCGTGAACCAACTGTCGTACCTTCGTCCACCGCATTAGGTTCATACTATCTCTCGGATAGGCGTCCGTGTGGCATCGGTCGCTCGCCTGGGAAAGGTACGGACAGTGGTGACGTATGACGAAGACGCGGACGTCCTTTACGTCGGACTCGTCGAGGGCGATCCTTCAGTGGCGCGCACGGCGACGCTCGACGATCTACGCATGATCGATTACTCCTCCGACGGTGGCGTGCTGGGTATTGAATTCGTCGACGCCACCGCCGGCATCGACCTGCGCGACATTCCGTTTCGTGAAACCGTCGAGCGGCTGATCGGCGAGAGCGGCCTTTCGATCAAGATCCTCGCCTAGATGCGACCCGCACGGGGGGACAGTCGGGGCGGCTATCCTACGCGGGTTGTGGTTCGGTGCGGTGTGTGCGCGGCGGTGCCGTACGATCGGCGATCAACATCGCCACGCTGATCCGGCCGTGATACGCTGGGCGCGATCATGGAGGATCGCGCAGCATGA
>JBBQVO010000025.1:0-27362 GCA_038211505.1 Dehalococcoidia bacterium | reverse complement strand
ATCGCGATCAGCGCGCAGAACAGCAGCCCGCGCCGGCCATCGAGAAAGCCGCGTTTGACGACGTACATCCAGACGAAGCGCAGCAGCGGCCGCGCCGGCAGCCGGAACCAGATCCGATCCTTGATCGCGCGCCGCCGATCGGCCCACGCGCCGCGCCATGCGCCGCGCCGCCGAAGCTCTGCGGGCGACGTCAGCTCCGCCGCTTCGAGATCGGAATAGCGATTGTGGCGCTCGACGAACGCCGACAGCCCCTTCAAGTTCTCGTGCCAAATGTCGGCGGCGAGCGTCTCGACGTGCCCGTCAACGATCGCGTGCTCGTGGACCTTGCGAGCTTCGAAGTGCCCGCCGGCGGCGCGAAATAGCCGCAGTTGCGCGTCCGGATACCACCAGGCGTGCTTCAACTCCTTGCCGAGAAAGACGTACCGCCGCGCGAGATAGTACCCATCGACATCGCCTGCGGTCACGGCGCCCCGGATCGCGGATCGCGCCCGCTCGTCGAGATACTCGTCGGCGTCGAGAAACAGCACCCACGGCGTCGTGATCGACGCGTGATCGAGCGCCCAGTTCTTCTGCGTCGCATGACCCTCCCACGTATGCTCGACGACGTCCGCTCCGTGCGCCGCCGCGATCGCGCGCGTGCCATCACCGCTCCCGCAGTCGACGACCACGACACGCCCGAGCGCCGCCACCGAATCGACGCAGCGAGCGATATGCGGCGCTTCATCGCGCGTCGGGATCACGATCGTGATCGCATATTGGTTGAAGGCGACGATGTTTGTCATCAGTTCCGCCTCACAACAGCGTCGTACATCGACGCCAGCTGCGGCCCGACGGCCGACCAGTCATATCGCCGCGCGAACGCGCGTCCTCGTTCGCCGATTGCGTCGCGCGCGGCCCGATCGTGCAGCAGCGCCATGATCGCGGTGGCGAACGCCTGCTCGTCGAGCGCGGCGACGATGCCGGCGTCGGTGGACGCGATCTGTGGCGCGATATTCACGTGCGGCGAGATCACGACGGGCAGTCCGCATGCCATCGCTTCGATGACGGCGTTACCAAAATTCTCGCTATGCGACGGCAGCGCCCAGACGTCCGCCGCCGCTAGGGCGCCCAGCTTCTCATCGCCCTGCAGCATGCCCGTGAACACAACCTCAGCAGCAATCCCGAGACTCCCGGCAAGCGAGCGCAGTGACGGCGTCAGCCCCTCGTCATCAGGGCCGACAATCGCCAACTTGCAGCCGCCGATCTCACGCCGCACGCGGGCGAAGGCGCGGATCAGCACATCAAGTCCCTTCTTGTGAGAGATGCGACCGAGAAACATCACGATCGGCGCCGTCGATCCGGCGAAGAATCGTGCGCGAAACGCGTCGCCGGACGGCAGTTGCTGATACGCATTCCATCGGATGCCGTTCGGCACGACGTGACGCGTCACGCGCGGCGCGACATCCGCGATCAGCCGCTGCTCATCATCCGAGGTCACATGCAGCGCCGCCGCCGAATCAAGCATGCCGCGTTGCCAAAGTGTGTCGGCGATCGCCTTGACAGCGCGCCCGCGGCCACGCAGAAATGGATCGAGGGCACCACGCGGCGATACGACGTACGGCACGTCGGCCGTGCGCGCACCGCGATACGCCGCGAACTGCGGAAAGAGAAACAACGAGTGTATGTGCACGACGTCGTAGCGCGGCGCCTCGCGCGCCAGCGATCGATACAGCTCCGGCGAGAACGCCAGCCGTCGCGGCCAGCGCGCCGGAAACAGCCGCAGATCGAGATCGCGCGCCCCTGCCGGCAGATCGGCGGCTCCGACGCGCGCGTGCGACGGCGCCGACGCTGCCTCCGCCATATCGGTCGCGAAGATCGTCGTCTCGACCCCGCAATCGCGCAGCGCGAGCGATGACTCGACGACGGCGACCGGTGGGCCGCCCGTGCGCGCCGCCAGATTCGGGATCACCTGCAGCACCCTCACTCGCGCACCGCCTCCATCTCGCGTACGGCCACCGATCCGCGCGCTTCCACGCACGTCCGCAACATGTCACCAATACGCCGCTCGAACACTTCAAACGAGAACTGACGCTCAGCGAGACGGCGCGCCGCCGCCCCCATCCGCCGCCGCAGCTCGCCATCGCACAGCAGCCGCTCGAGCGCGGCCGCAATCGCAACCGGATCGCCGGGATCGGCAAGCACGCCCGTCTCGCCGTCGATGATCGATTCGGCGGAACCGTCGCGGCTGCTCGTGATCGCCGGCACGCCGCATGCCTGCGCTTCCAGCACGACAAGCGGCACGCCTTCACCCTGCGGCGCACCATCCATCTCAAACCCGCTGACCAGCGCGAACACGTCGGCAGATCGATACAGGCGAGCCAGATTCTCGTCGGAGACTCGACCGATGAACTCCACGTGAGCGCGCATCCCCAGCGTCCCCGCGATCGCCTCGATGCGCGCGCGATCATCGCCGTCGCCGGCGATCACGTATCGCGCCGAAATGCCGCGATCACGCAACTGTTTCAGTGCCTGCAAGACGGCGACGTGCCCCTTCGATCGCCCCGGCGCGAAGCGCGAGACCGTGAGCACCACAGGCGCACGCGCATCGTCGATGCGTTGCGCATCGCTCGGCGTGAATGCCACCGTGTCAACGCAATCGGGCACGACCGTGATCCGGCCGGCGAGGCGCGGATAGCGCGTCTCGAGGTATCGCCGCGTGAATTCGCAGTCGGATACGACGACGTCCGCCGCGAGCAGTGCCCGCCGCCGCAAGAACGACAACTCGCCCCACACTTCGATCGCGTAGACGTTGACCCAGTACGGCGTCCGCGTCAGGCGGCTGTACAGGTACGCCATCGACGCAAGATTGATGTGATCGCAGATCAGCAACGATGCGCGTCCGGCGCGCGCGTGACGGATGACGTCGAGCGCGAACAGCAGCTTGCGCAAACGCCGCGGCCCGCGCCCCACCGCGTCGACGACGACGACGCTGGCGAATCCGTCGCGAGCTCCGGCGCCCAGCGATGCGACGCGCACGTCACCGACGAGCGGCGAGCGGCGCAGCGCATCGAGCACGTATCGGCTGTAGCGCTGGATGCCGCCGTATGAGAACAGATCAAGCGACACGAACAGCACGTTCATCGCACCACCCGCATCACGTCATCGCGCGAAGCAACGGCGATGAGATTCTGCGTCAGCACGTGCCCGCGCGTCACGCCCGTCTCGGCGATCACGTATGCCGCGACAGCAGCGCGCATCGATCGCCAGGCAATCGATCGCACTGCGCTGGCCGCGCCATGCACCGGCGTCGCGACTTCGAACACGCCGACCGTCGTCAGCCCGGCCGCCCCGAACGCCTGCGCGATGCTCCGCGCCGTGAACGCGGTTTCGTGCGTGAAATCGCCATAGCGCACACGCCCGAACATCGGGCTCGCGGCGTTGCACGTCTGCACGCTCAGCCGTCCGCCCGGCCGCAGCGCCGCCCGCACAAGCCGCAGGAGATCGAGCGCTTCATCTTTCGTCAGATGCTCCAGGAAGTCGATCGCGACAATTGCATCGAAGCTCTGCGGTCGCGTCGCGAGAAACGCAAACGCATCGCCGACTTCGACACCGCTCACGCCGGCAGCGCTCGCCGCTTCGACCGGCTGCGATGACACGTCCACTCCAGTGACGTTCGCGTAGCCGTCCCTTCGCAGATACTCGACAAACTCGCCAGCACCGCAAGCAATGTCCAAGATCGCCGCCGAGCGATCGAGTGGAAGATGGCGCGCGAAGTTCGCCCGGAAATAGCGACCGAGCGTTTGCCGCGTCGCCGCATCGAGCGCCGGCGCGTGCGTATCGACGTACGATGCGTACAGCGCGTCGCGGTAAAGCCGGCTCGGCTCCGGCTGCATCGGCCTCTCGCCTTCAAATTCGATCTCGTTCATTACGCCGCCTCCCTCAACTCGACAGCATGGTCGGCACCGACGATCGACGTCGTCGTCGCGGCGGGGCGCCGCGGGCGACGTACCGCCACCGGCCGCGCAATGCCGCGCACGGCGTCGATCACGTACGCCTGATCTTCCGCCGTCAGCGACACCGCGCTCGGCAGGCTCAAGCCTCGCCTCGCGATGCGCTGCGCATGATGCAACACGCGCGTCTCCTGGTACGGTGGCATCAGATGCAGCGGCAGGAACACCGGCCGCGTATCGATGCCGCGCTCGCGCAGCCGCTCGGCGAGCGCGTCGCGGCTCACATCGCCGTCCGTCACCAGCAGCGTCGACATCCAGCACGAACTCTCGGCCCACGGCGCCTCCGGCTGCATCCACACGACGCGCAGCTCTGCCAGCCCGTCGCGATACGCGCGCGCGATCGCTCGCTTGCGCGCGAGAAACGCCGGCATCTGTTCGAGCTGCGCGACGCCGAGCGCCGCCTGGATGTTCGTCGTGCGAAAGTTGTAGCCGACCTCATCGTGCCAGTAGCGGCGCGTCGGATGCATCGCGTGATCACGCAGCAGCCGCGCCCGATCGGCGAGCGGGCGATCGTCGGTCACGAGCATGCCGCCCTCGCCGGTTGTGATCAGCTTGTTGCCGTAGAAGCTGAACACGGCAACATCGGCCAGCGACCCAACGGGTCGCCCGCGATATGTTCCACCCAGCGCCTCCGCCGCGTCTTCGATCACGGCAATACCGCGCGGCCGCGCGATCGCCGCGATTGCATCCATGTCAGCCGGATGTCCGTACAGATGCACGGCGATGATCGCGCGTGTCCGATCCGTGATCAGCCGCGCGACGTCGTTCGGGTCGATGCACCAGTGCGCCGGATCAGAGTCGGCAAAGACCGGCGTCGCGCCGACGTACCGCACGGCGTTCGCCGTCGCGATGAACGTCAGCGACGGCACGATCACCTCGTCGCCCGCGCCGATGTCGAGCGCCGCAAGCGCGAGATGCAGCGCCGACGTGCCGCTGTTCGTCGCGACTGCCTCGCCAACGCCGCAAACGCCGGCGATACCGCGCTCAAACTCCGTCACATAGCGCCCAATCGACGACACCCAACCGGAGCGGACGGCGTCCGTCACGTAGGCAAGCTCGCGTTCGCCGATCATAGGCTCCGCGATCGGGATCGTGCGTCGCTTAGCGGCCATGACTCGCCTCCGTCAGCTTCGTATCAGCGTTGCGATCGTCGGCGAGAAGTTGCGCGCCGTCGCCGAGACAGCCAGCGACGATGCCGTCCGCCGCCGCCGCGATGCTGTACGCCGCGATCCGCGATCGGCTAGCGTGCCCGAATCGCGCGCGCAAACCCGCATCGCCTACAAGTGTCTCGATCGCGTCCGCCAGCCGCGCTGTGCTGTCGTGCGGCACGACGAAGCCAGTGACGCCGTCGCGGACGAGATCCGTCGCGCACCCGACCTTGTCGCTGACGATTACCGGCAGCCCGCACGTCATCGCCTCGTTCACGACGAGCCCCCACGTCTCATGCAGCCCCGACGGCAGCACGAAGACATCGGCGGCGGCGTACGCCTCGGCGATCTCACTCTGATTCACGAAGCCGCCGAAGTGCACATCATCGACGTCGAGTCGCGCGACGCGCGCTTCGGCCTCAGCCCGAAGCGGCCCATCGCCGACGATCAGCAGCGAGCATTCCGCGCCGCGACGAACGCGCGCGAACGCCTCGATCAGCCGCAACGGCTGCTTCTTCTCGATCAGCTTGCCGCAGAACATCACCACCGGCGCGTCGCCTGCGATGCCAAATCGCGCCCGGATCTCGCTGCGCCGCCTTACGGCGGCATCGAACCGCACTCGCAGCGCATCGCCGTCGATGCAGTAGCGCGCCGCGTGCATGCGTTCGTCAGGCATGCCGTAGTGACGGAAGTACCGCCGGTTCTCCTCGCCGATGTACAGCGCCGACGATTGCGAGTACAACGCCCGCAGCGCAATCTCCTTGAACAGGCGCACATGCAACGGCCGCGGATGCAGCAGCGTTTGCTCATCGCGAATCAGCACCCGCATGCCGCGCACCCGCGCCGCCGCGACCGCAAGCCACGTCGTCAGATGCGCGTAGCCGTGCACCCACAACACGTCGTAGCGTCCGGATGCGACCTCGCGCACGATGTCCCAGTTCGGACGCCGCAGAAACGCATCGGCGATCCCCGTCTTCGACGCGCTGGCGCAGAACCGCGATCGATAGCCGTCGAGCAGCGGCACGTCCCACGCCACCGGCCGCCCGAATCCGGCGTCCGCAAATTCGCGCAGCGTCGCGTCCGAGTAGAAATAGACCGTGAGATCGATCTCCGGCCGTCCCGCCAGCTCGCGGTACAGCGGCGCGAAGTACGGCACCGGATGCGAGACAAGATGAGCGACGCGCACAGCCGTCATCGCACCACCTCCAACTGCGCCGCCACAGTTTCGCGGCGTGAACAGCGGATCAACCCAGCGACGAGCCCAATGAACAGCCAGAAGTACACGCTGAGAGGCTGCAGATCGATGTACGGCCCCTTGAACAACGCGATCATAACCACCAGCATCAGCGCAACGATCGGCGCCGCGGCCGCCCGCGCGCGAGCATCGAGCGCGCGCACGCCGTTGATCAACCCCACGAGCATCGCGCCGAACGCGAAGACGATCGCGGCGAGGCCGAACACACCAAGCTCAAGCGCGCTCTTCGCGTACCAGTTCTCGACGTAGCGGCGGTCGCTGATGTTGGCGTACCGCAAAGCCGCATTGGTATCCCAGCCCGTCCCGTGCCCGACGATCGCGAGGCTCGACGCAAGCTCGCGCCACGCCGTCGAGAGCGTGACGCCGACATGCAACGGCAGTTCCTCGACGATCGCCAGCGGCGATCCGGCGAGCGCGGCCGCCCCGGCGATCGCGACAAGTAGCGCACCGGCCAGCATCCGTCCGCGTCTGAGCGAGGTCCCGTTGATGACGACGGCCAGAAACGTGATCGCTGGCAGCAGCAGATACACAGCCCGCGCACCCGACGCCATCGCCGCCAGCCCCAGCACCGCCGCGATCGCGATCGTCGGCAGGTCGCGACGGACGAACAGGCGCGACAGCGCCGCTGCGTATGCCACGAGCGCGAGGCCCGCATACTGTGAGACGCTCGCAAAGAGGCTGAACACGCGCGGGATATCAATATTGCCGGCCGGTGTCGTAAAGACGACGAATCGCGCGCGATCGTCGATGCCGGCGACGCCGTACAGCCGCTCGAACGGGCCGAAGTTGCCGCCGTGCCAGACGTACGCCCACTCGAGCAACGCGATCGTCGCCGGCACGAGACCGGCGAGCGCAGGCAGCCGCATCGCATCGTCAAAGTCGGTGGCGTTTTGCACGAAGGCGTAACCGATCGCCAGCATCGGCATGTATGCCAACCACACCTTCACGCCGATCGCAGCCGTCAGCATCGTCGGCGAGATGATTGTGTACGCCAGCACAAGCAGCGCGAAGGCGCCAATCGCGGGCAGCGCCACGCCCAGCCGTTCCGGCACGACGTCGCTCCGCTCGCTCGACGTGTGCAGCGCGAACGCCGCGTACAGCGGCAGCACGATGAGCGCATCCAATGCGACCTGACCCGCATCACCCGCGAGCAGCACCGGCACGCCGGCGAACGGCAACGCCAGCAGCAGCGCCACGACGCCCATGCGCCAGCGCGACGCCGCGATCGCCGCAACAGCGACGACGACGACGAGCGGCGCCCACTGCGCGCGCACAGCCATCGCGCCGCCGACGGCCGCGCACAACGCGACGACGGCAACGCTCGGAACCAACCACGGCAACGCCGGACGGCGCGCGGAAATCGTCATGCGGCCGCCTCCGTCGCCGGAGCGTCTGAATCGAAGCCAGTCGCCTGCCGAAACTCGCGCGAAAACCGCGCCCAGCCGAACTCCGACGCTCGTCTGCGCGCCGCGACGCCCGTGCGCGATCGCAGTTCCTCATCCGCGTGCAGCTGTGTGAGACACGCCGCGATCGCCTCCGCAGACCGAAGCGGCACGACGAAGCCGTCGACGCCGTCGCGCATCGCGTCCGCGCCGGTGTTCGCCGTCACGATCACCGGCACGCCCGACGCCATCGCTTCCAGGACGACCAGCGCTGACCCCTCGGCGAGCGACGGCAGCACAAGCACGTCGGCCGCATGAAACATCGCCGGCATCTCGCTCGCTGCCACCGCATCGACGTGCCGATACAGCCCGTCGTACCGTCGCAGCCCTGCTCCGTTGCCCGTGATCGTGCCCGCGAGCGTCAACTCAAACTTGCGCGGATCTAGCAGACGCATCGCATCGAGCAGATAGCCGATACCTTTTCGCTGCGTGATCTGCCCCGCGAACAGCACACGCAACGGATCGCCGTTCGCGCGCGACCGTGACGTCGTCGCGGGCGAGAACATGCGCGTATCCACGCCGTACGGCACGACGCGCAGCCGCGCATCATCGACGATGCCGGCAAACGACGCCGCAGCGAACGACGACCCGACTACGATCGTGTCCGCGAGCGCAACTTCAGTATCGAGCCGCGCGAGATGCCGCGGCCGCGTGACAACGCCGCTGCTCGCGATCGTGTCCGCGAAGTCGGGACGCAACTGGCGTTCTTCATTGAGAATCGCGCGCACGGCCTGCTCGCGCGCGATGGGATGATCAAGGATCGTCGTCGCGCCGAGCGCACGCGCGCGCGCGAACGTGGCCGCGCACGCGCCATACTGCCCGATCACGATCGACTCCCGCGTCACCAGGCGCGAGGCCGCCGCATCGACGGCGATGTTCCGCCGCCACAACAGCTCGTACTCGAACCGCCGCACACCGGCGCGACTCAACAGCACCCGCGCCGCCTCCGTAGCGGTTCCGGCGCGACGTGCTCGCGCGGCCAGATCGTCCGGCAGCGCCCGCCGCGCGATCTGCCGCCCGAGCTTCGGCATCGCGAGCATCGCGCTGCCGGGCCGCGACGCGATCGGCGTCACGTACGCACGCACGCCGTCGCGCACGGCATCCGACATCCGCCGCGTCGTCGGCAGGAATCCCGCATCGACGACGAGCACCGATCGTGCTCCATCGGCACGCTTCCGCACGCGCTGCTCAGGCGCGATGGCCATCATCGTCGCACTCCATCGCCGGGCGCAATCGCGCCGACATTCGGATTGCTGCGATGAATCACGCAGCGCCGGGCCATCGCCGAGGCGAAGTCCCAGAACGCCGTGTTCCAGGCGATGTCGTCCGACGCGATGATGCCGCCGTCGCGCATGTGCGGCGCGATCGCGGCATACTCCCACATCATGTGCGGGTACGTGTGATCGGAGTCGTGCAGAAACAGATCGACGCCGCCGACGCGCTCGAGCAGCGGCATCAACTCGCCGCGCACGTTGCCTTCGATGAATGTCCATCGATCCCGAAAGGCGTCCGGCACGAGAAATCCCGGCGCGACACCCGCGGGCAACCCCGAATTGCGCCCGCGCTGACTGAACTGACCATCGCGCGCCGGCAGATCGATGGTGTACAGATGCCCCTCGCCATTGCGGTGCAGCGCCTGCAGCAACACGGCGCTGTCCCACCCCGTGAAGCACCCTGTCTCGACGATGACGCGCGGATTGATGATCCGCGCCGTCACATACAGCAGCACCGCCCGCCCGCGACCGGCGCCACCGAGATCGATCTGCGCATCAAGCCGCCGTTGCGGCGCGATCGTTGATCCACGGCCGTCGAAGAGCACACTCTCCGGCGCATTCACAGCGCCGAGCAGCTCGGGCGAGTCCGTCAGTTCGGCGAGCAACTCATCGACGCGCGCTTGCGCCGGCACAAGCGACGCGGGCAGCAGCCGCTGCACACAGCCGAGATCATCGTCCGTCGCGTAGTGCCGCAGCGCCTTCCACATCACCTCCTTCACCGGTGCGATGTTCATGCCGCCGCCTCCAGCGCGCTCGTCGGCGGCGCAACATGCGCGTCGCTCGCGAACGCGCCGCTTCGCCAGATCAGCACGACGAGCACGCCCAGGCTCGCGCAGCTTGCCGCCGCGACGGCGGCCGCGGTGCCGGCGAGCCCGCCCGTAACCGCGCCGATCGGCACGGCGATCAGAAACAGCACCCAGTTCGCCCCTTCAGCGATGCTCGTCAGACCAGGACGGCCGATACCGCGCAAGACTTCGATCGGAAAGCCGCGAATCGCGGCGAAGATCGTGCCGGCGGCGAGAAATCGCAGCGCCGTGACCCCGCCCGAGTAGCTCGAACCAAACAGCAGCGTGACAAGTGGTCGCGCAAACACGATCAGCAGCACCGATAACACTGCGACGGCGCCAGCATGAAGCGCGAACGTCGCCTGCAGCTGCAGCCGCTTGCCCGATTGATGCATCGCGCTCGCCTGCGGGAAGACCACCATCCCCATCGACGACGCGATCAGCCCCGGCGCGGCGAGAAATGCCGACGCCGCGGCGTACAATCCGACGTCGTGCGACGAGAGCAGCAGCGCAATGATCGCCGTGTCCACGCTCAACCCCTGCGGCGACATGCGCCCGAAGTGGCCCCGCACGCCGAAATGCAGCGCGTCGCGCGCGATGCCCGCATCGAACGATCCCAGCCCGTCTTCGCGCCAGACAAGAAACAGCGCCAGCAGATCGCTGCACGCGTGCGCGCCCGCGAACGCCAGGGCGCCCGAAAGCGGCGACAGCCGATCGTTCACGGCAAGCGCGACGATCGCCGCGCAGTACGCGATCGGCAGCGCGATCCGCACGATGTTGAATGAGGAAAATCGCAGCCGGCCGGCGAGCACGTCGATACTCACGGCGCCGATCAGGTACATCGGGATCAGCGGGGCCATCAACAGCGCGTCGCGCGTCAGGCCGGTGCCGGCAAACACGATCGTCGCCAGCACGAGGTACACCGGCACGAGGATCGCGCTCTCCGCCAGCGCCACCGCCAGCACCGAAGCCGGCGCGTCCCGCCGCTTCACCGGATCGCCGCTGACGTACACCGCCCCCAGCTCGATGCCCATGTTGCCGAGCGTCACGACGAGCTGCGGCCAGAGCAGCAGCTGCGCCAGCTCGCCCCGGCTCGATGGTCCGAGCACGCGCGCGGCCAGCGTCCCGCTGACGAGGCCGAGCACGGCCGCGACGCCGCTCGTCCCCAGCGTGCCGATCAGCTTCGGCCCGATCTGTGTCAGCTCCGCCAGCCACCGCTGCCGGCGCGTCGTCGCAAGATCACTCATGCCGCCACCTCAAGGGCATCCGACGGCGCATCTCGCCGCCACGCCACGACAGGCTTCGACCGCATCCAAATCGTCATCGAGAACGTCAGCAGGTCTTGCTCGGCGTGATCGCGCAGCAGCGCGCGCCATTCGTCCGGATGCGTCCGCTTGTGCCGCAGCGCCTGCTCCGACACCGCGAGCACGACGTGTTCGAGATCGAAGTGGCGCTTGAAGATCGCCAGATAGTCTTCGTAGCGCAGCCGGCTGAACATGCCGTTGCGCAGCCACACGAGGCCGTCTTCCAACTCCGATGGCACGTTGCGCGCGACGAGATAGCGCTCGAACTCCGCGTCTGACATCCACAGATGCTCGTAGGCGCCGTCGTAGTACGCGCCGCCGTACGTGTAGTACAGCGGCCCGAAGTTCGCGAACACCGCGCCCCCAGGCCGCGTCACGCGCGCGACCTCGCGCGCCAGACCTTCGGCGCGATCGACATGCTCGAACAGCGCCGTGGACGCCACAAGATCGAACGACTGATCCGCGAACGCGAGCGCTCGCACGTCCATGCGCGCAAACCGCGACGGCGCATGCGCCCGCCACGCCTCCGCGTGTGAGAAGTAATCGACGGCCGTCAGCGATCGCGGCTGCTGCTGCTCCCACAACGTCAGCTCATCCCCACGCCCGGCGCCCAGCACCAGCACATCGGCCTCGTCGATCGCACCGAAGGTCTCGCGCGTCCGGCGCAGGTGCGCCTCCGGTTCGTTGCCGCGCCCGATCAGCCGCACCTCATCGAATTCCATGTTCGCCAGGTACGGCGCGACGCGCGTGTAGACGGCGCGGCGATTCGATACCCACCGCAGGGCCGGATACGTCGCGCGCACCGCGCCGACGATCGCTTCGTTGCGCTTCAGCACTCGCTTAAGCCGCTGCCGCATCGCTCACCTTCGTCTTGTGTGCGCCGAGAAGCGGCGCGTACACCAGCTCGTTGCGTTCGTCGCCGTACGTTCGCCATGTGCGCGATTGTGCGGTCGCTCGCGCCGCCGCGCCCATCCGCGCCCGCAGATCAGCATCGCCAAGGAGCATTTCGAGCCGCGCCGACAGCGCGTCGACATCGCGTGCGGGCACGACGTGCCCGTTGACGCCGTCCTCGACCACCTCGGCGCTGCCGGCCGCATCCGACACGATCACCGGCAGTCCGGCGCTCATCGCCTCGTTAACGACCAGCCCCCAGCCGTCCTCAACCGACGGCAGCACGAACACATCAGCGTTCGCATACTCAGCCGCCAGCGCCGCCCCCGTCTTCGACCCGACGGCAGCGACTCCCGCCGGCAGCCCGCCGAGCCGCGAGAACAACTCCTCATTCGTCCGCCCGACCAGCCGCAACGTCGCGCGCGTCTGCACGCGCTTGAACGCATCGAGCAGGTACGGCGTGCCCTTACGCAGCCCGCAGCCGCCGACGAACAACACCGTCGGCACGTCGCCGTGCGCCGCGCGCCGCGTTAGAGCCACAAACGCAGGATCGACGCCGTACGGAATCACGCTGATCTTCGACGCCGCAACGCCGCTCTCCACAAGCGTCCGTCGCACAAAGCGCGACGTGGCGATGATCGCGTCCGCTTCTTCGTATTCGCGCACAGTGCGCGCGATGACGCGCGGCGTCAGCACCGTGTGATCGATGTCATCGCCGAACCGCGCGAACTCTTCGCGCAGAATCGCCGCCTGTGTCTCGACGTGCGCCGACGCGACTTCCAGCACCGCCGGAATGCCCCGCGCGTGAGCGGCGCGGATCGTCCGCAACGCCGTGCTGCACCAGCAGTTGACGACGTCGACATCGCCGATCAGCCGCGACGCGATCTCGTCGAACACCGCGCTGAAGGCGATCTGATGCTGCGACTGCAACGCACGCGGCCCCCAGCGATGAAACCCCTGGTTCCACGCCCCCAGCGGCGCCAGCCCGCGCTTGCGCGCACGCGAAACCCCAAGCCCCGCCGCCCGCCACGACGGCGCCGGCGACACGATCGCTCGAAGTTCGCCACGCGACTCGTGATACGCCGCCGCGGCAAACGCGGCCGGAAATCGCGCCGGCGTCGTGATCATGATCTTCATCGCGCAGCCTGCCCGCGCGAAGGTCGCCGCGTACCCTGCCCGCGCGACGACCAGAGATCGCGCAGCGAGCGCCACTCACCCGCACGGTGCGCCGCCATCAGCACGTGATGCGCCAGCCACAGCGCCGGCGCGTCGCGCAGCCCGCGTGGCGACCGCCGAGCTAGCCGTACGGCCAGCGTCGCGTTCGGCACGACAACCGCGGCGATGACGATCGTCCGTGCGGCCGACAGCGCGCGCCGCGCCGTGACGACCGGCAGCGGCATCTTCTTTACGGCGTGCTCGATGTACGGCACCGCGCGGCCGCGCCCGGTGCACTGATCCCAGAAGCCCGCCAGCGTCGGCGGCACGCGATGATCGACGCAGATCGCGTAGTCGACCTTCCAGCGATACCCCGCCTTCAGCAGCCGGTCGACGAACTCGACATCTTCGCCGCCAGCGCCCGGGATCTCCTCCGGAAATCCCGCCGCAAGCGCCGCTTCGCGCCGGCACGAAAAGTCCTCCGACCAGCCAACCTGCGTCGCGCCGTATCGAAGCTGATGCGCCGCATGCATATAGCGCCCGCCGATCGCATCGAGATTGCTGACGCGCGAGTTGACGGACAGGAGATCGACATCGCCATCGCGATAGATCTCGATCAGCCGCGCCAAAAAGTCCGGCGGCAGCAGCACATCGGCATTGAGAATCACGACGACATCGCCCGTCGCCGCCCGAATACCGGTGTTCCGAGCCGCCGCGACACCACGCCGCCGCCCTTCTTCTATGATCGTGATCGCGCGCGCTGACGGCCGCCCGCGCAGCAGCGCGATCGTGTCGTCAACCGACCCACCGTCGACGACGATGACGTCGATCGGCGCGATCGTCTGCGCCAGCACGTGATCGATCGTGTCGCCGATGTCGCGCTCTTCGTTGTACGTCGGGATCACAACCGAGAACCTCGGCGCCGGCCGCTGTCGAAGGTCGGCACGATGCTCCACCCTCGCGGTATCCGCCACGGCTTCGATCACGCAGCCTCCGCAAGCACGAGATCGCCGCGCTCGGCGCGAAAGTAGGCGATCGTCCGTTGCAGTCCTTCCGCGAGCCCGACGCGCGGCTCCCAACCGTAGCGCTCGCGGATGCGCGTGATATCCGGCCGCCGCCGCGAAGGATCATCCGACGACGACGGCAAGAAGTTGAACTGATGCTCGCCGCCGATCTCGTCGGCGATCGTGCGCGCCAGATCGAGCATCGTCACTTCGTGCGGGTTGCCGATGTTGAAGACGTCGCCCGCCGCATTCGCGTCCATCGCGACGAGCAGCAGCGCGTCGACGAGATCGGACACGTAGCAGAACGATCGCGTCTGTTGTCCATCACCGAACACCGGCAGCGGGCGCCCGTCGAGCGCCGCGCCGACGAACGCCGGCACCACTCGCCCGTCGTCCGGGTTCATGTTCGGCCCGTAGGTATTGAAGATGCGCACGATCGACGCGTTCACGGCGTGACGGCGGCGATACTCGAACGTCAGCGCCTCGCCGAAGCGCTTCGACTCGTCATAGCAGGCCCGTGGCCCGATCGGGTTGACGTTGCCCCAGTAGGACTCGTTCTGCGGATGCTCGAGCGGGTCGCCGTAGATCTCCGACGTCGACGCGAAGACGAAGCGCGCGCCACAACCCGCCGCCAGCGCCAGCAACCGATGCGTGCCCGCCGAGTTCGCGAGCATCGTCTCGACGGCGAATTGCTTGTAGTGAACCGGGCTCGCCGGCGACGCGAGATGCAGCACGAGATCAACGCTGAGCAGCGGCGTCCGCGTCACGTCTTCACGCATGAATGCGAAGCGGCGGTCGGCGTCGAGCTCTTCGACGTTGTCCATGCTGCCGGTGACGAGATTGTCGAGGCAGACGACGTCGTGCCCGCGGCGCAGCAACTCGCGGCAGACGTGACTGCCGATGAACCCTGCGCCGCCCGCTACCAGAACCCGCATGTTGCCTCCCGGCTTGTCCCGATGGACATCTTGTCGCCGCACCCGCGGCCATTCGCTACGCCGCGCGATCCTCCGGCATCTCCCGCAGTTGTCGCGCGTACGTCGCCAATGCGATGCGTCGCGCGCGCAATCCGCTGTTGTCACCATTGAGCACGATGCCGAGCACGCGCACATCGGCGCGGCGCAGCGTCTGCACCATCGATGCGGTATCGGCACGCGTCGTCCGATCACATCGCACGACGGCGATCGCCGCATCAGCCTGCGCCGCGATCACGGTCGCGTCCGTCGCCTCAAGCAGTGGCGGCGCATCGATGACGATCGCGTCGAACCGCGCCCGCAGTCCATCGAGCAGCGCCCCGAATCGCGGCGTCTCAAGCAGATCCGATACCATCGCGCCCTGCGATCCGGCTGTGACGATCGACAGCCCGTTGACCGCCGTCGGCCGCACGACATGCCCGATCGGCAGATCGCGGATCAGCGCGTCGCCGAGCCCGTTCACGTCTCCCGCGACGCCGAACAGCCCGCCCAGCGCCGGCGTCCGCAGATTCGCGTCGACGATCGCGACGCTCCGGCCGCTGTGCGCAAGCGAGACCGCATAGTTCGCCGCCGTCGTCGTCGCGCCGTCGCCGCTCGCCGCGCCGGCGATCACGATCACCTGCGCGTCGTCATGTTTCGTCTTCAGTCCGGCGTTCGTGCGCAGCGAGCGATACGCCTCCAGCGCCGCGCTGTTGCGTTCGACATCGATGCCGAGCGCACGCTGCCCGCGACGGTTTGCCCGCCAGCGCGGGATCGCCGCCAGCACCGCCACACCTGAAGCAGCTTCAACATCACGTGCGTCGCGAACGCTGTCGCTGACGTACTCGAAGACGAAGATCAGGCCCGCCGCGGCGAAGAAGCCCGCGACAGCGACGATCAGCGTGTTGAGAAGCATGTTGTTGTGCGACTGCGCTTCGAGCGAGGCCGGCGACGTCTCGGTCACGACGGCGTTGCCTGGCAGCGCCTGCTCCGCGCGCACTTCCTGAAAGGCGCGCACGATGCCCGTCGCCAGCGGCGACGCATCGATTGGCGACGCCGCCGTCACCCGCAAGCGCAGCAGCTGCGTCGTTCCGACGGTCCCCGTCGTGATCCTTCGGCGGATATCATCGCTCGTGTTGGCGACGCCGAGATCCGCGGCAGCGCGCTGGGCGACCGAGTCGCTCTTCAACATCAGCGCGTAAGTCGCCAGCAGCCGATCCATGTCCCACGGCTGGTCGACCGTGATCGGCTGTGCGCCAGGAGTATCGGTGCGCGGTGTCAGGCTGACGAATAGCGTTTCAGAGGCCGAGAACACCGGCGTGTGATCGCCGTCGTCACGCAGCTGGACCGCGACGCCGTACGCCGCGATCGACAGCACGGTGCCGGTGAGCAGCAGCCACCACCAGCGGTGCGCGAATGTGATGTAGGGCGTGGCATCCATGCGTCCCTCACCGTCGCTGCCTTCGACGATCAGCGCCCTCGCGGCGTCGATCCGGCTCCGGCTGCGACCCCACGATTGTCCTCGCAGGCGCGGATCGCGGCCATAGGGGTACACCCGCAATCCGCAGATTCAACCAGCAGCTACGCCGCCGGCCGGATCCGATCGCGTTCCGGTAAGGGTTGTTCGATAACGACCGTCTCGACGGCCGTCCGCCGCGCGCCCCGACGCCGCGATGCCGCCGTCGCCGTCAACTGCTGCTGCGCGAGATACCAATCGATCGTCGCCTGCAGCCCATCCTCGAACGCCGTGCTCGCCTCGAAGCCGAAGCGCTCCCGCGCCCGCGACGTATCGAGCATGCGCCTCGGCTGCCCGTCCGGCTGCGACGCATCCCAGCGGATCTCGCCGCCGTAGTTGCACAGCCGCGCGATCGTCTGCACGAGATCGCGAATCGTGATCTCGCAGCCGGCGCCGATGTTCACGGGATCGGCGCTGTTGTACCGCTCCGTCGCCGCGACGATCGCCGCCGCCGCATCTTCGACGTACAGGAATTCGCGCGACGCGTCACCGCTGCCCCACGCCGTGATCGCCCGATCGCCATGCAGCTTCGCATCGACGATCTTGCGGATCAGCGCCGGGATGACGTGGCTGCTCGACGGGTCGAAGTTGTCGCCCGGTCCGTAGAGGTTCACGGGCAGCAGCGTGATCGCGTTGAAGCCGTATTGCTCGCGATACGCCTGACCCTGGACGAGCAGCATCTTCTTCGCCAGACCGTACGGCGCGTTCGTCTCCTCCGGGTAGCCCGACCAGAGATCATCCTCGCGAAACGGCACCGCTGCGAACTTCGGGTACGCGCACACCGTCGCGACGCTGACGAATTTGTCGACGAGCGCCATCCGCGACAGCTCCATCAGCTGGATGCCCATGATCGCGTTGTCGTAGAAGAAGCGCCCCGGATTCGCGCGGTTGGCGCCGATGCCGCCGACCACCGCGGCTAGATGCACGACGATCTCCGGCCGCGCGATCTCCAGGGCCCGCGCGATGTCGTCCTTCTCGCGCAGATCGAAGTCGACGCTGCGCGGCACGAACACGTCGGCGCCGCGATCGCGCAGCTCGCGCACGACGTGCGCGCCGAGAAAGCCACCGCCGCCCGTCACCATGATCGACGTATCGCGCAGCGATCTCATGCCGCTCTCCGATCCTGCCTCAGCGCCGACTCTGGCTCGCCGGCCGGCAGCTGCAGCGGCGGCCGCGCGCGCCCGGCATTGTGCACGCGGCCTCGCTTCGCGCCAGCGAGCACGGCCGCCACCAGCTGCTCGTACGCCAGCAGCGCCGATCGTTCCGAAAGCACATCATCCGCCCAGGCCCGCCCGCGCTCACCGAGATAGCGCCCCAGACCGCAGTCGGCGCTTACCCGCTGCAGCGCATCGAACAGCGCCGCCGGATCATCAGGCGCCACGACGACGCCGCCGCTCGATGCGACGATCTCCCGCGCCGTCTCGCTGTGCGAAGCCGCCGCGGCTACAACCGGGCGTCCCGCCGCAAAATACGACGTCAGCTTCGACGGCAGCGACATGTCGTCGACGCTCGCCCGCTGGTTGATCAGCAGCACATCGGCGGCGGCAAGCATGCTCGGAAACGCCTCCGCCGTCTGCAACGGCAAGAACCGGACGTTCGACAACCCCTGCTTCGCCGCGAGGCGCACCAGCGCATCCCGCTGATTGCCGTCACCGACGAACGCGAACAGCAGCCGGCTGTCCTGCTGCGCGGCCATGCGCGCGCAAGCGATCACGTTCTCCAGCCGCTGCTTGTAGCCCATGTTGCCCGCGTGCAGGCAGACGATTGCGCCGTCCGGCCACCCGAGCTGCGTGCGCATCGTCGCGCGATCGATCGTCGCCGGCGCCACGTGCGTCCAGTTGCGAATGCGCCGAATCCGCCCCGCGTCGACGCCGAGCGACTCGACGTACGGCCTGAAGCCTTCGGCGATCACGCCGACAGCTGATGCCGCGCGCGCAGCCCACGCCTCGCCTCCGCGCACGATGCTCGTCACACGACCGCCGCCGCCGACGCCCGACTGCGCGGCCGCCGGCGCAACAAGATCCTGAAAGATCAACCCGTACGGCGCCCGAAAGCGCGTCGCCGCCGCCCGCGCGACGATGCCGCCGCTCAGGCTCGGCACAACGCCCAGCACCGCATCCGGCCGCTGCATGCGCATCGCCTCGCGCAGCATCATCAGCGACGACGCCTCATACAACCCGCGGCGCAGCGCCGACTGCTTCGATGGCACGTAGTGCGGCGTCCGCCGGATCTCGACGCCGTTACGCTGCTCCACCATCGCGCCGCGCCCGCGATACTCCGCCGCCACGCGCCACGCCGGATAGTGCGGCGTCCCCGCGAGCACTGTCACCTGATATCCGCGCCCGGCGAGATGCTCGGCGACGCCCGTCGAGTACGGCGCAATGCCCGTCTCCTCCGGCGCGTAGTTCAACGAAGCGATCAAGATCCGCGTCATCCGCGCCTCCCGCCCGAGGACAGCAAACAGCAAACATCAGACGGCAAAGACCGGCGGTTCAGACCTTTGCTCTTTGCTGTCTGATGTCTGTTGTCGCGCAGCGTCCATCCTCCATCCTCCATCCTCCATCCTCGCGTCGATGCGACGTCGAGGTCAGAGCCGAGAGGATGGCCGTTTACGCTGACGCGGCCCGACCCGCGACTACTCTCCATCCAGTTTCACCAACGGCTTCACGGTTCGGAGCATGTAGCCGATGTCCCGCATCGGCCGCACGTCCGGCGCATAGCCGGCCTCCAACTGCATCCTTGCTTGAGGCGCCAGCCCCTTGCGGCCGCACACCTGGAACGGCCCCGTCAGCCCGGGACGGACGGCGATGATCGCCGGCATCAATGCCGGATCGAGCGATTCGCGCGAGAGATACGGCCGCGGCCCGACGATGCTCATCTCGCCGCACAGCACGTTCCAGAACTGCGGCAGCTCATCGAGGCTCGACTTGCGCAGGAAGCGGCCCAGCGCCGTCACCCGCGGATCCTCCTCGAGCTTCCAGTGCGTCAACAACGATTGCGCGCGATCAGGATGCGTCTCCTTCCAGCGCTCGAAGACCGCATCGGCGTCATGCACCATCGTGCGAAACTTCCACATCGGAAACGTCAGCCCATCGAGCCCGATCCGCTTCGATCCGTACAGGATCGGCCACCCCGACGTCAGCAGCACCGCGACGGCGACACACACAATCAGCGGCATCAGCCCGATCAGCAGCAGCGCGCCCAGCACGAGATCGCCGATGCGCTTCCCGCGCCGCTGATAGAACCCCGTGCGCGCGATCCGCAGCGGCACGACCGCCGCCGTCGCTCCGGCGATGCGCGCGTCAGCCGCCGGCACCGCCACAAACTGCGCCGCATGAACGCTCGACTGAAATTGTTCGGGAGGACGTCCGACGGTGGCCATGGTCATCGCCTTCTGTTGATCACACCACTGCGGCCGAACACGCGACACCTAGATCGCGCGCCCTACGGCAATCATCAGCACATCCCGGTGTCACGGAGATAGGCGCTCCCCCCATGCCCGCCCGCCCAAACCCCCGACCTTGGGTGCCAGCACCTTGCGCTGTCCGCCCTGGATCGGCCTCTGGTAGGATTGTGCTGATCGAGCTCAGGCGCTGGTTTAACGAGAAGAGAACACAGTCATGGCGTCAACGATCCACACAGACGGCCAACGTCGCGGCATCATCGATGCGATCACGTCGACCGTCTCCAACGCTCGCGATTCGATCCGCTTCCGTCTGCGCCAGCGACGGCGAATGACGCTCGAACGAAGACGCGACATTTTGCGGTGGATCGCCGAGGATCCAAAGGTTGATCAGGCGCTGGAGGAACTTTTAGCCGCACGCCGCGGTCTACCCAGGAGCCATGCCTCAAGTACGCGATGATCTCCGGTAGCCCGCTCCAACCTTCGTGCCCTTCGTGCTCTTAGTGGATCGTCACCCCGCCGCCACAACCGCGATCGCGCTCTCGATCATCGAGCGGAAGATCACGAGGCCGTCGGTGCCGCCCATCAGCGCTTCGCCGCAGCGCTCCGGGTGCGGCATCATTCCCAGCACGTTGCCGCGATCGTTGATGATGCCGGCGATGTTGTTCGCCGAGCCGTTGGGGTTCGACGCCGCCGTCTGCTCGCCGTCCGGCGTCACGTAACGGAAGACGACGCGCTTCTCCGATTCGAGGCGCGCGATCGTCTCGGCGTCGGCGTAGAAGTTGCCTTCGCCGTGCGAGATCGGCACCGTCAGCACGTCGCCCACGCGACCCGATCGCGAGAACATCGTCTCGGCGTTCTCGATGCGGAGATGCGTCGGCACACAGCGGAACTGCAGGCTGTCGTTGCGCATCAACACGCCTGGCAGCAGGTGCGACTCGCACAGGATCTGAAAGCCGTTGCAGATGCCCAGCACCGGCCGTCCCGCCGCCGCGAACCGCCCCACCGCCTCCATCACTGGCGAGAACCGCGCGATCGCGCCCGTCCGCAGGTGATCGCCGTACGAGAACCCGCCGGGGATCACGACGGCATCGTAGCCGTCGAGATCGGACTGGCGGTGCCAGACAAGATCAGCCTGCTGCCCGAGTTCGTGCGTCAGCACGTACTGGCAATCCCGCTCTGACCACGTGCCCGGAAACGTGAGGATGGCGAATCGCATCGCCGCAGTATATCGGGCCGATGTTTGATGTTGGGCAACGACGAGCGCGCGACTACTACAGCAACGATCGAAGGTCAGGGCGGCCCTGCCGGAACAAGAAACAGGCTGATACCGAGCTCGTCGGAAAGCCTGTCCTGTTCGCCTTCGATGAGATCCATCGGATCGTGGATCGAGTCGGCGTTGGAGTAGATGAACAGCTGCAACTCGTCGTCCGCGACACAATGCAGCTCGAACCGCGCCTCCGGATACGCCGCACGGAGCTTGTCCTCGATCGCGCGGACGCGCCGATACGCCTCCGGTAGCGTTTCCGCCGGTACGACGGTACTCAGCTGGTGTTGTTCGATTGCCATGTTCACTTCGAATTCAGCCTACCTAAGGAGGAGGCGCCAGCACGAACCCGTCGACGAACTTCGCGACGCCGGCGATCGGACCGCAGCCCTGCTCCAATCCGACGATGCGTCCGTTCAGGACATCGAACCAGTATCCGAGTTCGCTGTCGTCGTACCTAAACGCGATGCGATACTCGGTGTGCGGCGGTTCTGCGCTCGGCCGCGCGCGGCCGACAGCGAACAGAGTCGCAGTTTTCATTGGCCCGCCGACGCTCCGCACTGCGTCATGCGCGCGTACCCAATTGCCGCCGCAGCCCGCCTCCAGAAATGCATCGACCACCGTGCCGGCCGGCTCGTCGCCCTCGCACGGAGGCGGCGAACCCTCCTGCTGCGGGCGCACACACGCCAAGGCCGTATACCCGAGCCTGGCGACAAGGCCAGCGCGATCGCCCGCCAGCGTGAGTCGGATGATCTCGTCGAGGTCGCTCATCCCCGTCGTTCGAATCGCAATCGCGGTCGCGGACGGCGGTTGTGTTGCCGTCGGCGCAACGGCAGCCGACTTCCCTCCGCATGAGACGGCGGCGAGCAACAAGAGGATCGGGGCGAGAGCGAGATAGATGCGGACCGTCGACGGTCGGAGTTGGTTCTTCATGCTTCGACCGTAGCGCCAACCGGCGCGCGCCGCCTGACGCCAGGACTACGCCGAACCTACGATCGCGCCGGCGCCCGAACTACCGCCCCACAAACTTCGGCGGCCGGTTCTCCACGAACGCGCGCGGCCCCTCGCGTGCGTCCTCCGTCGTCTGCGCGATCGCCATCGCCTGCCCCGCCTGCTCGAACGCCTCGTGCCAGTCCGACGTCAACCCCCGATAGACGAGCCGCTTCGCCAACTGCATCGCCACCGCCGGCCCCTGCGCCAGCCGTTGCGCGAACTCCGTCGCCGACGTCAGCAGGTCGTCCGCCGCCACCACCTTCGAGACGTAGCCGATGCGCAGCGCCTCCTGCGCGTCGAAGAAGTCCGCCGTCCAGATCAGCTCCAGCGCCTTCGCGATGCCGACGATCCGCGGCAGAAAGTAGCAACCGCCGTCGCCAGGGATCAGCCCCACCTTCGCATAAGACATCGCGAACTTCGCCGCGTCCGACGCGATCCGGATATCCGCCATCGACGCCATATCCATCCCCGCGCCCACCGCCGCGCCATTGACCGCCGCGATGTACGGCTTGTCGAGCAGTTGCACCGCCCGCGGCACATAGTGCACCCCATCGCGCAGCCAGTTGCGCCTCGACGCGGCCGTCGGTGGCGCCGTCCCATCTGCGCCATCCCCGCCGCCGATGCCACTCCCCCCGCGCAGATCCGCCCCCGCACAGAAGCCGCGCCCGTTGCCTGTCACGATCACCGCCCGCACGTCGCGATCCGTCCGCGCGTCCTCCAGCGCCGACGCCCACTCGCGGATCATCACGTCCGTAAACGCATTCATGCGCTCCGGCCGGTTCAGCGTGATCGTCGCCACGCCCTCGCGCTTCTCATACAGAATCGGTTCATCGGCCATGTTGGTGCTCCTTTGAGGCGCCCGCGTTCCGCTGAACGCCGGTGGCTGTGGATCGAACCCGTCGATCACGTCCGGAGGAAGTCTTCGAGGAGGGCGTTGAATGCGGCGGGGCGCTCGAAGTAGACGGAGTGGCCGGCTTCGGGGACGCGGATGACGCTGGCGCCGGCGATGTGCTTCGCAGCGGCATCGAGCACGGCGGGCGGGATGACGATGTCTTCTTCGCCGGCGATGAAGCGCACGGGGATCGTGAGGGTCGCGAGTGCCTCGACGGCGATCGTGCCGGCGGCGCGCATCGTCGCGCCAAGCTGCTGCGGCGTCATCTGGTTGAGCGCGGCGATCTCTTCGTAGAGGAAGTGCAGCGACGGCTGCTCGCGGTGCATCCGCGGGCCGGCGGCGGGATGCACGCCGGCGGGCAGATCGGCGACGCCGGCGCGGCGAAGCGACCAGATCGCGTCGATGTCGTCGGAGCGGAGGCCGCCGTGCGTCGCGCACATCAGCAGGCGCTCGACGCGCGCGGGGTAGCGTAGCGCGAAGCCGAGGCACGTCCAGCCACCCATCGACTGCGCGACGAGCGTCGCCCGCTCGATGCCGGCGTGATCGAGCACAGTGCGCAGATCATCGACGAAGGCGTCGCCGCCGGGACCGCCTTCGCTATCGCGCGAGCGCCCGAAGCCGCGATGGTCGAACACGAGGCAGGTGTAGCGATCGCGGAAGTGCGGCGCCTGTTGCCACCACGAGAGGTGATTGCCGCCGGCGCCGTGCGCGAAGACGATGGCGGGCGCGTCGGCTGGCTTCGGGCCGTGCAGCTCGTAATAGAGATCGATCGCGCCGGACTTGACGAAGGGCATGCGGCGATTGTAGCGCGGCGGCCGCCGTGCGACAGTGGTTGTCGCGCACGCCCGCGACGATCACCGCATCAACCGAGAGGCCACGGGCCAGATCAGGAGGTGATGCATGAGCGCGGCGGCATTGCGGACGTACGGAAGCACGACGAGAGTCTGCGGGCGCGAAGCCCGATACCGGCGGCGGGCATCGATGCCGCGAGGATTGGTGATGACGGACGCGGTCAATATCGATGCATTTCTCGCGGGCGAAGGCTTCGATCGCGCGCCTGCGGCACGGCGAGCGCGGCAGGTATTGGAGGCGGCGGGGCTGACGCATTCAGGGAAGCAGGCGCTTGTCGCCAGCAAGCTGCCGGCGGCGCGGACGGCGTTGGCCGCGACGCTGCTGCGCGTCTGCGGCGACGCTTGCCTGGCGATCGATCGCACCGGCGCGGGCAAGGCGCGGGAGGCGGTGATCGTCGGCGGGCCATCGTGCGAGATCTGCGCCGGATCGAACAACCAGCGCGGGTTGATCGAAATGATGCGGATGCTGCTGCGTCGCGGAGTCGCGCGGATTGTGATCGTCGGGGGCACGGCGCATCAGTGGAGCGAGCTACGTGGGCTCGGCGGCGCGGGGCTCGACGTGCGCTACGTCGACGGCACACGGGCATCGCACAGCGGCCGCGACGCGCTGGCGAATATGCGCTGGGCGCAGCTGATCATCATCTGGGGGCCGACGCCACTGAAGCATGCGGTCTCGGATCTCTATACGTCGGAGCCGCTGCCGCACCTGCGCGTGATCACGGTGACGCGCCGCGGCATCGAAGCGCTGTGCGCGGACGTCGTGCGCAGCTTTACGTAGCGTTATCGGGGACGATCAGCGCCGAGCATCAATCACCAATGACGATCGCGACTCTGCTACAATCGCCTCCGATGGTCATCTCCGCCCCGCAGGATGCGCGTGGCGATATCGCCCGCCGGCGACGGTGGCGTGGCCGCCCACGGCCGGCGACGCTCCCCGAAGGCTACTGGCCCGAACTGACGGGACGCATCCTCGCCCTGCGCGGCATCAGCGATGCGGCGTCGGCGCGCGCGTTCCTCGATCGTCCTGATGTCGCGCCCGATCCCTACGCGCTGCCGGCGCTCGACGTGGCGATCGATCGACTCTCACGCGCCTGTCGCGCCGGTGAGATCGTCGCCGTGTATGGCGACTTCGATGTCGACGGCGTGACGTCCGCGGCGCAGCTGTCGGAGGCGTTGTCGGCTCTCGGCGCGCGGCCGATGCCGTATATTCCCGATCGATTCAGCGAGGGCTACGGCCTCAACATTCCGGCGATCGAGCGGCTGCACGCCGACGGCGCGACGCTGCTCGTCACGGCCGACTGCGGCACGAGCTCGATCGATGAGGTGGCGGCGGCGCGCGCCCTCGGTATGGACGTGATCATCCTCGATCATCACACGGTGCCGCCCGTGTTGCCGGATGCGACGGCGCTGGTGAATCCGAAGCTCACGGATGCGCAACCGGGCGGCATGCTCGAGCTGGCGACGGCGGGACTCGCCTTTCACGTCGCGGCCGCGCTGCACGCGGCGCTCGACCGGCCGTTTGACGCTGATGCATATCTCGATCTGGCGGCGCTGGGCACGGTGTGTGACATGGCGCCGCTGATAGATGAGAACCGGCGACTACTGCGCGTCGGGCTACCGGCGCTGGCCCGCACGCGGCGGCCGGGGCTGCGGGCGCTCATGCAGATCTCGCGCTGTGATCTGGCGAATCTCTGCGCCGACGACATCGGCTATCGCCTCGGCCCGCGGCTCAACGCCGCCGGCCGCATCGCCCACGCCAGGCTCGCACTCGAGCTGCTGATGACAGACGACGCCGATCGCGGCCGCGAGCTGGCCGAGCGTCTCGATGCGCTCAACCGCGAGCGCCAAGACCGCACGGCTCAGGCGGTGACGCTGGCGGAGCGCATGGTGGAAGCCGAACGCGAGCTGCCGCCGTTGCTGATGATCGGCCACGCCGACTTCTCGTCCGGCATCGTCGGACTGATCGCGTCGAAGTTGGTGAACCTCTACGGCCGGCCGGCCGTCGTGTACGAGCGCGGCGCGACGACGAGCCGCGCCAGCTGCCGGAGCATCGACGAGTTTCACATCACCGATGCGCTGCGGGCGCGCGCCGATCTCTTCGTGCGCTTCGGCGGCCATCGCGCGGCCGCCGGCTTCACCGTCAACAACGACGATCTCGATGCCGTGCGCGAGCATCTGATCGCCGAGGCGGCGCGCGAGCTGGCGGGACGCGATCTTGCGCCGGTGTTGGAGATCGATTGTCAGCTGCCGCTGCGCTCCGTGCGCGGCGAAGAGATCCGCGCGCTGTCACGCATCGGCCCGTTCGGCATCGGCAACCCGCAGCCGATGTTTCTCGCGCGCGATGTCACGGTCGCCGATTCGCGCTACGTCGGCGCCGGCGAAAAGCATCTGCGGCTCAAGCTGCGCGACGGCGGCGTCACATGGCAGGCGATCGCCTTCGACATGGGCGGCATCAGCGTCGAGATGGGCGACCGTATCGACATCGTCTACACACTCGACGCGCGCGGCGACGGCACGCTAGAGGTGCGCGTGGAGGATCTGCGTCTCGCGGCGAGTGGTGCGTGATGAGTTGTGAGTCGTGCGTAGTGAGTCGTGAGTGCTGAGTGATCCTTTGCGCACCCGCCGTCATTCTGACCGCCAACTGTCATTCTGAGCGAAGCGAAGAATCTCTTCGGATTGCCTCCGGTGCGGTCCGACAGGGCTCTACGTTAGGACGAAAGTCGGCGTGACATCGGAGAGATCCTTCGCTTCGCTCAGAATGACAGTTGTGCGACATCGGAAAGATTCCTCGGCTTCGCGCGGATGGCAGAGGTTGCATCTGACGCGAACGATACGCACGTGTGAAGTAAACTTCAGTCCGTGACCTCCCCTCACTCCCTGATCCTCGGCATCGAGACTTCTTGCGATGAGACGGCGGCGGCTGTTGTGGAGGACGGGCGCTACCTGCGCTCGAACGTCATCGCGTCGCAGTTTCATCTGCACGCGCCCTACGGCGGCGTCGTGCCGGAGGTGGCCTCGCGGCATCACCTCGAAGTGATCCTGCAGGTCGTCGATACGGCGATCGCCGAGGCCGGTGTCGGCTGGCACGATCTTGCGGGCGTGGCGGTGACGGCGGGGCCGGGGCTGGCGGGGGCGCTGCTCGTCGGCGTCAACACGGCGAAGGCGCTGGCCTACGGGCACGGACGTCCGCTGCTCGGCGTCAATCACCTCGAGGCTCATCTCTACGCCAACTGGCTCGAAGTC